>CAMBPO010000037.1 GCA_945869725.1 Klebsiella pneumoniae
TGGGCGTTGCGGATGTTAAGGCAGCACTGGAAGGCGCGCGTTATATTCTGATAGAACAGTTTGGTGAAGATGCAACGTTGCTGGGGCGATTGCGTGATTATTTCTGGAACAGTGCACACCTGATGTCGGAACTGATTGCCGGCAAAGAATTGGAAGGTGCCAAGTATCGCGATTATTTCGAGTTCTCCGAAGCGGTTACCAAAATTCCGTCGCATCGCACCATGGCACTGTTCCGCGCTCGCAATGAAGGCATTCTAAATCTGAAAATTGATATACCGGTGAATCCCGAGGCTGCGCCTGTCAAACATCCCTGTGAAGCGATGATTGCCAACCATTGGCTGATCAGGGAGCAGGGACGCGCGGCTGACAGCTGGCTGCAGGATGTGGTGCGCTGGACGTGGCGGGTCAAGGTGCATAGCCATCTGCAGACCGACTTTCTGACTGAGCTGCGCGATCAAGCAGAAACTGACGCGATTGAGGTGTTTGCACGTAATATTAAAGACCTGCTGCTCGCTGCTCCCGCGGGTAAAAAAGTCACCATCGGCCTGGATCCGGGACTGCGAACAGGAGTCAAGGTAGCCGTGGTCGACGAGACTGGCAAGGTGCTTGATCACCACGCTATTTTTCCTAATGCCCCGCAAAACAAAATAGAAGAAGCGGCACTGGTACTGAAAAAACTTTGCGAGAAATACAATGCACAGCTGATCAGTATTGGAAATGGCACTGCATCGCGTGAAACCGACAGTTTTGTCGGCCAATTCTGCAAAGCCTTCCCGCAGTTCAAGGTGAAAAAAGTGATTGTGAATGAGTCAGGTGCCTCGGTGTACTCGGCATCTGAGTTTGCATCACAGGAGTTACCGGATCTGGATGTAACCATCCGTGGCGCGGTTTCCATCGCGCGGCGTTTGCAGGACCCCTTGGCTGAATTGGTCAAAATCGAACCCAAGTCAATCGGTGTGGGGCAGTACCAGCATGATGTCAGTCAAGTCAAACTGTCTCGCTCGCTGGACGCTGTGGTCGAGGATTGTGTCAACGCAGTGGGCGTGGATATCAATACTGCATCAGCGCCATTATTAAAACGCGTTTCAGGTTTAACACAGACACTGGTGAACAATATTCTGGAATTTCGTGATAAAAACGGCCAGTTCCGCACCCGTGAGCAGCTGAAAAAAGTACCGCGTTTTGGCGATAAAACCTTTGAACTGGCAGCTGGTTTTTTACGGGTTCAGGAAAGCGAGAACCCGCTTGATGCATCAGCGGTTCATCCGGAATCTTATGCATTAGTGGAAGAAATTGCCCGACGTCACGGACGTAACGTCAAATCACTGATTGGTGGTGGTGCTTTTTTACGTAGTCTGAATGCCAAAGATTACATCAGCGAAAAATATGGCCTGCCAACCGTGTTGGATATTCTGCGTGAGCTTGAGAAGCCCGGGCGCGACCCGCGTGGTGAATTTGTCACCGCGGAGTTAAAAGAAGGTGTGGAAGAGATTAAGGATCTGGTGCCCGGTATGATGCTGGAAGGTACAGTCACCAACGTGACCAATTTTGGAGCGTTTGTGGATGTTGGTGTGCATCAGGATGGGCTGGTGCATATCTCTGCCTTGGCGGAGAAATTTGTCAAAGATCCGCATGAGGTGGTGAAGGCGGGGCAAATTGTCAAAGTCAAAGTGCTGGAGGTTGATCGTGAACGCAAACGTATTGCGTTGACCATGCGTTTGTCTGATCCATTACCAGGCGAGGCGGCCCCCAAGGCTGATCGCCCGGCACCTACGACGGCTGAGTCGGCGAAACGTAAAAAGGATTTTGAGGCCGCGGCGCAGAACAAGCGGTCGACGGGGACGATGGCTTCGTTGTTTGAGCAGGCGCTTAAGAATAAAAAGTGATTCAGACTGCATCGCTCAAATCAGCGGGGCACACTCAGACGACCAGTGCCAGAAGCGACCATTACAACCCCGCTGGTGCGGTTAGGCGGCTCACTTCAAACATCAAAAACGATAACGCAACCCCACATCAACACTGCGCTCCGGCCCAACATAAATACCCTGACGCAAGCTGGCGATGTAGTGCTTGTCAGCAAGGTTTTTTACGTTGGCATTCACTGTTAGCTGATCATTGACGGCGTACACCACAAAAATGTCTGTCAGCGTATAAGACGGCACCTGACCGGTAAAAAATCCGGTGATGCTTTCGGTCAGCGGAGTGACGTTTAACACATCGGTGTACTGATCACTGGAGTAGTGCATGCTGATGCCTGAGCGCAGATTGCCTCGCTCGTGCTCCAGCGTCAGGTTGGCCGTCAGCTCGGGCGTGTAGGGTATGCGGTTGCCATCCTGTGTTGTTATGGCTCCGGTGCGTGTCACCCGGTCGCCACGGAATTCAGCGTCAGTGACATAAGTCGCATTGGCGTTCAGATTAAAACCTGCGCCTAGGTCAACACCTGTGCCGAACTCCAATCCCTGATGCAATGTTTTGCCGCCATTGGTGACCTGGAACTGAGAGTTGCTGTTGGCCGGAATGATCTGGTTGTCAAAGTTCATCCGGAACCAGGCAAATTCATAAGTCATGTGCTGGTTAGCGCCACGTATCCCAAGTTCCATGTTTAGCGACCGCTCGGCGTCCAGCTGCTGATCCTGCAGACCATTCAGTGCATCACCGTTTAATGACGGGGAGAATGCTTTGTACACGCTTCCAAACAGTTGGGCCTGGGGATTCATCTGCCAGCTCATGCCGATACCGGGCATCACTTCACTGTTAGTGGTGCCGGCGGAATTACCTTGTGCGTCATGTCGTCGGCGGTCCAGCCGGTATTGCTCGTACTGTTCAACGCGCAAACCTGCGGTTAACGCCAGTGTTTCAGTGAGCAGGAATCGGTTCTGTGCGTACAGTGCATAACTTTCTGCACTGTCCAGTGCGTCTCTGCCCAGTGGCCCGGAGCGCGGCAATGCCCGGGTAGCCTGCACCGTTTTATCATCCATTTCTTCATCCATGTACCGCAGGCCGATCTCTGTTTCACTGGCCACCACAAACAGTTGATGCTCGACATGCAGGCGGGTGTCTATGCCAAAGCGCTTAAAAGCCCGGTTGTTGCCGTTGAGTGTGTCGGTGTAGACCCAGCGGCTGGCGGCGGCTGATGCAGCGTTATTGGTATTAAATCGCCAATAGTCACGGAACATATCACTGCCAAACACCAAGGTATTCAATCGCGCCGTGGCACTGATATCCCACTCATGATTCAGGTCAAGAGAACGGCGTTCGGTCAGGTAATAATCATCGGGTGCCGGATTATTGCTGGCCTCGTTAAGGTACTCCTGCAGAAAGTGACCACGGTAAGAAATATTGGCATCGCTGGCATAGTCCGTGTACTTGATACTGACACGCTGATTGTTGCCAATCGCCATGCCGGCCTTGATCATGATATCGGTCGTGTCATAAGCCTTATTGAGAAAGCCATCACTGCTGACCTGACTGGCGATGATGCCAAAGCTGGCATCGCCGGAGTCTGAGCTGGCGCCCGCTTCCACAGTGGCTTCGCGGGTATCCCACGTGCCGGTACGCAAGGTGACTTCTACAGTGTCCCGCGGCTGTTTGGTGACATAGTTGATTACGCCGCCAATGGTACTGGGGCCATAGCGTAGTGACGCCGCGCCTTTGAGCACTTCAATGCCTTCCATGCGCTGAATACGTGGGTTGTAGTAACGACCGTTGCCAACAAACAGACCCGGAGCCACCGGAACACCATCCTCAAGAATCAATGTTTTGTAGTCGCCGGAGCTCAGTCCACGCATGCCGATGTTGGCAACAATAGCGCTCTCTTCCTCAGGTTTGATGGTGATGCCGGGTACATTGCGCAGCGCTTCTTCTGTTGAGCGTGGCTGCCGCAGAATCAGTTCTTCCAACTGAACCAGCGACACTGCGCCGGGCTGGCGGGAGACATCAGCAGGATTATTGCCAACGACCAGAATAGTAGGCAGTCGTAATCCTTCAGTCTCTTCCTGTGCCATCAGCGCGCCGGCATACGGCAGCATGACTGAGGCGCCCAGCAGGGCCATGGCGTTGGCCAGTGGACGACGTTTGCTGATGCTTGAGAAGACAGCTGATATGGTGTGTTGCAAGGTTTGCGCTCCCGATACTACCCAAAGGATCGTCATACAGGAGTGCGGCTCTGAATTGGCATATGCACCCCTGAACGTGGCGCATAATACAAACGAGAACCATTATCGTCAAGCAATGATTCTCGTTTAACGTATCGATTGTTACTTGACGGGTGGCTGTCGGGCCCCCTGTGAGCGTGCAGCGGCTTTCATGCCCGGACGCTGCTTGAGGGGTTTGACGGGCGGGCGGGTTGGCCCGCGTCCTGGCCTGTCCGGCGGCACCAGATGTTGGGGCCCGGTTCCGATCATATCCTCACGACCCATTTGTTTCAGCGCGACACGCAGCATCGGCCAGTTTTTAGGATCGTGATAACGCAGGAAGGCCTTTTGAATGCGCCGCTGCTCGATGTCTTTACAGGATTCCACTGACTCGCTTTTATACGTTACTTTTTTAAGCGGATTCTTTCCGGAATAGTACATAGCGGTCGCCAGTGCCATCGGTGACGGGTAAAAAGTCTGAACCTGATCGGGCCGGAACTTGTTCTTTTTTAACCACATGCCAAGGTTGAGCATGTCTTCATTATCCGACCCCGGGTGAGCGGCGATGAAGTAAGGGATCAGATACTGTTTTTTTCCGGCCTTGGCTGAAAAATGGTCAAACATCTTTTTGAATTCATCGTACGAACTGATGCTGGGTTTCATCATTTTGGACAGCGTGTTTTCTTCGCTGTGTTCCGGGGCGATTTTTAAATAACCGCCCACGTGATGTGTCACCAGTTCTTCAACATACTCCGGGTCACGCAATGCCAGGTCGTAACGCAGGCCTGACGCAATCGCCACGGTTTTAACGCCGGGTATGGCGCGAGCCTTGCGGTATAACTGCGTTGTCGGGCTGTGATCCGTGTTCAGGTGCTGACAGATGGTTGGGAACACACACGACAGACGTTTGCAACTTTTCTGGATGTCGTGTGATTTGCAATTGAGTTTGTACATGTTGGCGGTTGGGCCGCCCAGATCCGAAATGGTGCCGGTAAAGCCCGGGACCATATCACGGATTTTTTCGATTTCCTTGAGAATGGATTCTTCTGAACGGCTCTGGATAATGCGACCTTCATGCTCGGTTATCGAACAGAACGTGCAGCCGCCAAAACAGCCGCGCATGATGTTGACTGAGGTCTTGATCATGTCATACGCCGGTATGCGAGCGGTCCCGTACGAGGGGTGCGGGGTGCGCGCATAGGGCAGATCAAACACACCATCAAGTTCATCGGTTTCCAACGGAATCGGTGGCGTGTTCACCCACACTTCTAAGGTACCGTGTTTTTGCACCAGCACTTTGGCGTTGTAAGGATTGGCTTCCTGATGCAAGACGCGTGAGGCGTGCGCATACAGTGCCGGGTCTTTCTTGACCTTTTGATAAGAAGGCAGACGGATGTAGGTTTTATCTGGGTCGCTGTCAAATTTGCGGTGCAGCGGCAACGGAATAATGCGAATGGGTGCGACGTCGGGATCTGCAAATTTAGCCTCTGAGGACTCGCGATGCTTGCGGGCGTCGGGTTCGCTGATCTGGTCATGTGGAGCATCGTAGGGATTGGATATCTGGTCGATGCGGCCCGGCCAATCAATCCGCGTGGAGTCAATTTCAGTCCAGCCGGCAGGTATGGTGCGGCGCACTATCGCAGTTCCGCGCAGATCGGTCAGCTGGTCAATGGATTTGCCAGCAGCGACTTTGTGCGCCAGTTCAACCAGCGCACGTTCAGCATTGCCGAACAACAGGATGTCCGCGTTTGAATCAATCAATACAGACTGTCTGACCTGATCGCTCCAGTAATCATACTGGGCAATACGTCGCAGGCTGGCTTCAATACCACCAATCACAATGGGCGTATTGTAATAGGCTTCACGGCAGCGCTGGCTGTACACAATCACCGAGCGGTCCGGACGTTTTCCGGCTTCGGCATTGGGTGTGTAGGCATCATCGGTGCGGATGCGCAGGTCTGCGGTATAGCGGTTGATCAACGAGTCCATGTTGCCGCCGGTCACGCCGAAAAACAGGTTGGGTTCTCCCAGTGCCTTAAAAGGTTCTGCACTATCCCAGGCCGGCTGCGCAATGATGCCGACGCGAAAGCCCTGGGCTTCCAGCAGGCGGCCCACCACTGCCATACCAAAACTGGGGTGGTCAACATAGGCGTCTGCGGTGACGATGATGATGTCACAGCTGTCCCAGCCCAGTTCATCCATCTCTGCCCGCGACATCGGCAAAAAGGGAGCTGTGCCAAAACACTCGGCCCAGTAGCGCTGGTAGGAGAACAGGTGGCGGGGTTTATCGTTGGCAACCACCTGTTTGGCCTTGAGTTCAGCGCCTTTGTCTCTGGGGTTTGCTATGTCGGATTTCATAATGTGCTGAACCTCGCGGCAGATGGATAACGGCCGATGAATAACGCGAGCCATTCTAGCCTACTAAGGCATTGTTACAAATATACTTTTGGAGAGTGCCTTACAAACAGTGTGCCGTGGCGATCACGCTAGGTGATAAGGCGCATTTGTCACATGTATTTACGGCAAATTTAACGCGTTCAGTATGAAGACGTTTGCATTAGCGTAAGCCTTTGGCTATCGTTGCGGCGCTTTTCCGTAGACGTACCGTGTGTCTTTTTTCTGCCTGTTGCTGGCCGATTCGCACGGAGTAGTTACTGTTTTGCAAGACAAATAAGCAGCATGTAACCGAAGTTTTTTGGCATTTTACATACAAAAATAAAGAGAGGTTTACCATGTCCACACGGCTTGGGAGTATCAAAAGGACCCGCTTGTTTATCGGGGTCATGACAGCAATCACCTGTCTGCCAGTGTTTGCCCAGAACACGGCGCAGAATACGGCGCCAGACGATATCGAAGAAGTAGTTGTAACCGGATCCTACATCAGGGGCAGCGCACTGGATGCCCCGTCACCGGTAACAACGGTAGACAGAACCAGTATCGAGGCGCAGGGCGCTGCGCAGGTCTGGGATGTCATCAAGAATCTGGAGATCAACTCAGGTTCATTCACCAATGAGGGAGCAGGCGAGGGAGATGCTCTTTCAGGAACCGCAAACGTCAATTTAAGAAATCTCGGTGAAAACTCAACACTGACGCTGGTTAACGGCAAACGTCAGGTTTCAGCCGCGACAACAACGCGCAGTGGTGGCGAGTTTGTGGATATCAATACCATTCCGTTGGTGATGGTCGAGCGCGTCGAAGTATTGACCGATGGCGGATCTGCGCTCTACGGTTCTGACGCTGTCGCTGGTGTGGTCAACGTGATCATGCGTACCGATTTTGAAGGTCTGGAGATTTATGGTGATGTCCAGGCGCTCGAATCAGCGACCAGTAAACAGGATCAGACGGTCAGCGCCATCTGGGGCTGGGGCAGTGACAGCGGCGACACCAATTTTGTATTGTCCGCTGAAGCATTCCGTCGTGACGGCGTGCCCGTTGAATTTGGCCGTTTTTACGATGAAAACGTTGAGTATTCCGGCCAGGTCGGCTCTGTGACCGGTACCATATCCAACACCATGGCCAACCCGTCGTTTGGATCGCGGATCAATCCCGCCTATCTCAACAACAGCATTACGGCCCGCAACGTCGCCGAGGGTGGCAACGCCACACAGGTGTTGACGGATCCTTTGTGTTCAACACTGACGTCTGCGGACGGCACGCCGTTCTTCACCGGGACGCGCACAGATCAGCGTGGTTCCAAAGGTGGTGTGTGCCGCGAGCGCACAGACGAGTGGAACTTTATGCAGGTTGGTACTGAGCGCAACAGCTTTGCCGGTGCCTTTAACCATGTGTTTAGCGAAAAAGCCGAGTTTTACTCCTTCTTCCAATATTCAGATACCAGCATCGAACGTGCTGACTCTGGTGCAAATGTGTCACGTGGCCCTACCGTGTTTCTGGCAGCGCCAGGCTCACACGCAGGCAACCCGGCCTGGGGTGGTTATGCCATCGGCCAGACGGCAGAACTTGGCTATTATGCTGGCAAGGCTGGCCTGACCCGCCCGACCAGTATCCCCAATTCGCCAAACACGCTCGCAAACGGCGGGCTTAACGTGCCGTTTTACAATGCGATCAACGCAGGCAACTTCCCGCGTACCGGTGGCAACGATAACGTCACTGATACAGAAACACTGGGCGTTCAGGCCGGTGTAAAAGGTGAGTTTTACGCTGCCGGTGACAGACGGTTCAACTACGATGTCAGTTATTCGTGGAGCGGCACCAGTTTTGAGCAGGAATACCGCACTTTCCAGCGTGATCGCGCTGAACTGGCGGTCAACGGTTTGGGTGGTCCAAACTGTACACCCAATGGTATCCGTGACTTCAACTTCCGTGATGAGCGTGGTCCGCTGGGCGGCGCCTTGCCAACCATATGGAATGCCAGTAACGCTGCGTATTACAACGGTTATACCCAGACCTTCTTCCCCGGTTTTGTGTTCACTACCCGTGAAAGCATTTCTCTGGGTTTGACCAGTAACAACCAGGGTAAAGACGGTTGCATGTTCTACAACCCGTTCCTGACTGCGATGACCAATCCTGCGCTGGCCAATGATCCGGCATTGATGGAGTGGATGAACCCGATCGTCAAACGCTCTGACAGACGCAACAAACTGGCGGTGCTGGATGCAGTGATTTCCGGTGAACTGACAGAGATGCGTGGTGGCATGGCGCAGTTTGCTTTCGGTGGTCAGTACCGTGAGCAGAACAACAAGTCAATTGCACCCATACTGAACGAGCCAGGTATCCCTAACGCAATTCTCAGTTATGGTCGCAATGGTGCGCCAAACACGACGCATTACGTCAGCAACAACTTTGAATGCTCCCAGTGTGCGTTTAACTACGACAATACACGTGACGTGAAATCAGTGTTTGCCGAATTGTCACTGCCGTTCTGGACAAACATTGAGTCTCAGATCGCGCTGCGATATGAAGAGTACGGCGGGCGTATTGGTGGTGAGTTGACACCCAAAGTGGCTCTGAGCTGGCGTGCCAGTGATGATCTGTTGTTCCGTGGCTCTTTCTCGCAGTCATTCCGCGCTCCAAACTCCGGCATTGTGCTGGAAGGTCTGGAAGCCGCCAGCAACACCTTCCGTGATCCACTGCGTAACCAGGCAGTACGGGCCGGGTTGCTGCCGGTCAGCAATGAGCATGCGCTGCCTAACTCCACTTACACACTCGGCGCACCCGCTCCGGACGTGGGTAATGAGTACGCAGACACGTTCAGTACAGGTTTTGTCTGGACACCAACGGGCGCATTGGATGGCCTGAGTCTGACAGCAGACATCTGGCGCTTTGAATTGACCGACAAAGTTCTGCCCCAGCCGGGAATCTCGGCAATTGCTGGCGAACTGGCAGCATTTCAGGCAGCAGCGGCCAATCCGGCCAACTACATCCTGAACGGCACGATACCGTCTACACGCACGGGTGCATGGGCTGCGATGGCTCAGTACACACCGTGTAATCCAACGGCATTGGCTGCTCAGTTTGGCAGCAACCCGGCGACACAGGCTAACGTGGGTGGCGTAACCGGCTACAACAACGTCACCCCAGGCTCACGTCTGGATTGCGTGGTAAATCCGGCTGCCTATACCGTTGACGGTGTGGTCCGTTCATTCGGTAGCAATCAGGCGGGTTTGACGACGACACAGCTCAAGGCAATCAATGCCGGTTCCATCACTGCTGATGGTATTGACCTGAAAATTGCTTATAGCTGGGAAACTGACTTCGGTCGCATCCGCGCCGCTGCAGATTACACACACGTACGTCAGTACCTGTTGCAGGACGTCCCTGGTCTTGAACTGGGTCTGCTGGAAACCGGCGTGTTTGATGCGGCCGGCACCACCGGTGATGGCAACCTGGTGCGCTCACTGCCTGACAACAAAGGCAACATCAGCCTGAGCTGGATGCAGTCGCAGCACAGTGCCGCGGTGATTACCCGCTTTGTGGGTTCTTACCAGGATCTGGCGTATGACAACACCTTCCGCACCGCCAATGATGCCGTGCGTGCAGTGATGAAGCCTGTCGTTGACAGCTACCAGAGTGTGGATCTGCAGTACAACTACACTCACCAGTGGTCAAACGAAAGACTCGGTACCACCATATTCACTGTAGGTGCGTTGGATGCCTTTAATGCCACCATCCCTTACCGTGAGTCTGGCGCCATCAACTATGATGCCGCCGTGTTTGATGGTCGTGGCCGTCGCTTGTACGCTCGTGTGCTGATGCAGCTGTAATATGCCACGGGTCAATCGACCCTGCGCAAGCTGCTTAAATCAAAACCCCGGCCTGTCACGCCGGGGTTTTTTTTCGTCAACATAAACCCCTTGGATGCGTCTTCTGGCTGGCAGTTTGTCAATCAGCTTGATGCTTTTTTCACTAACTGTTTCTTATGGTGACACCTGTGATGGTAGTCATTCAGCAGAAATGTGAACCCGTTGAAATTGTGTTGCGTTGATATGTTCAATTGGTTAGAGTCGGATGGATTCCCTGTATTTCCGGACAAGTTTATGGATAGCGTGCCGGAGTAGTATCGAATTGTAGTCGCTAGGATGCGCGCACAACCAATCGAATGCTTTCAACAATAAAAAATCACGAGGGGGAACACCCATGTCGACAAGACCTGGTTTCCGCAAAAATGCATTACTGCTGGGCATTATTTCATGCATGAGTTGTCTGCCGGCATTTGCTCAACAAGCAAATACCAATAACGATGATGCTGATATTGAAGAAGTTATTGTCACCGGTTCCTATCTGCGGGGAAGTCCACTGGATGCTCCCTCACCGGTGACCACGGTTGACAGAACGTCAATCGAAGCACAAGGCGCTGCCCAGATCTGGGACGTCATCAAGAATCTTGAAATTAACTCGGGTTCATTCACTAACGAAGGCTCAGGTGAAGGCGGAGCGTTGTCGGGTACCGCCAACGTCAACCTGCGTAACCTGGGTGAAAACTCCACACTGACGCTGGTCAACGGCAAGCGTCAGGTGTCCGCTGCAACCGTCACCCGTAGTGGTGGTGAGTTTGTGGATATCAATACCATTCCGCTGGTGATGGTAGAGCGTGTAGAAGTGTTGACCGACGGCGGTTCAGCACTGTACGGATCCGATGCGGTGGCCGGTGTGGTCAACGTTATCATGCGTACCGATTTTGAAGGCCTGGAAATCTATGGTGACGTACAGGCGCTGGATGCAGCGCCTGGTGACCAGGACCAGACTGCCAGTGCTATCTGGGGCTGGGCCAGTGACAGCGGCAATACTCACTTTGTGATCTCTGCAGAAGCCTTCCGCCGAGATCCGGTCAAAGTGGAATACGGCCGCTTTTATGATGAAAACGTGGAATACACCGGTGTTGTCGGGGGTATTGCAGGCGGTATCAGTGCAACAATGGCTAACCCGGCCTTTGGTTCGCGCATCAATACCTCTTATATAAATACGGCTATTACTGCCAGAAACGTGGCAGAGGGCGGAAGTCCGGAACAAATTCTGACAGATCCACTGTGTTCCAGTCTGAAGAGTGCTGATGGTCGCGCATTTTTCACCGGCACAAGAACTGACCAACGGGGCGGCAATGGCGGCGCCTGTCGCGAATTTACCGAAGAGTGGAGTTATATGACTGTTGGTTCTGAGCGCGACAGCATTGCTGGTGCGTTTAACCATACTTTCAGTGAGAGGGCTGAGTTTTATTCGTTCTTCCAATACTCCGGTTCACAAATCCAGCGTTCAGATTCTGGTGCTAACGGCAGCCGTGGTCCGACTGTGTTTCTGGCAGCGCCCGGTTCACACTCCGGCAACCCGGCGTTTGGTGGTTACGGCATCGGTATGAGTGCTGAATTGGGCTATTTTGCCCCGTCAGTTGGCTTGACCCGCCCAACCAACATCCCCAATGTCCCAAACGCACTGGCTAATGGCGGCTTAAACGTACCGTTTTATGCCTCGGTCTGGAATGGTAATGCGCCGCGCAACGGTGGTAATACCAACATCACTAATACCGATACTTTGGGTGCTCAGGCTGGCCTGAAGGGCGAGTTTTTTGCCATGAATGACCGTCGGTTTAACTACGACGTCAGTTATTCCTGGAGTGGTACCAGCTTTGAGCAGGAGTATCAGACCTTCCAGCGTGACCGAGCAGAATTGGCGGCCAACGGTCTGGGTGGTCCAAACTGCAAGCCTAACGGCAGCAGCAGCTTTAACTTCCGTGATGCACCAGGCCCGTTTGGTGGTGCAATTCCCACCATGTGGAACGTCAGTAACCGGGCTTACTACAACGGCTACACGCAAACTTTCTTCCCGGGCTTTGTGTTTACTACCCGCGAAAGTTTGGCTCTGGCCCTGACGAGCAACAACATGGGTGTGGGTGGTTGCCAGTTCTACAACCCGTTCCTGACACAGATGACTAATCCGGCGCTGGCCAACTCTGCGGAATTGATGGATTGGATGAACCCGACCATCAAGCGAGCCGACAAACGCAACAAACTGGGCGTGTTGGATGCAGTTGTTTCCGGTGAGTTGATGGAGTTGCGAGGCGGTACCGCGCAGTTTGCGGTTGGCGCGCAGTATCGTATGCAGGAAAACGCGTCGATTGCGCCAGAGATGAACCAGCCGGGTCTGGCTAAAGCTATTCTGAACTATGGCCTTAATGGCGCACCCAACACCACGCATTACGTCAGCAACAACTATGAGTGCTCTAACTGTATCTTTAATTACAGTAATGACCGTGATGTGAAAGCGGTGTTTGGTGAGTTGTCATTGCCGCTGATCGAGAACGTTGAAACCCAGGTTGCACTGCGCTGGGAAAGTTACGGCGGCCGCATTGGCAGTGAAGTGACACCCAAGGTGGCATTGAGCTGGCGGCCAATGGACGAACTGTTGTTCCGCGCGTCGTACTCACAATCATTCCGCGCACCTAACGTTGGTATTGTGGAAGAGGGTCTGGAAGCGTCCAGTAACACCTTCCGCGATCCGCTGCGTAACCAGGCCGTGCGGGCCGGGTTGCTGCCCGTCAGCAATGACAATGCCTTGCCGAACTTCACCTATACCCTGGGTGGACCTGCGCCGGACGTGGGTAACGAGTATGCTGATACCTACAGTGCCGGCTTTATCTGGACAGGTTCAGGCGCATGGGACGGTCTCACTGTGAATGCCGACTTCTGGCGTTTTGATTTGACCGACAAAGTGTTGCCGCAACCCGGTATTTCAGCAATCTCCAATGAACTGGCACGGTTTAAAGAAGCAGCAGCCAATCCGGCTAACTACGTTCTGAACGGCACTATCCCGGCAACACGAACCGGGGGTTGGGCAGCGCTGGATCAGTTAACAAAATGTAATCCAACCGCATTGGCTACCCAGTTTGGTACCAATCCGGCGACCCAAGCCACGGTTGGTGGCGTAACCGGCTACAGCAACGTCACCCCAGGCTCGCGCCTGGATTGCGTGGTAAACCCGGCTGCCTACCAGATCGAGGGTGTTGTACGTACCTTTGGTACGAACCAGGGCGCACTGACCACAACCGTGCTGGGTACCATCAACGCCGGTACTATTACGGCAGACGGTGTTGACCTTAAACTCGGTTACTCCTGGAGCAACGACTGGGGTCGCTTCCGTGCCAGCATGGATTACACCCATGTGCGTCAGTACAAGCTGACAAATGTACCCGGCCTGGAACTTGGTCTGCTGGAAACCGGTGTGTTTGATGCAGCCGGCACTACCGGTGATGGCAACCTGGTGCGTTCATTGCCAGACAAAAAGGGCAACCTGACGCTGAGCTGGATGCAGGATAACCACAGCGCAGCGATCATCACCCGCTTTATCGGGTCTTATCGCGATCTGGCCTACGACAATGCGTTTAGAACGGCCAACGACAAGGTTCGTGCTTTGCTAACCCGTCGTATCGACAGCTACCGCAGTGTCGATCTCCAGTACAGTTTCACCCATGAGTGGGCGAACGAAAGAATGGGTACAACCATCTTTACGGTTGGGGCACTGGATGCGTTTAACGCAACCATTCCATACCGTGAAGCCGGTGGTATCAACTATGATGCGGGTGTGTTTGATGGCCGTGGCCGTCGTCTGTACGCACGCGTGTTGTTGCAGCTGTGATGATCAGTTTATAACCGATCGTTTGTATGGTTTAAAAAAAGGGGTGTCCTCACGGACATCCCTTTTTTTTGCACTTATCATTCCTGTCGATAAACATAATCCGCAGATTGATGGTCAGCTTGACTATCGTCATTAAAACGCTTGTTCTGAATTGAATCCTGTTGCTATAGCGCTTTTTATTGGATAGATTCAGATCAATTCCCTGTTGAGCCGGCAAATCTGATGGATCAGCGCCGGCGATGTATCGAGTTGCAGTCGCAGGACGCGCAGTGCGGCTAAACGATCACATCCAACAATAAAAAAATGTGGGGAACTGTTCATGAGTAAATTATATTCTGTCGGACTTCTAGATACCCAATCCCGTCAAAACGTTAGTCAGCAATCCAGCGTATGGCCGGGCTTTCGAAAAAAAGCGCTGTTTCTGACCGGTCTGTTATCCTCTGTTTACTGTTTCCCCGCTTTCGCGCAAACCAACCAGGCGTTACAGACGGCTGAAGAGGAAGAGCGTGAAGTAGAGGAAGTTGTGGTCACTGGCTCCTATCTGCGCGGTAGCCCGCTTGATGCGCCATCGCCAGTGACCGTAGTTGACCGTACCTCCATCGAGGCGCAGGGAGCAGCGCAAATCTGGGATGTGATCAAGAATCTTGAAATCAACTCAGGTTCCATTACCAACGAAGGTACTGATGGTGGTAACGCTGCCATGGGTAATTTGTCGGGCACTGCCAACGTTAACCTGCGTAACCTTGGCGAAAACTCAACCCTGACTTTGATCAATGGTAAGCGACAGGTCGCTGCAGCCACGACCACCCCGTCGGGTGGCGAATTTGTAGACATCAATACAATTCCATTGGTGATGGTGGAACGATTGGAAGTCTTGACCGATGGTGGCTCAGCGCTGTATGGCTCTGATGCGGTAGCCGGTGCGGTTAACGTGATCATGCGCACCGAATTTGAAGGTCTGGAAATCTATGGTGACTTGCAGGCGCTGGCGACCGAGCCCGGCAAACAGGATCGCACCGTCAGCGCGATCTGGGGTTGGTCAAATGACAGTCAGACCACCCATTTTGTGTTGGCTGGTGAGGGCTTTCGCCGCGACGCCGTGCCTCTGGAAGCTGCCCGATATTTTGATGGTAACTCCGAATTCAGTGCCAGCGTGGGTGGTCTTGGTGGATTGATTTCAAATGCGGCGTTTGGTTCGCGTCTGAATACCAGTTACCTGAACACCGGATTGATGGCGCAGGCGGGGGCGGAGGGCGGCAATGCTAACTCGAATCTGTTCACCGATCCTCTGTGTTCGAGTTTGAGCTCAACCGACGGCACACCATTTTTTACCGGTACCAATACGAGTCAACGTGGTCAGCCCAATTCAACCTGCCGGGAGTACAGCTATCATTGGAGTCTGCTCAGCGTAGGGATGGAGCGCAACAGTGTTGCGGCCGCGTTTAACCATAGTTTTAGTGACTCGGCCGAGTTTTACAGTTTTATGCAGTGGTCAAAAAGTGATATCCAGCGAGCGGATAGCGGTGTGTACAGTGCTCGTGGTCCAAGCTTCTTTCTGGCAGCCCCTGGGTCGCATTCCAGTGTCATTGGTCAGCAGATGGAACTTGGGTTTTTTGCGCCTGCCGTTGGTTTGACCAAGCCAACAGCGGCAAACATTACTAAAGCCCCGATTTCATTGGCTAATGGCGGCCCTAACGTGCCGATGTCATCCAATATTGTGATTGGTAACGCTCCAAGAAGCGGTGCCAGTAACAACATGAATCTCACTGAAACCGTTGGTGCCCAGATGGGCTTGAAGGGTGAATTTACGGCATTTAGTGACCGACGTTTTAACTACGATGTCAGTTATTCGTGGAGTGGTACCAGTTTTGAACTTGAATACAAAACCTTCCAGCGCGACCGTGCTGAACTGGCCGTAAACGGTCTGGGCGGTCCGAACTGCACACCCAACGGCCGAAGTGATTTTAACTTCTCCGGTCAACCGGGTTTCTGGCAGACTCCAACCTCCAGAAACTTTACCCAGTACTTTTTCCCGGGATTTGTGCACACCACGCGCGAAAGTATTTCCCTGGCTCTTACCAGTAACAACCATGGCCAGGGCGGATGCCAATTCTATAACCCGTTCCTGACCCAGATGACTAACCCTGCCTTGGCCAATAGCCAGGAAATGATTGACTGGATGTTGCCCACGGTGCGTCGTGGCGATAAACGCAATAAATTGGGTGTGATTGACGCGGTGGTTGCCGGTGAAATGTTTGATATGCGTGGTGGTACGGCACAAGTAGCCTTTGGTGCTCAGTACCGCATGCAAAACAACAAATCCATTGCGCCAGAACTTAATCTACCTGGTTTACCCAATGCCATTCTGGGGTATGGCAGTGATGGAAAGCCCAACCGCTATCACTATGTCAGCAACAATTACGAATGCTCTATGTGTGCGTTTAACTATAACCATGATCGGAACGTCAAAGCCGTGTTTACGGAATTGTCGCTGCCATTCTGGGATAGAGTGGAATCACAGGTCGCGCTGCGCTGGGAAAGTTACGGTGGCTCAATTGGCAGCGAAGTAACACCAAAAGTTGCGATGAGTTGGCGGCCGTCGGACGACTGGCTGGTGAGAGGCTCATGGTCGCAATCATTTCGTGCACCCAATATTGGTGTTCAAAAAGAAGGTCTGGAATCAAGTTCAACCACTTTCCGCGATCCTATCCGCCGACAGGAAGTCCGGGCAGGCCTGTTGGAAGCCGTCAACAACAATGCACAACCAAACTCCACGTATATCGTTGGGCGTCCGGCGCCGGACATCGGCAATGAGTCTGCAAATACCTACAGCACCGGCTTTATATGGACCCCAGGCGGTGCTCTGGAAGGCGCCAGTGTTAACATTGATTTCTGGCGCTTTGAAGTGAAGAACCGGGTGATGCCAGCGCCAGGCATCGCGTCAATCCAGCATGAGATCGTCGCCTTTAATGAGGCCGCTAAAAATCCCGCGAACTATGTCTACAACGGCACGATTTCCAGTAGTCCGGGTGCTGTGTATGCAGGACTTGGTCCTTATGCGCCTTGTAATCCGGCTGCATTGGAAGCGGTCTGGAGCAAAGATCCCGCTAAAAACAAAAACGCCGCCGGTGGTGTGATACCTCTGTCGCGTCTGGATTGTGTGGTTAATCCACTGAGCTACCAGGTGCCTGACGTGGTGCGCTCCTTAGGCAGCACAACAGCAGGGCTGGTGACCATCTCCCAGCAGTCGATCAACGCCGGTGAAGTACATTCAGACGGTGCGGATATCAGGCTGGGTTATCGTTGGCAGACTGGACTGGGTCGGTTCCGCACCAGCATCGACTTCACCTTTGTGAACAGTTATGAGCTGGTGAATGTCCCGGGGCTGGAACTCGGTCTGCGTGAGACCGGTCTGTTTGACGCAGCCGGTACAACGGGTGACGGTTCACTTGTCCGCTCCTTGCCTGATAAAAAGGGCAACCTGACCTTGGGCTGGAGCAGCAACGAGTTACGACACAGCGTGTCGCTGATCGGTCGGTTTATTGGTGGTTACGACAATCTGCAGTTCCGGGACACCTTTGATAACGGTAACGACTACGTACGTACGGTGGCGAATCGCACCATTTCCAGTTACTCCAGTGTGGATATGCAGTACAACTACGTGCACGAGTGGGCAAATACCAACCTGGGCACCACCACGCTGACCTTTGGTTTGCTGGATGCCTTCAACTCGACTATCCCGTTCCATTACAACGGTTCATTAAACTACGATGCAGCCGTGTTTGATGGCCGTGGTCGACGCTTTTACGCACGAGCTTTGATGCAGTTCTGATCAATCAGCTTAAAAAAAACAGGCCGGCACAGTGTTGCCGGCCTGTTTTTTTGTCCCCACAAAAAGTTGAGGTTTTCACGTTCACGTTTAGGTTCAGGTTCAGGTTCAGGTTCAGGTTCAGGTCAAGGTTCAGGTCAAGGTTCAGGTTCAGATTCAGATTCAGGTCAAGGTCTTGGTATCGCAAACCGGCGACTGCGATGACTCAGAAATACGCCTAGCAGCAATAATGCACTGCACAGACCAAAACTCAGTCTGAAATCCTGCTGCCAATCGATCAGCACACCCGCAACCGCCGGCCCTATCAGCTGCCCCAGTGCAAAAAACACAGTGACAAAACTGACAGCCATGGCTGCCAGATGAGGTTGCACGGTGCTGGTGGAGGCGGCCAGTATTGACGTGAACAAGCCGCTGATCGACAAACCAATCAGCACATAGTGAAGCGCAAACACAGCGGTCTCCGACCACAATACGGGTAACAGATTGCCAAACATGGCCATCACCATACAAATGACCAGCGCGTTGGCATGACCGATACGATCCGCTGCCACACCCCAGGCCGGACCAGAAAACACCGAGATCAGACCCATCAGCGCGACCAGTTGCCCGGCGGTAATGGCCGGCACCTCAGACGCTAAAGCAAAACTGTACATAAACAGGGTTTGCACAATGTAGGTCAGGCCCACGAGTCCATAAATCAAACCCATGATTAACACGTGCGGGCTGCGGTAAACGGTCAGCAGGCCTTGCTTGAGGCTGCCGGTATTGTGATTAGTGGGCGGATTGCGCAGGAAAAGCGCAACCAACAAACCCACAAAGGCCGTGCTTAAGGCAAAAACCATCCACACCTGTCGCCACCCATCCGTTGGGTCGGACTCGGTCAGCGCGGGTACGATCGCGCCTGAGATCAGCATGCCAATACCCACACCACTGTTGGCAAAGCCGATAACCGTCCCGCGTCGTTCCGGATACCAACCTCCCAACACTGATATCATCGGTGTGAAGGTAAATGCGGTGCCGAATCCCAGCAGCACCATAAACAGCATCAGCCAACCATACACCGTGCTGATGCTGAGGCCCGCAAATCCGGCGCAAGCAAACGCCAATCCCAGAAGAATGGCTTTACGGCCACCGTATCGGCCTGCAAACACCCCGGCATACAACAATACCGCTAGGTAGCCAATGGCGGTGACGGTGCCGAGATTGGCCGCTTGCGCATAGGACAAACCCAGATCGGCTCGCATGGACGGCAGAATCAGCCCGTAGGCCAGTCTGGCAAACACCACGGTGACGAGTATGCAGATCATGCCAAGGACAATAAGGGCGCCGATCGCCGGGCGTTTGATGGCGCTCGGATCAAGGTTATGCGCTGCTGACATACTGGTTACCTAGTGTTTATTGTTATGGGCGTCCGTGCCCGCGCTGTGTATCAGCGGTGAATGCTCTCGCTTGGCTGTTGCCTGTTATTGCGCTACTGATCAATCGATCAGTCCATCAGTCCATCAGTCCATCAGTCCATCAATCAAGGCTGGCATCGGCATAAATGATATCCACTGCAATGTCCCGCATATTGGCTGCGCCGGGCCGGTTACCACCCTGACTTTGGATCATGCCAATGAAGTACATGTTATGAACTGGATCGATCCAGAACCATGTGCCTGCCGCGCCACTCCAGTAGTAGGTACCCTGGCCTTGCGGAGAGTCGGCAGCGGCCGGATCAAAAATCACCGCAAAGTCGACACCAAAACCCTGACCGGCCTGGCCGGGACTACTTTCCGATCCGCGCAGCAACAGACCATCGCGCAAGGTGTTGCTGCCCATCATGTCAATAGATTGCTGACTGATGATGCGTGCACCATCCAGTTCACCACCGTTGATAAACATCTGCAGAAAACGCGCGTAATCGTGAGTGCTGGATACCAGTCCGCCACCACCGGATTCCAGACGCGTGGCGTCAAAATAGCTGGGCCGGTCGGGTCTTTCCTCGTTACGCATCAATTTGTTCTGCTCACGATCCCAACGATACACATCAGCAAATCGCGCGCGGTCCGCTTCCTGCACATAGAATGCGGTATCGTTCATGCCAAGTGGCGTGAAGATCTTCTGGTCCAGAAATTCACCGAAGCGTTGGCCGCTGAGTTTTTCAACAATGTAACCCTGAATGTCGACCGCGATGGAGTAGTACCACTCTTCACCAGGCTGGAACAACAAGGGGATATCCGACATGCGCGCAATCATGTCATTCAGATCAGTGGCAGCAAGTACGTTGCGGTCACGGAACATATTGTTCACCGGGTCATTGCCACTGAGTCCGTAACCAAACCCGGCTGAGTGATTTAACAACTCGCGCATGGTGGGTTGTCGCGTCAGTGGTTCCAGTTCCATGTCGCCGGCTTCATTGTGTCGGACCATCACCTGCAGATTGGCCAGTTCGGGCACAAACTTGCTCACAGGATCATCAAAATCCCACAGGCCCTGCTCGTGCAGCATCATCAGTGCAACACCGGTCACGGGTTTGGTCATGGAGTAAATGCGGAACAGGGCATCCTGTTCCATAGCCAGCTTGTCTTCAATTGAGCCCATGCCAGCCGTCTCAAATGTTGCGATTTTGCCGTCTTTGGCCAGCAGCCAGATAATGCCGGCTACGTCCTGATCACTGACCAGTTTCTCCATGGCCGCATCCAGTTGTTCAATGGTTTCAGGCGCAAAACCTGCGGCGGCAGCGCCGTCAGCCTGTTCAGGCCAGCGGGTGTCCGCATGCAGGACTTGCCCGAACGTCAGGCTGGCACCCATGGCCAGTGCGGCAACGGTGTGCCAGAGTTTTTGTGAGTAGAAATGGCTGGCAGGCGTGCGAAGATTCATAGCGGATCAACCTCTTGTTATTGTGGTAAAACGAGTGAAAAGACAGGTCATCAAGCGGAGCGATAAAGAGATGTAGGGTAGGTTACTCCCGCGAGTGAACTGACACAACACCCGCTGTGCTTCTGCAGATAAACCGAATAGACAATACGCAAGGCAGCATGTCTGAAGTACTTTAGGTTACAATCGCCGCCCGTTTTTAAACTCCGCCTGCTGTGATGGAAACCTGTTATGTGGTTCAAGACTGCCCGTTTATACCGCCTGTCTGCTGAATTTGTTTTGCCGTGGGACACGCTGGAAGATCTGTTGCTGATGCAGGCCTTCAGGCCCTGCGGTAAATCAGAAGCAGCACGGGTAGGCTGGGTCAGTCCGCTGGGTCGGGAAGGGGAGATGCTCAGTCATCGACTCGGCGATAGTGTGATGCTGTGTTTGCGCAAAGAGCAGCGCTTACTGCCGTCGGCCGTTGTTAACGAAGCAGTGCAGGACAAAATTGCCGAGATTGAACAGGCGCAGGACCGCAAGGTGTATCGCAAAGAAAAAATGCAGATCAAGGATGACGTCGTCGCAACCCTGATGCCGCGTGCGTTTACCAGTAGCCGGGTGTTGTTTGCTTATCTCGATCTTAAACAGAAGCTGTTGGTTGTAAATGGCAGCAGTGCAGCCGCCGCGGAAGAGTTGATCGCTTGCCTGCGTGAAAGTCTTGGGTCCCTGCCTCTGAGTTTGCCCGATGTCAATCATGCGCCCATGGCTATCATGACGCAGTGGTTGCGCGATCAATCGGCGTCAGATCACTTTGTCATTGATCAGGATTGTGAATTGATAAATCCGATGGAAGAGGGCAACGTGCTGCGCGCGCGCAGTCAGGATTTGTCGGCAGATGAAATCAAAGCGCATCTGGACGCTGGAAAACAGGTGAAAAAGCTGGGTGTGGTGTGGAACGAGGCGGTTGCTTGTGTTGTTAATGCGGATCTGTCATTGAGCCGCCTGCGTTTTGAAGATATGGTGCTTGAAAAGGCACGCGAGACAGATCCGGAGTCTGCGGCCCAACAGTTTGACCAGGATTTTGCGGTGATGAGTCTGACCTTGGCGGGCTTGTTTTCCAGTCTGTTTCTGGCGTTTGGTGGCTTGGCGGAGTAAATCCGCCAGCACCTTGTTCCTGAGTTTTGCAGACTATCTGCCCGTGAATTGACCCGGTCGTCGCTCGGCCACGGACGCTACGCCTTCTTTGAAGTCGTCCGTCAAGCGCTGCCAGTCCTGTTCTGAGGCTTCGTGATCAGTCACCGCCTGCAGCATTTCCGACAGCCCCTGACGCAGTGTTGCTCTGACCGAGGTCACTGCCAAGGGTGCATTGCCGGCAATTTCCTCGGCTAGTTTGATGGCCTCTGTGCGCACCTGATCTGCACTGGTCAGTACATCGGCCAGACCCCATTCCACTGCCTGTTCACCTTTGACACGGCGACCGGTGTAAAACATCAACGCGGCTTTTTGCTGGCCAATCAAGGCTGGCAGTGTATGCGTCAATCCGAATCCCGGATGAAACCCCAGCTTGGTAAAGTTGGCGGCAAAGCTGGCCTCGGGGCAGGTGACACGAAAATCCGGCACCAGTGCCAGGCCTAATCCTCCGCCTATTGCGGCTCCATGAATGGCTCCAACCACGGGTTTACGATTGCTGAACAGTCTGACAGCCGCAACATACAAGGGATTGCGGCCTTTGCCATCAGACTGTTCAAGCACAGACGGGCCTGACGAAAAATTGGCTCCGGCACAAAATGCAGTGCCTTGTGCGGCCAGCACCAGCGCCCGGCACTCGCTGTTGTTATCCATGGCATCAAAGGCGTCGGCGAGACTTTCAATGAGTGCGACGTCAAAAAAATTATGAGGCGGACGCTGGATGTCGACCACTGCGACGTGATTGTTGAGGCTGACGTGTACATCACCAAATTGCATGTTGATTGCTCGTGTAGTTGTTAATGTTGTTTATTGTGACAGGCGATTGCGGGCAATGACCCAGCGGTGTACTTCAGAGGGACCATCATAAATTCTCATGGTGCGCACCTGACCTGCCATCAATTGCAGTGGCATCTCTTTGGTCATGCCGAGCGCACCGAGGCATTGCATGGCATGATCGATCACCTCATGCGCCATTTCCGTGCCAAACACTTTTGCCATGGAAATTTCAGTACGCACATCCTGTCCCTGATCCAGCTTCCATGCCGCCTGCTGACACATGAGCCGGCAGGCATGAATTCGGGTTTCAGCATCGGCTATCCACCACTGCACACTTTGGCGTTCAGACAGCGGCTGGCCAAAGGTGACCCGCTGGCGCGCATGTTCCACCATCATGTCAACAGCGCGTCGGGCTTTGCCGATACACCAGGCCGCCATCTGCAAACGGCGCACTGACAGGCGCAGTTGCATGGGTGCAAAACCTTTGTTGAGTTCACCAAGCAGCTGGTCTTTGTGCAGCCTGCAGTTGTCCAGCAGAATCTCATAAGTCTTGGTGCCACCAATCATCGGAATTTTGCGCTCGACAATAAACCCGGGTGTGTCTCTGTCGATCAGAAACGCGGAGATACCATGACGGCCTTTTGAGGTGTCGGTTTTGGCCATGACAATAGTGAAGTCAGCTTGATCCATTTTGCTGATCCAGATTTTTCGGCCATTGAGAACCCAATGATCACCGAGCAATTCCGCACGTGTTGACATCGCCGCTGGATCAGCGCCTGCGCCAGGCTCTGAGATACCAATGGCGGAAATGGTTTCACCGCGTGAGTATGGCAGTAGATATTTTTCGTGCTGTGCTGTGTTCACACTGCTAAGCAACATGTGCAGGTTGGGCGAGTCTGGCGGAAAGTGGAAGGGCACGGCGGTGCGGCCAACTTCTTCATTAACACCGACCATCGCCAGTGCAGGCAGATTGGCGCCACCAAATTGTTCGGGAACATCGAGGCCCCACAGACCCAGATCGCGACATTTTTGATTCAGTGTTTGCAAAACGTCTGCTGACAATTCGCCGCCACCACCATTCATGTCCTGCGCTAACAGCGCACTCTCCAGCGGCATCAACTGGTCTTTGACAAAGTGCGCAACCAGATCCTGCAGCATTCGGAATTCTTCATTCAGTTCAAAATTCATTGTGTTGTTCTATTGTAAAAAAGCTCGGTTGTAAAAAGTTCAGTTAAAAAAAGTTCAGTTAAAAAAAGTTCAGTTGATAAAAAACAAGGCTGTAAAAAAATTCAGTTGCAGAAGAATTTTTATGGTTAGGTGTGCCTTCAATCACTGTCATCAGATTGAACCTCATTCATGCTTTTTCCGCTACCGTCTACACGGCATTGTTCCAGTTTGCTTGATCGCTTACCATGCCTGCCTCTTTACGACCCGTTAGAGTTCTAATCCATGTTGCTCGCCCGTTTGCATTTTAGTATGGCTACCATGCGTACCCTGCTGGCCATAGCCTTACCCATGGTTGTTTCCCAAGGCGCTTTTGCGGTCATGATTTTTACTGACCGCTATTTTATGTCGCAGATTGATCCCACGCATATGGCCGCTTCATTAGGTGGCGGTGTGGCATTCTTTTTTAGTCTGTGCTTTTTTCTGGGTGTGATTTCCTATGCCAATGCACTGGTAGCGCAATACCGTGGCGCCGAGGAACCCGGGAAATGCTCGCGGGTGGTGACTCAGGGTCTGATCGTTAGTCTGTTGTGCCAGCCGTTGCTTATGGTGGTGGCAGTGTATGTGCTGGATCTGTTTGCGGCGATGGGACATGACGCTGAAATGCTGGCGCTGGAGAGCAGTTATTTCTCTATCCTGATGCTGGGCTCGTTGATCACTTTATGGAAAGCCTGTCTGTCTTCCTATTTTGCCGGCATAGGTCGCACACGAGTGGTGATGGTATGTGACGTCGCGGGTTTGCTGCTCAATGTGCCATTGTGCTGGGCGATGGCCTTCGGGCATCTGGGTTTCCCGGCTATGGGTATTGATGGCGCTGCATGGAGTACGGTGCTGTCGTCGTTGTTCTCTTTGATTTTGTTCGCAGTCTATTATCTGGCGCGCCAAAATCGTTTGGCTTTTCTGGTGATGGAGTCATTTCGTATCGATGTGCCGGTGATGCGGCGATATCTCCGCTTGGGATTACCTTCAGGTGTAGAACTGTTTCTGAACGTCGCAGCATTTAACCTGTTTCTGTTGATGTTCCAGTCTTACGGCGTGACTGAAGGTGCTGCCGCTGCCATCGTTTTTAACTGGGATATTTTGTCTTTTGTGCCGATGTTGGGGTTAAACATCGGCATTGTGAGCCTGATAGGCCATTCCGTTGGCGCGCGCAGTATGGAAAAAACCAATGAGGTCATCTCGGCAGGTTTTGTCTTTGCGATCAGCTACTCGTTTTTGCTGGCGCTGTTGTACATATTTTTCCGTTACCCGCTGGTTGAGGTGTTTGCGCCGCCGCAAGGTGATTTCAGTGAAATCCGCAGCCTGGCGGCGTTCATGATGATAGGTTTGTGTTGTTACACCGTAGCGGA
>CAMBPO010000038.1 GCA_945869725.1 Klebsiella pneumoniae
CATAACCTGCTGGAAATCCACTGGCTGATTTCGGAAGATTTTTGCATCGCATGATCAATTCTGATGGTGTTGGTTAAGCTCATACAAAAATCCACAGCTTATTTTATTTGTTTAACAACGTTTACGCACTGCAGATATGTTTGGGATCACCAGCGCCGTAGATAATTTTTATAATGTATTTATCTCATCGCGACATTGGTTAAAACATTAAAAACTTTAATTTATTTACCTTTATTTACAAAATTTTTCGCTTTTTTGACTTTTTTTCGCTTTTTTGACTTTTTTTTGTGATCTGAAAAGGCATACTAACCCTACTACTTGTGTAGTAAAAGTTTTAAATCAATGCGCTCAATCTTCCCAATAAAAAATATCGGAGATAACAAATGATAAGTGCAACCCTTAAAACCTGGCAAAAGGCAGCGATTGTTGCTGTGTTTGCGCTCGGGTCCAGTTCAGTGTTCGCAGCCGAAATGCTGCAGTCAGGAGATTTTGTAGGATATTCGTTTTGGCTGATTTCTATGGCGCTTGCAGCGTCAACCATATTCTTCCTGATGGAAGCGCTTCGCATCGGCGGTAAGTGGGCAACGAGCTTGACAGTGTCAGCACTGGTCACTTTTATTGCAGCGTTCCACTACATGTATATGAGAGAAGTTTGGGTCAGCACAGGAACCTCGCCGACCGACTTCCGGTACATCGATTGGTTGCTGACCGTGCCATTGTTGATGATCGAGTTTTACCTGATCCTCGCAGCGATCACCAAAGTGTCCGGCGGCATATTCTGGCGCCTGCTGATTGGTACATTGGTCATGCTTGTTCCAGGCTACATGGGCGAAGCTGGCTACATCAATACCACCATCGGATTTGTGATTGGTATGCTCGGCTGGTTCTACATCCTGTACGAAATTTTTGCAGGTGAAGCCAGTAAAGTTGCTGCAACTCAGGCAACCCCAGCGGTACAAAAGTCTTACAATCTGATGAAGTGGACTGTAACCGTAGGCTGGTCAATCTACCCAATCGGTTACTTCTTTGGCTACATGGCCGGCGGTACAGACGCAGCAACACTGAACATCGTCTACAACCTTGCTGACGTCGTGAACAAAATCGCATTCGGCCTGTTCATCTGGTACGCAGCGAACGAAGAAACTTCCGCAAAAGCGTAACATCGCCTCTGTGTACTACAAAAAAAAAGCCGCCTTCGGGCGGCTTTTTTTATGGGTTCAAGCCTCATACTAATGCTGAATACGCCATGTCGTTTTTGTTCCAGTTTATTCCATAAACCATTTTGCACTGATCTACTAACCGTCTCGTTGGTGGTCAGCGCACCGGGATTAGCCGTCGACCTGCACAGCGCCACCGCGCAGGACATCAATCGTGCGGTTGATGCCGGCACATTAACGGCAAAAGAGCTGGTGCGGCGCTATTGGTTACGCCAATATCACTCCTCCATTGCAAGGAGAAGAGATCAACTTCTGAACATGCCACACCCACTGTTAAACATAAAACAAGGAAATATCATGACGCGAACATTGTGTTACCTGGCCATCATCAGTGCATTGGCAGCGTGTGCGCCGGCTGAACCAAACGCCACTGTTGCCGTTCCGACAGAAGCAGTGCCTACCGAAGTGCAGACTTCCGAGCAGATCCCGCTGGAGTTGCAGGCCAGTGACATCAGACCGGAAGTTGGAGGCCTGCGCGGTGCCGTTGTGTCAGAGCATCCGTTAGCGTCACAGGCCGGTTACGAGGTGCTGAAGCGCGGCGGCAATGCCATGGACGCCGCGGTGACCATGGCGTCCATGCTCACCGTGTTGCGACCACACATGAACAGCATTGGCGGTGACACATTTGTGTTGTATTACGACGCCGCCACCCGCGAAGTGAGCGCGTTAAATGCTTCCGGTCGGGCCGGCGCCCTTGCCACGCCGGAATTTATCGCTGCTGCCGGCAATGAGCGTATGCCGTTTTCCGGGCCACTGAGCATCACCGTGCCCGGCGCAGTGTCGGCCTGGGAAGAAACACTGACGCGTTTTGGCAGCATCAGTATGTCCGAGGCGCTGGCGCCCGCTATTGATGTGGCTGAGCAGGGATTTATGATCAGCACCACGCTGGCTGAAGATATGGCCAGCGGCGCACCACGACTCAACGATGCCGGCAAGGCGATATACATGAATGGCGACCAGCCCTACGCATCCGGCGATATCCTGGTCAGCGCTGATCTGGGCAAAAGTCTGCGCACCATTGCAGAACAAGGAGCAGCGGCCATGTACGGGGGCGAACTGGGTAACGCCATCGCGGAATATCTGGGCACACTGGGCTCACATCTGACCGCAGAAGACTTTGCCAACCACCGTGCAGAATGGGGCACACCGGCATCCACCGGTTTTAAGGACAGCACTGTCTATACCGTGCAACCCAATTCCCAAGGCATGGTGTTGCTGCAAATGCTGGCCATGCTGGAAGCCCGTGATAAGGATCAGTACACCAACAATTCTGCTCCCGTGTTACACGACATGATTGAGATTACCAAGCTGGCATTTGCAGATCGGGACGACTGGGTTGCTGACCCGGCCTTTTCGCAGGTACCGGTTGACCAGTTACTGGAACGTGATTACCTGAATGAGCGCAGCCAGCTCGTGGGACCGACGGCCAATGCGGAAGTCTACTCCGGACTGAATCGCAGCAGCGTGGATCATGTTGGTGATGCCGGGCATGCGGGTGGCGACACCATCTACCTGATGGTTGTTGATCAGCAGGGCAATGCCGTCAGCTGGATTCAGAGTCTGTTTGGCACTTTTGGCGCCAATATTGTGGTGCCGGGTACCGGCATTGTCATGCAGAACCGTGGTGCCGGCTTCACGCTGGAAGCTGACCACCCCAATCAGATTGCCCCGGGTAAACGGCCATTCCACACACTGATGGCAACCATGGTGACTGACAGCGCCGGCGACTTTCAAATGACCATCGGCACGCCCGGTGGCGGTGGCCAACCACAGTTCATTTTCCAGACACTGGCGAAGATCCTGATGTTTGACCTGACCCCTCAGCAGGCGGTTGAGTCACCCCGATTCCGGCTGGGTGATGGCAATGAAGTCGGCATCGAGACACGCATTGATGCCAGTGTTACCGCTGAACTGGAAACGCTGGGACATGTTGTGGAGCCAGGATACGGCTGGACCGCAGACTATGGCAGCATGCAGGTCATTCAGCGACTGCCAAACGGCATGCTCAGAACCGGCGCTGATATGCGTCGGGAAGCTGCGGCCATGGCGTATTAACGATGCATAAAAAATGGCGGACCAGTTAACCGGTCCGCCGGATGTCTCCAATGTTGGTGAGCGGGTCACCATTCACAATCAGCACATCGGCCAGATAACCGGGCGACAGGGTCACACTGACCATCACCCTGTCCAGTGGCTGCTGGGCATACACAGCCATCTGTGACGCGGCTGTTATCATCAGCAGCGAAAACAGGCCACACGTTATCAACGGCTTTCTCTTCATATCATTTCCTGTCTTAAAGGGGATAAGCATCAGAATGCGTGCCTGACTCCAGCGTAAACGTAACGACCCACCGGTTGATGGATATTGCCCAGATATCCGCCTTGTGCCAAGGGTGGATCTTCATCGGTCAGGTTACGGGCGCCCACTTTAAAGGTCGTGGTATCACCACCGAACAAACCTTCGTAGGTGTACTGGCCGTAAAGGTTGTAGGTCTGCAGGGTATCCACCAGCCACGGATTCAAGTTGGCATCCAACACGGAATCCTGAATCACGCTGTCGATGTACTGGGTCATAAAACCTACCTGCCACTCGTCCATGGTCCAGGTGGATGACAAAGTCCATTTCCACTCCGGGTTACCATTGCGGCCGATCAGGTCAGTCGCGCCGGTGACCGGTACGCCAGGGTTAATCACCCCTGCCTGTCTTGCCGCCAATAAGGTCAGGCGCACCTCGTCGGCGTCCTGAAAGTAATCAGTCAGCTTGGTGGCATTCAAATTCATATCCAGTGTTCCGAAGCGCCCCAGCTCACGTTCGTAAACAACGCCCACATCAATGCCAGACACCAGCAATGGCAGCAGGTTGGTAAACGCGGCGTTAACAAACAGCACTTCTCCCGCCGGGGTCAGCCCGGTGCCCGCAAACGCCAGTACATCTGCGGGTGACGCTTCGCGTCTGACCACGTTGGTATTGGAGCCGCCGGTCAGGCGCAGCAGATAGTCCAGATTGATGGCCGTCTGGTCATCCATGACACCAACAATGCCCGACTGTTCAATCTCCCAGTTATCGACAGTAAAGGTAAAGGTGCCCAGCGATTCCGGCAGAAACTCCGGTTCAAACACCAGACCGTACGACAGGCTCTCTGACTCTTCCGGTTTCAGATTCGGGTTACCTGCACGCTGGCTGGGCACACCGTAGCTGGCGGTACACTGAGAGAAATTGGTGATGCGGCCAGCGCGCAGATCTGCTTCACAGCGCACGTTGTCGCGCCGACCGATCAGACGCTCAAGAACTTGTTGGTTCAACACATCCAGGTTCGGTGCCTTGAAACCCTGCGACCAGGAGGAACGCAGGCGCAAGCCGCCCATCACATCCCACGACATGGCGACCTTGGGTTTGGCGACCGACCCCACGTCGTTATAGTCTTCGTAGCGGCCGGCAAACTGCAGATCCAGCGCCTGAACCAGCGGGATGCCCTGATCAGGACTGATCACCGGCACGGCAAACTCAACAAAGGCAGAGGTGACATTACGGCTGCCTTTTACATCCAGCGAGGGGCTGTGGCCCATCAGATCACTGCCATACAGAATGCCGGTGACCGAATCGCGGTAGGTGGTTGAGGTGTCCTGTCGTGTATCACGGTCATCCAGGTAACCCTCACGGCGCAGTTCTACACCGGCAGCCAAGCCAACCGGGCCTGCCGGAAGCTGCCATAACTCTGACTGGGAGACCTTAAAATCCCACAGACTGAGTGTGGCATTGTTCTCGCGCACGGCATTGATCAGGAAACTTCTGGCAACGGCAGGACTATTGGGTGACGCCGGCTGCGGATTGGACCAATACTGCGGATCACCACCGGCAAACGGGTTATACGCATCCGGTGTGCTTTTGGCCAGCGACTGTTGTGTCAGTGAGTTACTTGCATGCTCCTGCCAGTCTCGCACATTGGATTCGTTGTACAGCACGGCACTTTCCCAGCCCCAGGTACCAAACTCGCCCCTGATACCGCCCAGCAAGCGGTACTGATCGTTCTTGACATTGATCAGGCGTGGGCCAAAGTCGGTGAACACATAGTTGCGAATGGTCAATGGCAAACCTGCTGCAGGAATATTCAGTCCGGGCAGACGATTAGGCGAACCTGCCGGGCCAAAGGGGTTCCAGTAGTTTGACGCGGGAATGGTGATCGGCGTGGATGCCAACGACGACGGTGGGGTGCTGAATAAATTGGTTTCAGCGGTGTACAAACCAAGCTCGCCAAACAGGCTGGTGGTATCGTTCAAGTCGTAATTCACAAAACTGAACAGATTGTAGCGATCGGTGTCGGGCAGAATACCGAAGTCATCCATTTTGCGACTGTCCTGTCGCATCTCGCGTCGCGCATTGGTGGTCACTGCGCCCGCGCCCAGACAAATGTTGCTGTCGATGGCATAGGTGCAACCGGCCATGCCGCGGGGTTGCACCACAAAGCTGCCGGCTACGTCGGTGATCGCGACGTTGTTGGAGCGAATAGGTGCTCTGATGCCTACCGCCTGAAAACCACCCCACGATGATCCGGTGCCGCGCTGATCGAACAACACGCTGCCCTCAAATGAAGTACCCGCCACCTGATCACGGCGGTCAAGGGTTGCCAGGTAAGGTTGGTCAGAGGCCATCACCGCATCTTTGTGTGAGGTGCCCAGATAAACCGAGACGTTGCCGCGGCCTTGCGCAAAGTCGCTGCCCCACACCGTGTTGGCAGTCCATTCATCGCCTTCCGCAGAACCAAACTGCATATCCAGTTGCAAGCCGGTGAAGTCAGAACGCAGAACGTTGTTAACCACCCCAGCGACCGCATCTGAGCCATACAAGGCAGCGGCGCCATCTTTGAGAATTTCAACACGCTCAAGACCCATGACAGGCAACGCGTTGACGTTGTATCCAAACACCGGTGTCTCGTTGTCGGTTTGTGCCGTGGGATGAACAACCGAGCGACGACCGTTAAGCAGCAACAGCGTATTGCCCTGTGCCAGACCCCGCAAACTGACGGTGGCAACATCGCCGCGCGCAGCATTTGAGTTACCGCCGCCCAGATAAGTCCCATTAAACGTGATGTCGCCAGCTTCCGGAATCGAACGGAACAGATCATCGCCCGACACGGCTGCCGTAGCGCTGATCTGATCCGCTCCAACAACCGATACCGGCAGTGCGCCGGTGATACGTGCGCCTCTGATTTGTGAACCTACAACAACCAGCTCTTCAATTTCCGGCGCCTCTTGCTGACCCAGTGCTGTGCCGTTAACGGACGCTGTCATGGCAGCCAGCACTGCCAAGGTGACTTTGTGTCTTGCAAATGCACGTTTTTGTGTATTTCTCATAGCGAACCCCAATTCAAAGAAAATAAAAGTCTGTTCTTTAACTGAAGAGGTAAAAGCATTTTTCGAGCCAAAAACGCCGCGCACCTTATATAGGCAGCTCCGTCAGACCATGCACCAAATGAGGTTTTTTTGAATAATTGATGACATAACTTACAGAACAAGTGACTAATTACCACTCAAGCCGAGTTGTAGATAGGAGACAAGTACTGCCTCAAAATGAAGCGGGGATAAAAGAAGAATCTGTGAAAAATAACTGACTGCACTGCTTTGGACAGCACAAAATGCCCTGACAAAGTTGACGTGGGATACACATTTCAACTGACTCGCACTGCAATGGCGCAAGGCAGCACTACTTTGTGATCATCCGGCAGCTTCGTTTATACCAAGGTCTAAGTCCCTGGTCTAAAACTGGCTAGAAAGAGTGACCCGTTATAGACTTCGTCAACAACTGCAACGGACGCTCTGAATGCCGCAAAACTTCCCACCTGTGACTGCCTGGTCTTCCGCGCTGATTGCCGCCCTGGTTGGATTTGGCGGCACGGTTGCGTTAGTGGTGCAGGCCATGCGCACCCTGGGAGCCTCGGCAGAACAAACCGGCTCTGCGGTGACAGCGTTATGTCTGGGCATCGCCATTACCGGGGCTGCCTTATCTCTGAAACTGCGTATGCCCATTGTGCTGGCCTGGTCAACACCGGGGGCAGCACTGCTGGCGGCCAGTACCTCGGGGCTGTCGTGGCCAAGCGCGCTGGGTGCATTTCTGCTCAGCGGGCTGCTGATGGCGTTGCTGGGACTGATCCCGGTGCTGGGACGCTGGGCCGAGCGGATTCCATCCTCAATCGCCTCGGCCATGCTGGCCGGAGTGCTGCTGCCGTTTTGCCTGCAATTGTTTGGACTGGGAGCGCGGGATCCGGCACTGGTAGCCCTGGTAGTGATGGTGTTTCTACTGGCACGACAGTGGGCGCCGCTGTACGCCCTGTTGCTGGCGCTGATCGCGGGCATGGCACTGACCCTGTTGCGCGGGGATATCACGGCGTTGCCGCCTGGGGCGACGTTTGGCGTGTTATCGCCGCAGGCCCCTGAGTTTGCGCCTAGCGCCATGCTGGGCCTGGCACTGCCACTGTTCCTGGTGACATTGGTATCGCAGAATCTTCCCGGCCTGGTGGTATTGCGCTCGGCCGGTTATTCACCCAAACCGGGCCTCTTGCTGTTCAGTACCGGTGTCGCCAGCATGATTGCGGCGCCGTTTGGCGCCCATGCGGTCAATCTTGCAGCCATTACGGCAGCCATCTGCACCGGTGAAGAGGCGCATGCCGATCGTAGCCGCCGCTGGATAGTGGGCATTCTCTACGCGGGCTTTTATCTGTTACTGGCGATTTTTGCGTCCACGTTAGTTCGCGTGTTTCTGGCGCTGCCCCCCACCGTGATCATGGTGCTCACCGGGATTGCGCTGATACCTGCGCTGACCGGGGCCATTGACAACATGCTGGTTGAAAAATCGGAACGCGATGCCGCGATTGTGACCTTTCTGGCCACCGGGTCGGGACTCTCCTTGTTTGGCTTGGGCGCGGCTTTCTGGGGACTGCTGGCTGGTTTTGTTGCACTGTCTGTCAAAGCCATGCTGGCCAGACACACTCAGAAACAACAAACATCTTAACTCTGGGGAATTCAAGGGCTACACTGCTGATAACAACAGCAGCATCACCAACCGGCGTCATCACAAGCTGACGTCACTCAACAACAAACGTCACTCAACATGAAGTGCGGAGAGCAGTCATGACAGCATCTGCTGACAAAACAACAGCGGTATCACCCTTAAAAATCTCGCGCCGCAGCCTGTTGATGGCGCTGCCGCTGATGCCACTGGCCATGCGCAGTGTTGCACAGCAAGCGAGCGCTGCCTCTATTCCGGTGCATGGTTATCATAATTTTGCCCTGCGGGTGAGCGATGTTGAGCGATCGCTGGCGTTTTATCAGGGACTGTTCGGATCTGCGGTGGTGTCGCGGGTAGGCCAGCGGGTAGCACTGCAAATTGGCAGCGGCCCACAGTACTTTACCTTGGAACCGGTGCGCGAGGGGCAGCAGCCCCACATCAGCCACTTTGGATTAAGCGCCATTGACCCCGACCGGTATCGCCTGCAAGCCAGATTGTCCGATCATGGCGTCAACCGCACCGTCGACAGCATGAGCAATCAAGCGCCGCCCATGAGCCGCGCCATGCACAGCTGGCTCGAGCGCATGCCTGGCGAGAGCGATACCATGCTCGCAGATAACCACGAGCTGTTTGTGGCAGATAGAGATGGTGTCGTGTTTCAGCTCTCCAGTATCCAATCGTGCGGGCGCGGTGACGAAGCCTGCACTCCGGAAGCGGCCCCGGGGCCAGGTTTGATTCGCTTGCGCGAAATCAATCACATGACGACGTACGTCGCCAACTTCGAACTTAGCAATGACTTCTACCGGAAGCTGTTTGGTATCGAGAACCAGGCCTTCCAGGGAACCTTCCCGGTTCTGGGTATCGATAACGGCAATCAGTTCCTGATGTTTGTGGGAGGCACGCAGCCCGGCACACCCGCGCAAGCCGGACGCATTGATCATGCCAGCCTGAATATTGAGGACTTTACGGAACAGTCTGTGCTGCAACGGCTAACCGACTATGGCATGACACCGCGTACTGAAGGACAACCGGCAGAGCCCCTGCAGCACTGGGTGAGCAGGCGTATGCCGGAACGCGGCGGCGCACCGGGCGGTACCCCTGAAGTGTATTTTGCTGACCCGGACGGCATCCATATCCAGCTGCAGCACCATACATACTGCGGCGGTGGCAATGAGTTCGGGGGCGATTGCAGTCTTTGAGCGCCAACGCCAGACACAGGCGTTGGCTTTACCTTTAAATAAGAAAATGAAACAACTGACACCAAAGTCGGTCACTTAAACTTACAAACTGCGCGGCCCCCTATGAATAAGCAACTAGCCTGCGTGATCTTGCTCACCGCACTGAGTGCATGCTCCGATAACACAATCGACTCTACATCTCAGGCACCTGCGGAAGCGTCAGAGATTGCCGTCTACGACACCGTATTGCGCGGCGGCCTGCTCTTCAGCGGCGCCGACGAACTACCTGTTGAGGGCGACATTGCCATCACCGGCCAGCTGATTGCGGCGGTTGGTGAGCTCGGGGAATTTACAGCCAAGGAAGTCATTGATGTGAGCGGGCTGGCGATCACGCCAGGGTTTATCGATATTCATAGCCATGCTCTTGATGACAATAGGGATCAAGGCATTTTTGGCTGGCCGGACGCGGAGAATCTGATCCGGCAGGGCGTTACCACGGTAATTGGTGGCAATGACGGCGGCTCCCCGTTACCACTGTCAGACACCTTTGATGCCATAGCAGCATTGCCTGCCGCGGTGAATTTTGGCAGTTACATCGGGCATGGTTCTATCCGCGGCTTGATTGTTGGCGAAGATGACCGCCCGGCGACCGAAGAGGAAATGCAGGGGATGCGCGATCAGGTTGCGCTGGGGATGCAACAGGGCGCCTTTGGCCTGTCGTCAGGCCTGATCTATGCACCTGGCCGTTTTGCCAGCACCGAAGAGGTCATTGACCTGGCCCGTGTTGCTGGCGAATACGGCGGGATGTATATCAGCCACATGCGCGAAGAGGGCTTGGGTCTGCTCGACAGCGTTGCCGAGACCATCCGCATCGGCGAAGAAGGCGGGCTGCCTACCCAACTCACCCATCACAAGGTGGTGGGCGCACCCATGTGGGGCAGTTCGTTGGAATCTTTGCGCCTGGTCGATGAGGCTATCGCCCGCGGCGTGGATGTGTCCATCGACCAGTATCCTTACACGGCGTCATCCACCAATCTGCAGATTCTGTTCCCCGGCTGGGCGCTCGACGGCGGGCGGGAGGCGCTGCTGGTGCGGATGGCAGATGCCACACAACGCGCCCGCCTGCGCAACGATATTGTGTACAACATCGAAGTCGACCGTGGTGGGAATGACCCGGCCAACGTGGTGCTGGTGGGCTGCCCCCACGATGCCACGCTCAACGGACTAAATCTGAGTGAAGTGTTGCGCCGGCAGGGCGTTGAAACCACCAAAGTCAACGCAGCAGACCTGCTGATGGACTTGGTGGCTGCCGGCAACTGCAGCGCTGTTTTCCATGCCATGGTGGAAGAGGATATTCACAACATCATGCGGCATCCGCGCACCATGATTGCCTCGGATGGCGGCATTGAGGGCCCCTCCGATCGCGCAGTCCATCCCAGAAATTACGGTACGTTTGCGCGTCTGATTGGTCACTATGCGCGGGACCTTGGCATTATTCCTGTGCACACAGCGATCCATAAAGTCAGTGGTATGCCGGCAGATCGCTTAAAGATGACCCATCGCGGCCGCCTGGTGGCAGGCGCCGTTGCAGATATTGCAGTGCTGAATATTGCCGAGGTGAGTGAGCGGACCAGTTTTGCGGATCCGCACCAGTACGCTGAAGGTGCCGTGCATGTATTTGTCGCCGGTCAGGCTGTCTTGAAGGATAGAACCATGACCGGCGCACGACCAGGGCTGATTGTGCGATCGACAGATGTGCAATCGACGAACGTGCAATCAACCGATGTGCAATAACCCGAGCTGATGCAGTCTCAGCTCAGGAAAAAGCCAACCAGACAGCCTTTGGAATCAGGGATGTCATTAATATTCACCGTGCCACCCGCCATCACCGTGTCCAGCGCATCACGCAGGTAGTTGTGCTCGGTGTTGACGCGTTGGGTCTCATAGCCCAGTGAGTCGTCAATGGGCCCACGGAACAACACCTTGCGGGTTTTGGGATCAATGATGAACACTTCGGCAGTGCGCTCAACACCCAGCGAGCGGGCAACGGACTGATCGGCATCCTTGAGAATCGGGAAGTCAATCTTGAAATCCTCAGCTTCTTTGGCGATGCGTGGGATGTCATCCTGAATGAAGGAATTGAGCATCAGGAACTGAATGTTTTTGGGCTGGTAATCATCGCGGATCGACAGGAAAGTCGGCACCGACAGGCGCGCAATCGGACAACCTGAACCGTGGATATACATCACCACGTAATCCTTGTCGACATACTCATCCATGGTGTGTGTCACACCGCGTTGATCTGTCAGTGAAAACTCTTTGATTGTTTTCAGATAATCATCAGCGTGGCCTGCGGTTGCCAGCAGCAATAGCAATGGCATCAGCAGCAGTGCGGAGAATCGTTTCATGGTTGCGCCCTCAGTTGTTGGGAAGGTGTATCTGAATTATGCGCGTTTGTCTTGCCCTGTGCCTGCGACATAACGACGCAGGCACGGCAGGCTCAGAGCAAAGGCTGCAGGCAGTTGTTCGATTCCGCCGGCAGTCACTGCTTGCAACATTAACGCTTGACGCGTGACTTGTATTCGCCAGTCAGCGTGTCGATCTCGATATAGTCGCCGATTTCGCAGAACGAGGAAACCTGCAGTTCATGGCCGTTGGCCAAGCGCGCAATCTTGGTCACTTTGCCTGAGGTATCACCGCGCGCTGAAGGTTCGGTGTAAGCAATCTGGCGCACGATGTTTTTAGGTAGATCAACGGAAATCACCTTGGTGCCGTAGAACACGGCCTGACACACGTCTTCCATCCCATCTTCGATGTACATCAATACGTTTTCCAGATCGTCTTTTTCAATCTCGATCTGTTCATATTCGGTATCAACAAACACGTACATTGGATCAGCAAAGTAGGAATAAGTAACTTCTTTCTGCTCCAGAACGATGTATTCCAGTTTGTCGTCACACTTGAACGTGGTTTCAGTCTGCATGCCATTCAGAATGTTTTTCAGCTTCATCTTGTTGATAGCTGAGCTGCGGCCGGCGCGGTTGAACTCGTTTTTCTGAACTTTCCAGGGCGAACCATCGATCATAATGACCTGGCCGGGTTTGATTTCTTGTGCGGTTTTCATGGGTGAGCACTCAATTTAGTAAGGGTTTCAAAATTCACCAGATTCGCAGATAAATCAGGCATAGCAGCCAGTTTTTTCTGCCATTTTCGGGCATGCGACTGCAAGCTCGAAAGTTGAGGGCGAAGATGATGCCACACTTCGTGGCAATCTTCACCCTGATTCCAGCCATTTGAGAACGCGTGCCAGGCTTTGGCGGCGTCCGGGTTCAATCCATCAACAAACAGTCTCTCAAATGCCTCAAGCTTCTGTAGATGCACCCCGTCATCCTGAGGGTATATATGCCAGAGCATTGGGCGGGCAGCCCATTGCGCACGCACAAAAGAGTCCTCTCCACGCACTACATTAAAGTCACACAGACTGAGCAGCTGATCGTAATCCGTTTGTGAACCGAAGGGCATTGCCACCACTGTCAGGGCACCAACCCGTGCAACCTCGCCGGGCACCAGCCGATCTCTGGCAAAACATCTGGCCACCGCTGCCAGACTTTTGCCTTCGGGTACAAAACACACCACTTCTTGTGTCTGTTCCTGTAGCGCATTAAGCCAATTTGCCAGCGCCGGCGTGTCGTAACTGAACAGAGAAACCAGCAGCACATCAGCCTGCAAAAACTCTGACAGTCCAGCCTTCTGGAGCAAACGCTGACGAAGAACCTGCTGCTCCTGTTGCCACTGCTCATGTTGACTGATCAGTGTCGCCTCACGCAACAGTCCGCCGGTGCCTTGCTCAAATCCCGGGAAAAAGAAGAATTTTTTTACCTGAGGAGACAGGTTCTGCGGCGACGGCAGACCGTGACATTCTTTCACCCAGTTTTCGGCACTCAGGTACTCCAGATTCAGCCACAAGACGGGTCTGTTCACATGACACATCGCTTGTTTAACGCTGGCAGGCAGCTCACAACCAAACGCTTCAATGATGACATCGGCGCTGGCAATGTGCTGATCGATGGCAGGCAGCGCTTGCCAGGGCTTATGCCAGCGCCGGATGGAGACGCCTGCGGCCGTAATCGCTTGCTGCTCTTGAAAAACAGGCGAGTTGTTGATGGCGGGGACCTGCGCCGCCAGAAACCCTGACAACGCCGACCAATCATCCACCCATAGCTCAACATTACGCTGGTGTTCATCGGCCAGTTGGCGCGCCAGTCGCCAGCACACCCCGATGTCGCCGAAGTTATCGATGATCGAGCAAAAGATGATCCACCGTGATGTCATGGTCGCGGCAGCGCTATTTCGACGTGCAGGCCGGCGTTGCCGGCGCGATTACTGATCAACACCTTGCCTCCGTGCAACTGCACAATGTTCTGGGTGATGGCCAGGCCCAGGCCAATGCCACCACTGTCGCGATTGCGTGAACCGTCAAGCCGGTAAAACGGTTTGAGGATATTCTGCAACTCATGTTCAGCCACAACGGGTCCCTGATCTTCAACGATAATCCGGATGTAACCAGGCTCCACAACACAACTGACCCAGGCCTGTTGGCCATACTTGATCATGTGGCGCGTATCGGAGACTACACGCAACATACCCTCACGCTCGGCTTCATTGTCCAGCAGCTCCGCCCGCAACTGCAGACGCGTTGCCGCCGACCGCAGATCATGAGATAGCGCGGCAAGCATTTCTGTCTGGCCCTGCACAAGCCGTTTGAGGCGAACCTGCATGCGGTTAAACGCGCTGGCGGCGCGTGCGACCTCAGAGGGCCCGCTCTCGTCTAGAGCTACCGCATCCAGATTGGTGCCAATCACATCGGCCGCCGTCGCCAGTATCTGGTCGCGATCTGCCTGTGGGAAGCGCTCCGCAAGGTTCTGCATAATTCTAACCCATCGCGCCCCGGCATCATCACATCCAGCAAAATCAGGTCAAACCGCTCTTGGGCCAGCCGCACCATAACATAGACCCGCTAATCGCCGCAGTAGGGACGCGGCCAACACATACTTATTTGCACATTTGACAAACTTTTTCACAATGTTGATGTGAATATCTGCTGCCAGTTTGAAAGGCGGTTTTTGTGATGCTGAGTTTCATCTGAGAGCACAGATCGACACTCGATGGATGTCAAAAGCCCCGCCCGTGTGAATGACAAACTCAGGCGGGGCTTTTGTCTGTGTGGGCGGCAGAAAATGCTTTTTTTTGTCTGACGTTTTTGGCTATTATCCAGCCGTGACTCCACATCAGAAAAAAGTTCGTTCACGCATCTGAACGGCAGATGCCGTCGCGCTGCTCTGATGGTTCACTTCCCTTTTATCCAATCTGATTAATACCGGGACTGATTATGCTGCTAGCACTGGTCGTTGCTTACCTTGTGATCTCTATTGGTATTGGTGTTCTTGCTGCTCGCCGTGTGCATTCGGCCAGCGATTTTATTACCGCGGGTCGTAGCTTGCCCATGTACATGGTCATGGCCATGGTGTTTGCGACCTGGTTTGGTGCAGAGACCGTACTGGGCATTTCAGCCACCTTTCTGGAAGAAGGATTTCGTGGCCTGATTTCAGACCCGCTGGGGGCTGCAGCATGCCTGATCCTGTTCGGACTGATTTTTGCACTGCCGCTGTATCGCCTGAAACTGATGACCTTGGGTGACTTTTTCCACATCCGCTACAACAAGTCCATCGAAATGGTCTTGTCCATTTGCATCATGCTGTCCTACCTGGGCTGGGTATCGGCACAGGTCACTGCGCTGGGGCTGGTGTTTAATGTGCTGTCTGACGGTGCGGTGTCCATGACCATGGGCATGATTTTGGGTGCCGGCGTGGTGTTGACCTACACCTTGCTGGGCGGCATGTGGTCGGTTGCGGTCACCACCTTTGTACAGATGATTGTGATTGTGATTGGTCTCCTGCTGGTGACCAACGCAGCAACCGACATGGCAGGTGGCCTGCCACTGGTGCTTGAACGGGCGGCTGCAGAGGGCAAATTTGACTGGATGCCCAGCATGAACATGTTGGATATTCTGGCGTGGATGGCTGCATTCTTCACCATCGCACTGGGCTCTATTCCCCAGCAGGATGTGTTCCAGCGTGTGAACACCTCACGAACCGAAAGCATCGCGGTATGGGCCACCACTGCCGGCGGTATCGCTTATTTCTTCTTTGCGTTTGTGCCGTTGTTGCTTGCTTACAGCGCCAGCATGATTGATCCGGAAATGACCGCCACAGTGATGGAAAACGATACTCAATTGGTACTGCCGACCTTCGTCGCCTTGCACATGCCGTTCTGGTTGCAGGTGGTGTTTTTTGGGGCCCTGCTGTCAGTGATCATGAGCACTGCGTCCGGCACCTTGCTGGCGCCGTCGGTGACTTTCACTGAAAACGTGCTTAAAAACATTATTCCCGGCATGACCGACCAGCAACTGCTGACCTATACCCGCTACACCGTGTTTGTGTTCACGGTGATGGTTGTGATCAATGCCATTCTGTCGGATGGCAACATCCATGATATGGTGGTAAACGCGTATCGCATCACCCTCGCCGGGGTGTTTGTACCACTGGCTGCCGGACTGTTCTGGCGCAAAGCCAGTAACCTGGGGGCAACACTCTCTATCGGGCTGGGACTGGGCAGTTGGTTACTGGTCGAATTTACCATCCCGGAACTTGCCTATGAGCCTCAGTTTGTGGGCCTAGGATTCAGCCTGATCGGTATGATTGTGGGATCTTATCTGTCGCCCAATCCAAACAGCGCCAATCATCGGGGGATCGCTGAACCACGTCCGGCTTGATTGGCACCGGTGCGCAACTGGACTGATCAACTGCACTGATCAGCTATAAGGTTCATCTGTACGGCTTAACTGTACGGAATATAGGAAGGCTGCATCACTGTGATCAATACTTTGTACTGGATGACCCACGACCTGCGGCTGGATGACAATCCAGCCCTGGTCCGCGCAACCTGGAGCAACCGGCTGCTGTGTGTGTATTGTGTTGATCCACGCTGGTTTTCGGCGCATCGCTATCACGTCAGTTCCATGGGCTCACATCGCTGGCAATTTGTGCAGCAGAGTCTGGACAACCTGAATATGCAGATGAACAAACTGGGCCAGCATGTGCTGATCGAGTTTGGTTATCCGGAACAGCAGTTAGCTGCCTTGATTGTTAAACACCGCATTACACGCCTGGTGTGCAGCCGTCAGTTTGGGGTCGATGAGCAGGCCATTCTCAGCAATCTTACCAAGCGATTACCTGACCTTAGAATTGAAGAAGTGGATACCTTCACGCTATTTGAATTGAAGGATCTGCCCCTCACGCTGGCGGAAACCCGCAAGTCATGGACGTATTTCAGACAAAAAGCCCAGGATTACCCGCTGCCATTACCGTTGTCAGCACCCACCAGTTTGCCTGCATCACCCGTCGCTGCCGCCGTGCCGGCCTGGCCTGCACGATTACCTGAATGGGCGCCGGCAGCCGCCAACGATGCAGGTTTGTTTGGTGGGGGCGAGACGGCTGGCCAGAGACACCTGCAGGAGTATTTTGGCAGCACCTGGCCTGCACAGTACAAAGAACTGCGCAATGAACTTGATGGCTGGCATCACTCCACAAAACTCTCTCCATGGTTAAATCGCGGCTGCCTGTCGGTAAGACGCGCCAAGATTGCCGTTGATGCCTACATCAAAGAGCACGGCAGCACGGAGTCTACCGGGTGGATCACCGCCGAACTGCTGTGGCGGGAATACTTCCAGTGGCTGGCGCTGGAACTGGGCACCCAACTGTTCCGCTTTAAAGGCATCGCCGGTCGCGCGCCACTGACCTGTGTACACCCCGAGCGTTACCAGAAGTGGTGCAATGGCACCACGCCCTTCCCGCTGGTGAATGCATGTATGCGTCAGCTCAAACTCACCGGTTACCTGTCCAATCGCGGTCGGCAGATTGCCGCTAGTTGTTTTGTTAACGAGCTGGGCATGGATTGGCGTTACGGCGCAGCCTGGTTTGAACACCAGCTGACCGACTATGATGTGGCAGTCAATTGGGGCAACTGGCAGTACATTGCCGGTGTTGGTGTTGACCCCAGGGGCGGCCGGCACTTTGATCTCGATAAACAGACCGCCCTGTACGATGCTGATGGAACCTACACGGCCAAATGGGCGCCAGGCATCACCGATTCAGTGCTGGATTCTGTTGATGCTGCCGATTGGCCAATCGCCTAAGTACTGGCATGCCAATGCTGCAACTGCCTGACATCATACCTGGCCGCTGATCAGCGACGCGCGCCCAGCCACCAACGCAGAGTATCGGTGACCATTTCTTTGGCATCATGCTGCACAAAGTGGCCTGCGCCGGGCACCGCCACAATGGTGGTATCGGCGTTATTCCAATCCCAAGTGTTATTGAGTCCGTCGGCATGCAGCGCGGTATCGTCCAGGCCATGGATGACCAGCAACGGCATGTTCAGCTGCGGAACATCCGGCGATAACGCTGGCGCAGTCGCTGAGAATGCCGGCAGCGTCGGGAAATTACGCTTGTAGTAGGCAATCATGGCATCAAAGTCTGACTGCGCAAACGCTTCCACGTAGCGCGCACGGGCCACCGGGTCACGCACCCAGCCCGACAGGGTCTGCGGTGTCATCGGCATGCCGAACATGATGGTCGGATCTGACGGACTGCCGGCCTGAAACGCGCGCGCATAAGCACTGTTGGCCCGCTGCTCTTCGTTGATGGTGAGTTCCCGGATCATGGCATGGGGATGCGGCAGATTCATAACAATCAGCTTGTCGACCATCTGCGGATACGTGAACGCAAAATTCCACGCCACCATGCCGCCCCAATCATGGCCAACCACCACGGCACTTTCCTGACCAAACGAGCGGATGACAGCAGCAACATCTGCGGTCAACAGGCTCATATCGTAGTTTTCATCACCGGCAGGACTGTCGCTGAGGTTGTAACCACGCTGGTCGATGGCCACGACCTGGTACTGATCCTGCAATCCTTCCATCTGGTGACTCCAGCTGTACCAGAAATCCGGAAAACCATGAATCATCACCATCAGCGGCCCTTCACCCACCGTGGCGTAATGAATGCGCACGCCATTGTTGTCTGCATAACCGTGAGTGGCGCTGTCCCAGACATCCGCGTGCGCTGCTGAGGCAGCCATCGCCGTGATCCATACAGCGGCTACCAGTGTTCGACATCGTTTCAAAATAGTCATTTCTGTTCCCTGTTGTTGGTTGGTTTAACCGTGGGTTTCAACATTTTTGTCATGCGTTGGTGCGGCAAGCCTACCTCAACATAGGCTGGGCCTTCGCAGGCATAGTGACTGGCCTGATAAAACGCAACGGCAGACTCTCTGGCGCTTAATTCAATCTGTTTAACACCTTCGTTAACCAGAATGTCTTCCACCGCTGCAATCAGGCGCTGCCCGAGGCCGCGCCGCTGGAAGCGGCTGCTGACGGCCATTTGCCGCAGCTTTACCTGGCCCTCACCTTTCGGCACGATAACAACACAGGCCAACATCTGCGCAGAGTTGTTATCACTCCCGGTCAGTGAACCCGCTCGCTGCCAGAGAGTAAAGTGCCGTTGGTCTATTTCCACACTGAGGTTTTCATGCCACAGATTCAGACCCAGAGGCTCGCGCAGAATCTTATGACGCAGCGCCAGTGTGGTTTTGTATTCCGCGCTGCCGTAGACAATTTCACGGAATTCAAACACCTCTGACAAGGTGTGGCCTATCTCTGTGACACGCTCCGGCAAACTGGCTGCGCGACGCTGCCAGCTTTCATGGATAACCTGTGCACAGTCATCTACCGCCGATGCCATAGCTGGGGCCTCTAACGTGGTGGCTGAGGTAATGGCCGAGGTGTTTTCTGTGGCGTTTTCTGAGGTATTCCCTGAGGTATTTCCTGAAGAGCGGCCTGATGTGTTGTTCATGTAAACCCGACGCTGAGTTCTGACGTAAAAACCTGATATGAGTACAGACCCGTTTTCCGACAGTGCTTCAGCAAATTCCCGGCATAAGCGCCCGGATATCTGCTGCCTGTGTTATCGGGAACTGGCACTGACCTTCCATCACCTGATACCGCGTAAAGTACACCGGCGCAGCTATTTTCAAAAGAATTACAGCCGCGAGCAGTTGAATGAAGGTATTTTTATCTGCCGCACCTGCCACAAAGGCATTCACGCCCTATATGATGAAATGACACTGGCGCGGCAATTCAATTCCATTGAACAACTGCGCCAAGATACAGAACTGGCAAGGCACTTTGCCTGGTCCACAAAACAAAAGGCCACGAAGTAAACACAGTGAAGTATCAGCAGTGAAGTAATAGCAGTGCAGTAACAGCAGCAAAAAAAAACAACAAGACTCAACAATAATAATGACAGGAGCAACCGCATGCAGATTCATCGACTTGTTCTAAGCCTGACATTGATGACAGTGACCGCCCTCGGCGGACTGATATGCGGGCTGACAGGGGGGCTGCTGATAGGGGCGCCCGTCAGCGCGCAGAATGCATACCAGCCGGCTCGCACCGAATGGGGAGTCCCAGACCTGCAAGGCACCTGGTCAATAGCCACACAAACCACGCTTGAACGCCCCGACCGTTACAACGGCAAACTGGTGCTCACCGAAGAAGAAGCCCTGCAATTTGAATCCACTGTCCAGGCCCGCAACGAGGCTGCCAGCGCACCCAGCGATCCGAGCCGGGCGCCGCCACGCGAGGGCGTGAATGTGGGGGGTTACAACAACTTCTGGATGGATCCCGGTGAGCGCCTGATTCGTGTTAATGGCGAGATTCGCAGTTCCATCATGATAGATCCGCCCGACGGCAAATTGCCCTACAACAACACCGGACGCCTCAATCACCAGACCATGATGGAAATCAGCGAGGGCTACGACGGCCCGGAAGTACGCCCAACGGGTGAGCGTTGCGTGATCGGTTTTGGTTCAACGGCAGGCCCGCCCAAACTGCCCGTCTCCTATAACAACAATACGCAGATCATCCAGAATAAAGACTACGTGGTGCTGCTGGCGGAGATGAATCACGACGCGCGCATTGTCAGGCTGGGAAAGTCATTCAGAGAACCGCCCACCTACGACTGGATGGGCGACTCGATTGGTTACTACGAGGGCGACACGCTGGTGGTGGAGACCACCAACTTTCACCCGCAGCAAAGTTTTCGCTCGTCGCTGACCCACCGTTTTTACGCATCCAGCAAGATGCACGTGGTGGAACGTTTCACCCGTATCAGTGACGACGTCATTCAGTATGAATTTACCGTCACCGATGCGGAAAACTACAGTCAGCCGTGGAGCGGCATTATGCCCATGAACAAAACTGATGAGCCCATTTACGAATATGCCTGTCACGAAGGCAACTATGCCATGCCGGGTATTCTGGCCGGAGCACGCCGCGCAGAGGCTGATGGGGTACCTTACGCGCCGACCTACAGCTTCTGAGTGAACCACTCAGACAACGCAGTTACAACAGGGTCGGCGAGTCACTTAACGTTAACTCACTGTCGTGAGATACGATCCAGTGCACCCATCGCAAACGCAGACGCCACAAAGGTGAGGTGGACAATCACATACCAGAACAACATGTCAGCGTTAGTGTTCTGCATATTCATGAACACCTTCAACAGGTGAATTGACGAGATAGCAACAATACTCGCGGCAACCTTCATTTTCAGCGAGGAAGCATCCATCTTGCCCAGCCAGCTGAGCTTTTCACCATCCTGCGTATCGAGCTCGGATACAAAATTCTCGTAACCGCTCATCATCACCATGACCAGCAGGCCGCCGACCAGTGCGATGTCAATCAAGGCGAGCACAATCAGAATCACCTCTGCTTCGCTTGAGCTGAGGATGTTGGCGAACAAGTACAGCACTTCCTGAAAAAACTTGATCATCAGGGCAATCAAGGCAAGGCTGAGGCCCAGATAAACAGGTGCCAGCAACCATCGAGAGCGCAGCATCAGGGTTTCAATAAGACGTTCCATAGTAAATTCTCGGACAGATTTGATGTGTTGAATTGAACAATGGCGTTAGCCAGCGGCTGCGGCAGTATAACCGAGCGGGGTGTGCGGCTGCATCCGTGCTGTTGTTGAGAAGCCGTTGATCAGCGCTGGGCTTGCTCATCCAGCATCAGCGCCAGCGCACCGTCACAGGTCACATTGCAGGCGGTACCAAAACTGTCCTGCGCCAGATACAGCGCTATCATCAACGCCAGCGCACTTTCACCAAATCCCAGCATACTGCCCAGCAAACCGACTGCCGACATCACCGCGCCGCCCGGTACCCCCGGCGCGGCCAGCATCACCACTCCCAAAGTCAGGATAAACGGCACCATCAGCGAGAGCGGAGGAATCTCCATATTGGATTGCATACTGATTACCGCTACTGCACAACTGACAATGGTGATGGTGGATCCGGACAGATGCACGGTGGCAAACAGCGGTACCGTGAAGTTGGCAATATCCTCACTGACACCGTTATTTTTGCTGCACTGCAAGGACACCGGAATGGTCGCGGCGCTGGACATGGTGCCGAGCGCGGTGAAATAAGCCGGCATCATGTTGCGCAGCAGCGCCAGCGGAGAGCGTCCGATGCGTATCCCTGCCAACACAAACAGCAGCGTAATCCACACCCAGTGCAGCACCACCGCCATGCCCAGCACAATCGCAAAACTGCGCAGGGTCACAAACACCGTGCCGGCCGCCGCCATCTCCGCAAACACCCCGGCAATATACACAGGCAACATGGGAATGATCGCCTTGATCAGCAGCCACTGAATCAGGTCACGGCCCTGATCCGATAACTGCTGCAAGGACTGCGCGCCGGTTGCGGCGATGCCCAGTCCAAACACAAACGCCATCAACAGCGCCGTCATCACATTAAACACCGGCGGCACCGTGATGGAGACGTAGGGCAACAGTGTTGCCACCTGCCCGGCATCCAGCGCCGCGGACGGACTGGTCAAGGCCGGCACCACAACCGACGCAACCACAAAGGTCATGAATCCTGCCAACAAGGTTGACACATAGGCCAGCCCCAGCGAGCGCCCCAGCAATTGACCTGACTTCTGCGGCAACGCGGCAATGCCACTGGTGATAAAAAACAAAATCAGCAGCGGAACCGTAAAAAACAACAGCTCCGCAAACAACGCTTTGACGGTGATCAAAATGCGGGTAATCCACTCCGGCGCAAACAGCCCCAGCACAATCCCCAGCGTAATTCCGGCAATCAGTTTTAAGATCAGTTTCATGTCGCAGGCCTTTTGATGGTCTTTTTTGGAATGCTGGCATACTAGCACGGCCAAAGTCACCGCTGCATTGTGTCGGCATAGGGGCTGGATTATGATCGGGGCACTTAAAAACAAAGGCAGGGGAAACCGCCATGCAACACCGCCGCATTTTTTCAACATCATCAGGATTTAAACCAGCTGCATTTAAACCTTTGGCATTTAAACCATCTGCATTCAAACCATCTGTATTTAAATCTTTGGCATTTAAACCTTTGGCCGCTGCCGTTTTAGCAGGCGCAGGGCTGCTGTTCAGCGCCGGCCTGGCCACAGCGCAATCCGACAACTCCATCACCATGATTGACGCCGGCACGCTCGGCATCACCAGCGCTGAAATTGCCAACATTAAAGCGCGCATGCAAGAAGCGGTGACCAGCGGTCATCTGGCAGGATCACTGCTGCTGGTCGGCAACCAGGACGGCATTGCCCTGCTGGAAAGCGTCGGCACCCAAGGGCCAGGCGACGCCACACCGATTGATGCACAGACCATTTTCCGTATCTACTCCATGACCAAACCCATTGTCAGCGTTGCCGCCATGGATCTGGTCGAAGACGGCCTGCTGTCAGTGTCCGACCCCGTCAGCAAATACATCCCCGAATTCAGCAATATGCAGGTCGTCAACTCAGAAACCGGCGCGCTGACTCCGGCGCAGACTGTGATGACCGTTGAACACCTGCTGACCCACAAGTCCGGTCTGATTCAGGCAATTTTTTCTCCGGATACCGACCTGGGAAAATCCTATGCCGCGCAGATTCCCGGCGATGGCAGCCTGACCAACCTGGAAGTGGCGCAGCGCATCGGCAAACTGCCGCTGTTTTTTGAGCCCGGCAGCGCCTGGCACTATGGCCACTCCACCGATGTGCTGGGTGCGGTGCTGGAAGTCGCTGCCGGCAAGCCACTGGACGCCATCCTTAACGAGCGCATTTTTGCGCCACTGGGCATGGATGAAACCACCTTCTACGTACCCGCTGCCAAAGCAGCACGCATCGCCGAACCCATTCATGGCGACATGGCCGACAACACCATCGTGCGCCCGCAACTCTCCGGCGGCGGCGGCCTGAACTCCACCACCGAAGACTACGTGCGTTTTGCACAGATGCTGCTGCAAGGCGGCGAGTATAACGGCGCACGCATCCTCGAGCCGGCAACCCTTGCGCTGATGCAAGAAAAACGCATCACCCCCGACGTGTCGCGCGAGTTCTTTTTCTACGGCGACCGCGGCGACTGGAGCATGGGTTTCCACCTGCAGCCTGTGGATGCCAGCAACCCCGACGGCGCGCACAATTTCGGCTGGCGCGGCATCGGCGGCACGCTGTTTGTGGTTGATCCAGAAAACGAATTTTTTATGATCTACATGGAGCAGCGCCGCGGTGGCCCGCGCGGTGTA
>CAMBPO010000039.1 GCA_945869725.1 Klebsiella pneumoniae
TGACCCACCAGTGGTAGTCAGTGCTAAGCGCAATTTAGCAGTCTCATTACGTAAACAGACTGATTGGGGTAGAACTCAAGATGCGAAACTTAATCCGAAACCTATGTGCTTTGTATGGCAGATAAAAGGACAAAAGCCTCAATCCGGTGACTGGTTTGAGCCGTGAACAAACAATACATTCAGTAACAATTATAGAGACGGCCACATATCGGCCAAATGGCAGGAATGATCGTACTCCCCGACTTGTCAAACAAAAAAGGCCACCTGAAGGTGACCTTTTAGATTTGGCGCGCCCGGCAGGAATCGAACCTGCAACCCCCGGCTTAGAAGGCCGGTGCTCTATCCGATTGAGCTACGGGCGCAGCACCCTGCACTGACCAGCCTTGAAATGGGGTGGCCGATGGGGCTCGAACCCACGACAACCGGAGTCACAGTCCGGGACTCTACCAACTGAGCTACGACCACCATTAACCTGTTGCTGTCTTACTACTGCACGACCAGACCAACAAATTGGTCGGGGTAGAGAGATTCGAACTCCCGACATCCTGCACCCAAAGCAGGCGCGCTACCAGACTGCGCTATACCCCGAATTCGTCGTGATTAATGACGTCTTAATCGCGAGGTCGGCATAATACTCACGCACGGCAACTGCGTCAATGACCGGCTTGCGATAAGAAGCACTTTTCAACAGCCTCTGCATTGCCCTGTTATCAGCGTTCGATACGCCATTGACTACCATCGACACCATCTTCTATCACAACCTTCATGCCATTGAGCTGATCTCGAATCTGGTCGGCCAAGGCCCAATTCTTGTCTGCGCGTGCCTGTTTTCGCTGTGCGATCAAAGAATCGACCAGCTTTGCATCAACCTGATGCGCCCCTTTTTTCAAAAATACATCAGCATCGCCCTGCAAAATGCCAAGCACACTCGCCAGCTTCAATAACAAACGTGCAAGCTGACCAGCCTGCTCATGATCGGCTTCTTTGGCTTTATTCAGATCGCGGGCGAGATCGAATAACACGCCGATGGCCTCAGCGGTATTAAAGTCATCGTCCATCGCTTGCCTGAAAGCACGCTCATACCGACTGTTGACCAGCTCTTTAGCGGTATTGAAAGCTGTGCCACGCACCGCAAGATACAGACGCTCCAAGGCAGATGCGGCCTGATCCAGCCCCTGATCCGAGTAATTGATGGGACTGCGATAATGACTGGCCACCAGCAGATAACGCACGACTTCGGCCGGATACTTTGCCAGCACCTCTCTGACAGTAAAGAAATTGCCCAGTGACTTGGACATTTTTTCGTTATCCACGCGCACAGGGCCATTGTGCATCCAGTAACGCGCAAAGGTTTTGCCGGTCGCAGCCTCAGTCTGGGCGATTTCATTCTCGTGATGGGGAAACATCAGATCCGACCCACCACCGTGAATATCAAACGAATCACCAAGGCAGCAGGTAGACATCGCAGAACACTCAATGTGCCAGCCTGGTCGGCCGTAACCCCAAGGCGAATCCCAGCCTACTTCCTCATCGCTAGCGGCTTTCCAAAGCGCAAAATCGCGCGGATCGCGCTTCAGTTCACCAATTTCGATACGGGCACCAGCGAGCAATTCGTCCAGATTGGTATTCGACAGTTTGCCATAGTGCTCAAACTGCCTGACGGCATAATAGACATCACCATTATCAACACGATAAGCAAAATCCCCGGAGATCAGTTTTTCAATCATCGCAATGATTTCGGAAATGTGCGCGGTTGCCCTAGGTTCACTGTCAGGCTTTACAACAAACAAGGCCTCTTCATCTTCACGGGTAGCCTTAATAAAACGCGCGGTCAGATCTTCAAAGTACTCACCCGTCTCTGATGCTCGCCGCAGAATCTTGTCATCGATATCTGTAATGTTACGCACATAGGTGACCTGATAACCGATAAATCGCAGATAGCGTACAACCACATCAAAGGCAACAAACATACGGGCATGGCCAATATGACTGTAGTCATAGGTGGTCAGTCCGCACACATACATGCGGACTTTCCCGGGGTCTATGGAAACAAATGTTTCCTTCTGCCGGGTCAATGAATTGTGTATTTTTAAAGCGTTGGTATTCATGTGTTGGTTTTTGTCCATGAGTCGCGAAGGCTGACAGTGCGGTTGAACACCAGCGCGTCGGGGCGAGAGTCATACCGATCCACACAAAAATAACCTTCCCGTTCAAACTGAAAACTTTCTTCGGCAGTCGCGGATATCAGCGAAGGCTCTACCAGACAGTCTGTCAACACCTGCAGGGAATCAGGATTCAAACTGTTCTTGAAATCACCGAAAAATTTGTCATCCGGATTGGAATTATTGAACAGCCTGTCATATATTCTGACTTCAGCGCGCAGCGCACCCTGCTCCGGAACCCAGTGGATAACACCCTTGACTTTGCGCCCTTGCGGATTCTGACCCAACGTTTCCGGATCAAGGGAGCAAAGCAACTCGACCACCTTGCCTTCCTTATCGCGGACCACATCGTCGCATTTGATCACATAGGCACCTCTGAGGCGGACTTCCTCACCCGGACACAAGCGCTTGTAGCCTGGCGGCGGGGTTTCCTCAAAGTCAGTCTGATCGATATACAGAGTGTGTCCAAAAATCATCTGCCGCTCACCGATATCCTTTTTCGGATGCCGGGGCAGGTGCAGCGTTTGCGCCTGTTGATCAGTAAAATTGGTCAGCGTGACCTTCAGTGGGCGCAATACACACATTGCCCGTGCCGAATTCTCATCCAGATCTTCACGAATACAATGTTCCAGCATGCCGATATCCACAATACTCTCACTGCGGCTCATACCGATAATCTCGCAGAACCGACGAATGGATGCCGGCGTAAAACCGCGTCGGCGCAAACCCGACAAGGTAGGCATACGCGGGTCATCCCACCCGCCCACCAATCCCAGTTCTACGAGTTCCTTCAGTTTACGTTTGCTCATCACGTTGTAATTAATGTTCAGTCGAGCAAATTCGGTCTGCTCAGGCAGAACATATCGGGCATCGTCCGGCAGATTACCCAGGTCAATACACGCATTCTTAAGTGAATCAACAGACAGATTGTGCAGCAACCAGTCATACAGCGGTCGGTGATCCTCAAACTCCAGCGTGCATAATGAGTGTGTGACATGTTCAAGCGCATCGGAGATGCAATGAGCATAGTCATACATGGGATACACTTTCCAATAATCACCTGTCTGATGGTGCACGACGTTACGAATGCGGTAGATGATCGGGTCCCGCATATTGATGTTGGGTGAGGACATATCTATTTTTGCACGCAAACTGTACTGACCGTCTGCAAATTCACCTTTTTGCATACGCAGGAACAGTTCGAGGTTCTCCTCGAAACTACGCTCCCGATCGGGACTGTTGCGGCCAGGCTCTGTGAGACTACCCCGATATTCACGTGCCTGCTCAGGTGTCAGGCTGCACACATATGCCTTGCTAGTCCGTATCAACTGCAGGGCAAAATCAAATAACTGCTGAAAATAAGCAGAGGTATAACGTACCTCACCGTGCCACTTGAAGCCTAGCCAGTTAACATCAGCCTTTATGGCATCAATAAACTCCTGACTCTCTTTTTCAGGATTAGTATCGTCAAAACGCATATTGCAGGCGCCATGGTATTGCTCAGCCAGCCCGAAATTCAGGCAAATTGACTTGGCATGTCCTATATGCAGAAACCCATTAGGCTCTGGTGGAAAGCGGGTTTGCACCCGACCGCCATGCTTGCCCGATGCCATATCATGTTCGATCATGTGGCGAATAAAATGGGACGGCAGTGTGTGGTCAGCGTTGCTGGAGTCATTCATGGTGGCGAATCTGCTTTCTCATGAGGAGTAAAGTCATTATTATAACCACACTTGGCCGTCGGCAATAAGAGGCGGCACTGACTGGTTTCCCCTCCCGATACGCAGGCATTTGCACAGCAGGACAGTAAAAATGATTGTTTTCAAGACTAATTACGGCGACATACATATCGAACTGGATTTCGAAAAAGCACCTTTAAGTGCTGCTAACTTTCTGGCTTATGCCAAAGGTGGGTACTATGACGGCACCATTTTCCACCGAGTCATTGATAACTTTATGGTCCAGGGTGGTGGTTTCAAGTCAGGCATGCAGCAGAAAACAGCTGGCAAATCCATCCAGAATGAAGCTGATAACGGCCTGCCGAACGCAATTGGCACGCTTGCCATGGCACGCACTTCTGACCCACATTCAGCCAGTGCGCAGTTTTTTATCAACGTTGCCGACAACGCCTTCCTTAACCACAAAAGTAAAACAAGTCAGGGCTGGGGCTACGCTGTATTTGGCAAAGTCACTGAAGGCATGGACGTTGTTAATAGAATCAAGCAGTGTAAAACCGGATATGTCGCTGGTCACCAGGATGTACCGATTGATGAAATTCTCATCAATTCAACAACTGTGACGGAAAGCTTGCCTGCCAAGGTTGAGTGACTGACCGACTCCGGGGAACCATGTCGCAAACAAAAAATAACAACAAAACCCTGTTTATCTCCGATCTTCACATCGAGTCCGCCAGAAGCCCAATCATGCGAAGCCTGGTACAGCTTCTGGAGCAAAGGGCACAAGGTGCAGATGCGCTTTATATCCTGGGTGATCTGTTTGAAGCATGGGTTGGTGATGATGACATCAATGATGCAGCGGATATCGTCGCTGCCGCATTAAAAGACCTGAGCAATCAGGGAACCCTCATCTATCTGATGCACGGCAATCGCGACTTTTTGATCGGCAATCACTTTGCATCGCGATGCGGAGCCGTTCTTATGCCCGATCCTGTCATTGTTGATTGTTACGGTCAAACCGTGTTGTTGCTGCACGGGGACAGTCTATGTACACGCGACACCGCCTACATCAGTTACCGAAAGCAGGTACGCGAATCGTCATGGCAGCTGGCTTTCCTGGCGCGCCCCCTGCTGGAGCGTCACATGATTGCCCAGCAGTTGCGCCAGCGCAGCATGGCCGAGAACAGCCACAAGGCTTCAGACATTATGGATGTGACACATCAGGAAGTACTTAATCTGCTGGAAATTCAAAAAGTTAATCTGATGATTCATGGACACACCCACAGGCCGGGCATTCACACTATCCGCCTGCAGAATCCCATCAATGACAAAACTGAAGCGGTGCGGATTGTGCTCGGCAGCTGGGATCAGAAAGCCTGGGTACTGGAGCTCAGTGCTGAAGGCTATGAACTCAAACACTTCCCCCACCCTGCTCATTAACAGTTGATCGCCTGCTATCATTGTCTGAGATATCCGGAAAGTACCGATCCAGATGAGCCTGGCTCAATACCAACAATTGTCGATCAACATCTTCGGCCAGCTCAGCCAGACTCAGCTGCTGCCAGAGCGGGCGCACCTGAACGCCAAAAGATTCGAGCTCAGTCAATGCCCGGTGACGTTTTTTCAATAAATTGTGCAACCAGATGGCTGGCGGCAGCTCTTCGTCATACGGCACTGCGAGACGCTTTAAACCTGAAGCAAGGTCGCGGGGAGAGCGGATAATAAAGCGCTCTTCCATCAGAGGCTCCACAAGGCGAGACAGTCGCATCAGAACAGCAGCTTTCTGCGAATCGCTGTACAGATTCCATTCAATTACTTCTGCAGCAAAACGTTTGCAACCCCGACAAATGCTGTCTCCAACCGAGGTAGTAGAGCAAATTCCTATACAAGGGGTTTTTACACTCGCCGGGTTCATCATAAAAGTCCATAAACGACTGAATCCAGCCGCGGCAGTTAGCCTCAGAACTGGAAATTTTCAGCATTCTACACTAGAATCGCAGGCCATTTTTCAACGCTTGCCTTTTTGAATTCCGACTTGATTCACTATTTCTTCTGAAGGGGATTACTGTGTTAGAAGCCTATCGTAAACACGTAGCCGAAAGGGCTGAGCTTGGCATCGTCGCCAAGCCACTGGATGCGGCGCAGGTTGCCGAACTCATCGATCTGCTCAAGAACCCGCCTGCCGGCGAAGAGCAAACAGTTCTTGATCTGATTTCCAACCGGGTACCTGCAGGTGTTGACGAGGCAGCGTATGTCAAAGCTGGTTTCCTGTCCGCGGTTGCCAAAGGTGAGGCTAAATCTCCTCTGATCGACAAGAAGCATGCGATAAAACTGCTCGGAACAATGCTGGGCGGTTACAACATCACCACACTGGTTCAGCTGCTGGACGATGCTGAACTTGGGGCTTCCGCGGCCGAAGAACTCAAGCACACGCTGCTGATGTTTGATGCTTTTCACGATGTAGAAGAAAAAGCCAAAACCGGCAATGCCAATGCCAAGGCGTTGATGCAGTCATGGGCCAACGCCGACTGGTTCCTTAACCGCAAGGAATTGCCAAAAAAACTGACCATCTCAGTATTCAAAGTACCCGGCGAAACCAATACTGACGATCTGTCACCCGCACCTGACGCATGGTCACGACCGGACATACCGTTGCACGCGCTGGCGATGTACAAGATGCCACGTGAGGGCGTCACCAACGCTGCGAAACAGATTGAAGAACTCAAGAAACAAGGCTTCCCTGTCGCCCTCGTGGGCGATGTGATGGGCACGGGTTCCTCGCGCAAATCAGCAACCAACTCTGTTCTCTGGTACATCGGCGACGACATCCCGCACATACCCAACAAGCGTGATGGTGGTGTGTGTATCGGCAGCAAAATCGCACCAATTTTCTTTAACACCATGGAAGATGCCGGCGCCCTGCCCATCGAATGTGATGTTGAAAATATGAACACCGGCGACGTTATCGATATTTACCCTTATGAGGGAAAAGTGCTGCGTCATGGCACTGATGAACTGGTTTGCAATTTCGAGCTTAAAACTGATGTGCTGTTGGACGAAGTCCGCGCGGGTGGCCGCATTCCGCTGATTATTGGACGTGGACTGACGGACAAAGCACGCGCATCCATGGGCTTGCCTTACTCAACTGTGTTTCGTCGACCAACCTCGGCGGCTGACACCGGCAAGGGCTTTACCCTGGCCCAGAAGATGGTCGGCCAGGCTTGTGGCGTGGAAGGTGTGCGTCCCGGCACTTACTGTGAACCCAAAATGACCACCGTTGGCTCACAAGACACCACAGGCCCAATGACCCGTGATGAGTTAAAAGACCTGGCCTGTCTGGGTTTTTCTGCAGATCTGGTGATGCAGTCGTTCTGCCATACCGCCGCCTACCCCAAGCCCGTCGATATTGAAACCCAGCACACCCTGCCCGACTTTATCCAGACCCGCGGTGGTGTGGCTCTGCGGCCGGGTGACGGCATTATTCACAGCTGGCTAAATCGTATGCTGCTACCCGATACGGTAGGTACTGGTGGAGATTCACACACACGTTTCCCGATTGGCATTTCATTCCCGGCTGGATCAGGTCTGGTAGCGTTTGCTGCTGCAACCGGCGTCATGCCATTGGACATGCCTGAATCGGTATTGGTGCGCTTTAAAGGTAAAATGCAACCAGGCATTACCTTGCGCGATTTGGTGAACGCGATTCCATACGCTGCCATACAATCCGGTGATTTGACGGTAGAAAAGAAGGGCAAGAAGAATATCTTCTCCGGTCGTATTCTGGAGATCGAAGGCCTGCCTGATCTGAAAGTTGAACAGGCTTTTGAGTTATCAGACGCGTCCGCTGAGCGTTCAGCTGCCGGATGCACCATTCGCCTGAACCAGGCGCCTATTACTGAGTATTTCAAGTCGAATATTGCGCTGCTGCGCTGGATGATCAGCGAAGGATACGGTGATGCGCGCACCATCGAACGCCGCGCACGTGCCATGGAAGCCTGGTTGGAAAATCCTGAACTCATGCAGCCCGATGCCGATGCTGAGTATTACAAAATCATCGAGATCGACCTGGCCGAAATCAAAGAGCCTCTGCTGGCCTGCCCGAATGATCCGGATGACATCAAGCCGTTGTCAGCAGTTCAGGGCACTAAAATTGATGAGGTGTTTATTGGTTCATGCATGACTAACATCGGTCATTTCCGAGCAGCAAGCGAAGTACTGAAACAGATCAAAGGTGCCATTCCAACCCGTCTGTGGATCTCGCCGCCGACCAAGATGGATCAGCACCAGCTTACCGAAGAAGGCATCTACAGCGTGTTTGGCGTTTCCGGTGCTCGCACCGAGATGCCTGGGTGTTCACTGTGTATGGGTAACCAGGCACGTGTCGCCCCCAACTCGACCGTTGTATCTACCTCGACACGTAACTTCCCCAATCGCCTTGGCGATGGTGCCGATGTGTTCCTGGCGTCTTCTGAACTGGCAGCTGTAGCATCCGCATTAGGTCGTATCCCGACGATGGAAGAGTACATGGGCTACATGGGCATGGTAAACACCATGTCTGACAAGATTTATCGTTATCTGAACTTTAACGAAATCAAGTCTTATATGGATGCGGCAACGCGTCAGAAGGCGATTCCGGTCACCAATATTGTTGAGGTGGCGTAATCCTGTTGTCGTGAGCGGAGCTCGCGCTGATCTTGGTCAGCTGAGTTCACGCTGATCCTGGTCAGCTGAGTTCACGCTGATCCTAGTCAGCTGAGTTCACGCTGATCCTGGTCAGCTGAGTTCACGCTGATCAACGGGCCGGAAGAGGAGAAAAGTTTGTCGGACGACGCCGTTGGCGTCTGATTGTCCGAAAACTATTCTCTTCTCCCGGCCCTTTTTTCTTTGTAGACCTGAAGACGTAGACCTGGGGACGTAGACCTGAAGACACAGACCTGGGGACATGGATCTGGAAGCGTGCACGTTTAGGCGCTGATCCGCACGTGAATGCGGCCGCGCTCCTCAGGGTCGCTGACGCATGGAACCGGCATAGTCTCGGCCATAGGGGTGCTGTCGGGTGGCAGTCTATGAACAATCAGACGCCAACGGCGTCGTTCAGAGACTGCCACCCGACGGCGCCCCGCTTACCACAAACGCCAATATCCAAAGCGTCAGCCCCGCTCAACCCAGTGATCTGCAACCACACCGTTACGCACCACAATCACCAGAGTCTCTTCTTCGTCTCGTGATACATCAATGTTAAACAACAAGAACATGCCGATTTCGGTTTCCTCGGAACGGCTGTTTACATATCGCCAGACTTCCGAGCCATCGTCGCGCGCAGAACTGCGATCAGGCGGTCCAATGGTTTCTCGAACCCAGGATGCTGAGGTCTGCCCTGATACCAGTTGAGCGCGCTCCTCATCATGCCACTGCGTCTTGCCGGCACTCTGTTTGGAATCCAACACAAACAAGCATCCCATCAGACTGAAACAAATAATTGATACTCCAAACAGTTTCCACATAATCACTCCAAGCCAGTATGTTGCTTTGTGTTATAAAAACCTGTGGGTCTTGCTCACTGCCATTGTCGACATCAGCAGACCACCAACTGGTTCAGCAGAAATCATGCCAATCGCCAAAATATTATATCTAATTGTTTTATTTGAATTATTTCTTTATATGTAGCTTTTTTAATCAAAATATCTGTCAAGTAATAGCGTGAATGACCAACAATTGGCAAAAGTGGCAATTCAGGCATGATGACCAGAGTGCACGTCAGTCCGGGATGACGCTAATTATTAGCACTAATATACTCAGCGCATGATCACGCATGATCGGCAAGCCATTTAACTTAATGCAGGAAGATGTAATGAACACTACTCAGAAACTCAAGAGACTGACAGCAGGCCTGCTTATCAGCCTTGCAACCCTTTCGTACGCCGGCTGGTTGTCAGCGCAGACTGAAATTATTCGTGGCGCCATTCCTCCCATGCCAGAGATTACCTATCACCCATCACCCGCCGGATATCAGGTCGAGGAGTTTGCAAGTGATCTGCAAGTGGTCTGGACGATTCGATTTTTACCGGATGGCCGCCTGATGGTGACTGAACGCCCGGGCCGTGTCCGCATAATTGCCACAGACGGTACTCTGGATTCACAACCATGGCTGAGTATCGAAGACCGGGTATTTTTTCAGGGAGAAAGTGGTTTAACAGGGCTGGCGCTGCATCCGCGCTATCCGGAAGTACCGTGGGTGTATGTGATGTACACCTATCTTGCCGACGGTGTTGCCTTCAACCGCATCAGTCGTTTTACCGAAACCAATGGTCGTGCCGGAGAAGAAACGATTCTGCTGGATGGCCTAGCAGCGCAGACGCGCGGTGGCAGTCACAGCGGTGGTACCTTGCAGTTTGGCCCTGATGGCATGTTGTATGTGGCTACCGGGGATGCGTTTGAACGACAGCGTTCCAATGATCTGAATGACCTAGCGGGTGCCGTGCTGCGCGTAGACGAAAACGGCGAGGTGCCGGCAGACAATCCATGGACAGGGAATCCGATCTGGGCTCATGGACTGAGGAACCCGCACGGTCTGAGCTGGCAACCGTCCACTGGCAGGATTTTTACTGGCGATCATGGACCTACGGGTGAAGATCAGTTGATGGCACACGACAGAATCGTGATCCTGGAAGGTGGGCGCCATCACGGCTGGCCGATGATGGTAGGAGCCGCGGGTTTGACGGACTTTGTTGATCCCATCCTTACCTTTGTGCCGTCCTCACCACCGGGGGATACCTTGTTTTATACAGGAGATCTGATGCCTGAGTTAAAAAACGATCTGTTTGTATCAATACTCGGATTCCAGCCGCTGGAACGTCAGAATCTGATGCGTGTGCGTTTTGAAGATATAGCCAACCCGGATCGGCCAACGTCCATTGAGCGCTGGTTTAACGACGCCCAAGGCAACAGTGTCTATGGACGGCTGCGTGCTCTGGCTATTGGCCCCGATGGGGCGATTTATGTTGGAACCAGCAATCACGATGGCCGACAGATGACAGCCAGCCATCGCGAAATCCCGGACAGAATTCTGAGAATCAGCCCAGCTCAATAGAACGATCTCCAACGGCGCAGAGTTCTTCAAGTGGCATTTAAAGCCTCACAAAAACTGTCCTGTGTTGTTAATGTCACACAGGACAGTAAATGCTGCGCTTATCGTTTGACACCCCACTCAGCCGCTGGTAAAAATTCCCACGGAAGCGGGCATTCAGCAGGCCGGCCAAGGAGACATCAGGTTGTATCTATCCAAAGGGGCGGTGATTATGAAGTATCTCTATGAATCTCTCGGTTTTGTTGTATTGCTGATGTTCACTGGTAGCGCGTTTGCCAGCGAAAATCCCCTCTATTCAGCCAGTACCTCACGCTTGACGATCAACGCCGTTGACACGGATAACCAGCCAGGTATTTTCCAGGATGTGGTGATTGAGTTTGCACGGGATGATTTGTGGCGCTTGGTCAATATGCGTGAGGGCGTATTGCTGCCTCACATCGAACAGGTAGAACTTGTTCAAACCAGCAGCCACCCGGTTCAGGTTTTTCTGAGAATCAAGGGTGCGTTTCCCAGCGGTTGCGGAGCTATTGGCGAAATCAGCCAACGACAGGTAGGCAACAAATTTAATGTGTCGGTGTTTTACAAAAATGACGCCTGGTTAACAAGCCCGGGACAGGTAGCTTGCACACTAGCTGTTGTTAACTTCAGTCGCGTGATTCCGCTACAAACCTATGGACTGGCAGCCGGCACATACCAGTATGTGCTGAACAACAAGTTCAGCGGCATGTTCTCACTTCAGGCAGATAACCAGTTAGCCAACTGATAGCGCCGTCCGTTACCAAGAGTCTCAGGCAGTTATCTGAGACTCTTGCTGACCACCTCAAACACATCCTTTGAAAGATCTGGCTGCGCGGCGATACGTTCCAGTTGTGCCTTCATCAGCACTTGCCTTGCTGGTCCAAATTTTTTCCACCGTGTTAACGGCGTCAGCAATCGTGATGCTATCTGCGGATTTGTCAGATTCAGTGCAATGACCTGATCGGCCAGAAATTCATATGCATCACCGCTGACATGGTGGAAGTTGATCGCATTGGCATTACAGAATGCGCTGATCAACGACCGCACTTTATTCGGGTTACGCATATCAAATGCTTCATGATGCATCAGCGTTTTTACGTGCTGCAGCGTGCCCGGGCGGCTGGCAATAGCCTGTACTGTGAACCACTGATTAACAACCAGTGATTCATGTTTCCAGCGCGAGTAGAAATCTGCCAGCGCCTGACTGCGCAGACTTTCTGCTTTGGTGTAGCGGCTGTTAACAAGAAAACGTAACGCCGCATCAACGTCGGTCATGTTTTCTGCAGCCAGATATTGCTGATAACAAGTCTCCAGCCAATCGGCCTCAGGCTGACGCATCAAGTAAGACAAACAGACATTTTTTAACGCACGTTTAGCGATGCCAGCTGCATCTGCTTTGTAAAAATTGCTGCTTTGACAGAGTGTATACAACTGCGCAAAGGCGTTGACATGTGACAGTGCCAGTTGATTGGCAATAAATTCCCGCACATGATGTATGCCATCAACATCGATCTGCGCAGCAAGTTCGCTGAGGTAGGCTTCAGATGGCAACACCAGTAACTGCGCCAGCATTGCCTGATCAAGCATCTGTGCACCACGGGCATCATCAATCGCGCTTTGTAAAACGTCGGCGAAAGCACGCACCAAACCCTGATCAACCATCAATGGCAAACCCTGCTGATGTTTTGCCAACAGCTCGTGGATAATATTGACGGCCATTTCCTGCGAAGCATTCCAGCGATTAAAGCCGTCACTGTCGCGTGTCATGACAAAGAGCAACTCATCCCGAGTGTAGTCAAAATGCAACTTTACCGGCGCTGAGAAGCCCCGCAGCAACGAGGGAACAGGCTTGCTGGTGACGCCGATAAACACAAAACTTTGAATGGGTTTGGTCACATCCAGCACGCGTTCGCCGGGCGTAGGTGACCCGCGTTTTTCACCTTCCAGCCCCAAAGGCATGTCGTGACCATCTCCATCCAGTAAGCCCATTCTGAGCGGAATGTGGAAAGGCTCTTTAAAGGATTGCTCCGGCGTGGGTGGACAACTCTGCCTGACAAGCAGTTCATAGGTCTGCGCAACGGCGTCATAGTGACCAGTGATATGCAACTGCGGTGTGCCGGCCTGCGTATACCAGCGTCGGAACTGAGTCAGGTCTGTACCACTGGCCTCTTCCATCGCGAGCATAAAATCTTCGGTAGTTACCGCCTGACCATCGTGACGTTCAAAATACAGATCTGAGCCTTTGCGGAAATTATCCGGACCAATCAACTCGCGAATCATGCGTACCACTTCTGCGCCTTTTTCATAAATGGTCAGCGTGTAGAAATTGGAGATCTCCATGAAGGAGTCTGGTCGCACAGGATGCGCCATCGGGCCAGCATCCTCGGCAAACTGCTGGGTTCGAAGGAAACTGACATCCTCAACGCGCTTGACTGTTCGTGAACCCATATCCGCTGAAAACTCGGCATCCCGATACACTGTAAAACCTTCTTTAAGGCTGAGCTGAAACCAATCACGGCAGGTGACACGATTTCCAGACCAGTTGTGGAAATACTCGTGTGCAACTACCGCTTCGACGCGCTGAAATGCCATATCTGTTGTTGTTGACGGATTAGCCAGAACACAAGAGGTGTTAAAAATATTCAGCCCCTTGTTTTCCATCGCGCCCATGTTGAAATCATCAACAGCCACAATCATAAATATATCCAGATCGTACTCGCGGCCATAAACCTCTTCATCCCAACGCATAGCATTTTTTAACGACAACATGGCATGGTCGCATTTATCAAGATCTTTATCTTCTACAAAAATGCGTAAGGTAATGTCACGACCGGAACAGGTCACAAAGTGATCTTCGATAAATTTAAGTTCACCCGCGACCAACGCAAACAGGTAACAGGGTTTACGAAAGGGGTCTTCCCATGTCGCCCAGTGACGACCATCGCTCAGATCACCACTGGCAATATTGTTGCCGTTAGACAACAGTACCGGGTAGCGCTCTTTGTCAGCCACAATGGTGGTGACAAATTTAGCCATCACATCGGGACGATCAATGTAATAGGTAATTTTTCGGAAGCCTTCAGCCTCACATTGCGTACAAAACATTTTCTGCGATTTGTACAATCCTTCCAGACTGGTATTTTCCTGGGGTTTGATCAGTGTTTCACACTCCAGCACAAAACCCGTGTCTATCGCCTCTCCCAGCAACGCACCCAAGCCAAAAACAGTCAGTGACTCTTCGTCTGTTGAATAATTCTGCTCAGTCAAGGTTTGGTCATTCAGCTTCAGCCAAACCAACTGCATGTCCTGTCCATCCAGTCTAAGGGCATCTAGTTGATTACCCAGCAACTCGGGATTGCGACGCAGATGCAATCTGGAGCGCACATGCGTAGCCGTTTCACCCAATTCAAAATGCAACTCAGTCAGCTCAATCACAAATGCCGGCAACTGATAATCTTTCAGGTAAATGGTTTTTGCTTGTGCGTCGCGCATAGTGGCTCTCGTAATGACATTAAAATTAAACACATAGAACAGAACAGCATCTAGAACTGACTGATCTCAACATCATATCCGCTGAAACGACGCATGTTGATTACCCCGGTATCAAACATCAGATACTGACCCTTGATACCCAACAAGGTCCCTTCAACTAACGGATTGTTGTCGAAGTTAAATGACTCGATACGGGCGGGGTAACCCTGCACAGGGTACACAATGTTGACCGGTTCTATACCTGTCAACACGCTGATGGCATGAAAACCGAAGCGTTGCGTCATATCCTTGATGTCGTGATCACAAATAGACAGCAGGTGATCGCGCTCCGCCTGCAGATCCACGACCTGATCGCCTTCTCTCAGCATGTCCCGCCAGTTGGTTTTGTCTGCCACGTGCTGGCGGAACATAACTTCCAGCGATCCGCTTTGTAATCGACTGCGCACCCGCACAATAGGTAGTGCCTGAACTGCGCCCTGGTCTATCCAGCGCGTAGGTATCTGAGTCGCACGGGTGATGCCGACCTTGATACCGGAAGAATTAGCCAGATACACAATATGATCCTGCATACAGAACTCTTCACCCCACGCAGGTTCGCGGCAGGTACCCAGCTCAAAATGACACTTTTCAGGATGAATAATACAGCTGTCACATTGAGCAAGAGACTGGAAACAGGGATAACAGTACCCTTGATTAAAACTCTTGCTGCTGACTCTGCCACAGTGCACACAGTTGATTTTGCCGGTATACCTTAGCCGTATTCCTTGCCCCAACAGATCATTCAACGACGTCAGAGAATCGCCCAGGGGCAACTGATAACGCACCGGGGATTCCAGTCGCGAGTGAAGTTTGCGTACAGTGCCCTGCGCCAATATCTGCATTTCAAAAGTCTCTTGTTATGCTGCCATGCCCGTATCAGCGTTAGCTCTTATGCCAGGGCGTTGCAAGACCGCTAGCCTGTTTTGCTAATGAGTCACAATAGTAATGGTGTCTACCCGTTCAGGATCATGGCTGTGATCATCGTCGTCACATTGAGTCTTTTTCAAACCACTGCGATCGATGTAACCAACTCTCATTGATTCAGGCAGATGCTGCTGCTCATAGGCAATAATTGCCTGCAGGCAATATTCCAACTGCTCGGCACTGAGTTTGCCGCCATCATGCCAACGACCCAGTTCAACAGCCGTTTTCAGATTCATGTGTACTTCCGGATTCATCAACGCGAGGATATCCTCCAATGAATCTATCTGCTTATCTGCCATTGTTGCCTCTGTTCTTCCCAAGCCACGTAAACATCATCGCCATCGTTAATCCCAACAGCATACCGGACAACAAACCGCCCAGATGCGCTGCTGAGGCAATCATTGAAGACGCAAATACTTCCATGAGCACTAGCCCCACCAGAAATACCATGATCATCGGCAGTGGCAGGCGCAGCGATGTATGTGGCCACACGCTTTGCCACATCCACACAAAACCGACCTGTCCATAAACAACACCGGACATTCCTCCGAAGTTTGACGTGCCTGACCAAAGATACTGCGCAACATTGGCAAAAAAAGCGGTCAGAATCATGACTGCCATGTAGGCCTTTACGCCAAGCACCGGCTCCATCATGCGCCCAAAAAACCATAACCAAAGCGTGTTAAAGACAAGGTGCACAGGCCCAAAGTGCAGTAATGCCGGCGTCAGTGTGCGCAGCCAGTCACCGGCTGAATTCAGTCCGTTGAACAGGGCGGCTACCGGAGAGCCTGCGCCCTGATCCAGTTCTGGAAAAAACAACAACCTCACTGCCATCGCATCGGCGCCCATATTGCTGAGCACCGCAACAAGCAGACACGCGATAATCAGTAACACTGTGACGGGAGCAAGCCAAAGCGCGCCAAGAAATCCATGCAACAAAGACTTCACCGGCAGTAACTTTGTATCAGGCGCGGACGGAAGCACGGGTAATTCCAGCGCCCCCTGCTGCCATTGTTCGTAAGCAGACACGATCAACTTGGCGTGAGCATCGTCAGGCGCCCATATCACTAGAGAACCACTCTCCTCTGTGACGTGGTGCGACAGCCGGCAAGCACGAAGCACCGCCATAAACGGTCTCAGATCCTGCTGCTCCGACACAGTCAGGGCTCTAACCATCGTCTCTGACCAGACGATTACCCCACCCAAGTTTACTGCGGCAAACCTCGTAATAGTTGTAGTCCAGCGGGTGGATGAGTCGCAGAGGTTCCTGCTTCCTCTGAATGATGATGCTGTCTCCCGCTTCCGTGTAGAAACGAACCTGCCCATCGCAACTGACCAGTGGCGAGTACGCCCTTTGTTTAACCACATGCAAGCGGATCACACTGCCTGCGTCGACCACCACTGGCCGGCTGCTCAAGGTATGTGGGTACATCGGGACCAGCACCAGGGCGTTCAGTCCGGGGTGCATGATCGGGCCGCCGGCTGACATAGAGTACGCAGTAGAACCGGTCGGCGTGGCGACAATCAGACCGTCAGACTGCTGGGAATTGACAAATTGGTCATTGATGAACATTTCGAACTCTATCATCTGCGCGGCTGTGCCCGGGTGCAGCACAACGTCATTCAGCGCGGTCCCGCCCGGCAGCATCTCCTTGTTGCGCAGCACGGTAAACTCCAGCATGTATCGGGCCTCTTCCCGATAGGCCCCATCCAGTACCTCAGCCAGTGAAGTCTCAATGTCATCCGGCAGAATATCCGTCAGAAAACCAAGCCGACCCCGGTTTACACCCAAGACAGGAACCTTATGGTCAACCAGGGCGCGCGCAGCGTTTAACATACTGCCATCGCCGCCCACAACAATCACCAGATCGCACTTTGCGCCGAGTTCGTGCCTGTCAAAAACTGCAAAACTGTGTCCTGGCACCAGGCCGCCGGTTTCTTTTTCCAGCACAATACAGACGTCACGCGATTGCAAAAAGCGGATCAGCCGCTGCAACGTTTCAACAACGCCGCCGTGACCAGATCGCCCCACCAGACCTATCTGTTTAAACTTAGTCATGCCTAAATATCCCATGCTCGGGTTTTATTGCCAGACAGATCGCTGCGCTGGCAGCGCTCAGTGCGGGCGAGTATACCACGCTGGTTTGTGGTTCCGCTGTCTGTCAGGGTGCCGACGCAAAGCCGACAACAACGGGTTCGGTGGTATAAACAAGTTCACCAGAATCTGGTAACTGATAACCCAGATATAACAGCAGTGGATGCCCCTTAATAATCGGGAGTGGCTGAAAATCCGTCAAAATTCGCAAGTATTCAATTGACTTGAGCAGACTATCGGCACTGAACGCTTTTAAATCAGCTACCGTGCCATCCCAATGAAACGTCTCTCCACGATCATTCAGTTGAATCATACCCAGGCCAGCCGCGCTCAGGTCAGCCAGCACGTGAAACCGACCGGTTCTGCCTACATGTGCCGGTTCAACATAGAACTCAGCGTTGATATCCAATGATTGTCCGGCGCTGACACTCTGCGCGAAACTCAGGCCTTTATCTGTGGACACCGACAAAGCTATGCGCGCTGAACTAGCCTCACCACCAATTTTTCCGACTTTGCGCGCCGTCATCGAAGGAACGCGTGTTGGCATATACGACGCTATCTGATATCTGACCAGATTTAGGGCTCTGACCGCATCTGCGCCAAAGGCCGCATCAGTATAATGAACGCCGCAAGGCAAACTTTCGCAGCGTACCGACGGGTCAGAAAAACGCGCAACTCTGGCTGCATTTCCAAAACGCGATGGAGTTGCCATCACTGTCACAAACTGTCCATCGACTCCATAACCCGTCGCATAGGGCAATGTTCCTCCAGCACCGTTTTCCCGTTGCGAGTGAGTGAGGCCCATATTGTGGCCAATTTCATGGGCCAAGGCTGAGCTAACCGGGCAATTGATGGCGACCAGCGAATAGGCATTGTCACTTTCTTTAAACGACAGCATATCGCCCATGGTCCGATAACCACCCAGATTGGCCAGCCCACACAAATCGGACTGCGCATCCAGTGGCGTGAACACCACCACCAGATCTGCTCCGAACTGACGCCTCAACGCTGGCACATGCATGAACGCAGGATGTTTGCTGCTACTGAGTTCGTCCAGCAATGTGTACATGTCGGCGCTTGACGCCTGATAATCCACACGCGCGTGATGCACGGGACGCAAAGTGATTGCCACACCACTGTCGCGGTAGATCTGATTTGTCAGGCTGATCAGCTGATTGATCCGGGTTGCCGTCGCTGCGCCGTATAGTGCCTCTGTGTCAGGCGTGAACAGAGCCATGACATCGATGATAATATTGCCCAGCCGATCTTGTGTTAATGCTGGCAGCAAGGATTGGTTAAAAAGACTAACACCTTGCTCATTGGTGTCGGTGGCAATGTTGTTGACCACATTAAGATATGCATCGTCTCGCTCGCTTCCCGACAAGACAGTACTCCACAGGCGCATGGCTGCAGTTTTGGCAGGCACTCGAACGGTATAGCTGATTGATCGGCTGCTGCCAGCAGTCAGTTGACCGGGCAATGTGCATCGCAGAATTGGTTGCCTGGGTAAGGTATTACTCTCTGACTTAATGCAGGCTGGGGCACTGATCAGCTCGGTGTCTTCCAGTATAAAAAACACATCTGCACTCAGACCTGAAACCACCTGCGAGCCGGTATTGCGAAAGCGAATGGTGACTTCTATTTCAGCAGTTTCCTTAGTGAAGACTGCGAACCGATCAAAGGACTGACTGATCTCCAGCACAGAAGACGCCATAACCCCCGAAAGATTAGACTCTGATACCGGCCGGACGGGGATGTCAGGCTGACTGCCAGATGTTGACAGTCGCAACGTAGAAAGCACCTGATCAACTGCGGGACGTGACAGGCCATCGGGGGTCAGCACATCCGGCAATACAAAATCAGAAGGCAGATGAACAGCCGGTGAATTCGACTCAGTGACCTGGTGCAGCTGTCCTGTTACACGTCCGTCAAGCCTTTGGCCCTCAAACGCGAATCGCATATCGGCATACCTGATGTCTGCCAGAATGCTGTGTGCACCCAGAGTGACAACAATTGTCAGCGACTCCGAAGACAATTGCTGACCCGGGGCCTCTTCAGCATACAGAACCCGATCACCATTAATGTAGACGTCATCATGGGACACAATTGCCGTGAGATGAATCAGCCCGTGTGGGCCAGGAAGAGCCAGAGAAAACTGATCACCTGTGCGTACCTGGTCAATCTGAACAAGCTCAAAATCTACCGTTACACTGGTGACCTTTTGCCCGGCGGCCGCAGAAATCAATGGATCTGCTGCGGCCACGGCGGGACACGGCATCCATGTCAAGCACGCGGTGATCACCGTCAGCAGCAGCGAATGGCCTACATTCGGCTTGATCCAACTGAAACACATCTGCCTTAGGCTGACCGCTGCCCTGCTTAGTAACAGTTGCATATTGCGCTCGCTACGCACCACATGGACACAGGCCTATCGATGAATGAAAAGGGAAGAAAAATCAGCATAAGCTTATGTGGGAATTTTTTCCACCTTGTCATGCCTGTTGTCGCCCTTGCAACCCACCGGTATGAATCAACAGAATCGAGGTACCTTGCCGGTAAAGCCCCTGTTCCACGCGCTGATAGACGGCAAGTAACGCTTTTGCGGTGTAAACCGGATCAACAGCAATAGGATTTTTTGCTTCAAACTCAGAGATAAATTGTAATAAAGACGACGGAAAGCGTGCATACCCTCCGCAGTGGTATTCAGTCTCCAGAGTCCAGCAATCTGCCAACTGCTCTGGAGAAATCAGATCAAGCCAACCTTCGATTTCCCCGCGCAAATAACCGGCACCTTTAAGGACTGCAATGCCACGCACATGTGGCGCATTAACCCAGTTGATCTCACTCAGTCCCGCTGTCAGACCCGCAAGTGTAGTACCCGTGCCACAAGCCAGTACAATTTCGTCAATAGCACTTCCATTAAGACTGCGCTGAATCACTGAGGCCAGCATTTTGCACCCTGTTACACCGGTCTGATTAGCGCTGCCTTCAGGGATCATATAAAAATCTCCAAACCTGTGTTTCAAATTATCAATGAATTCAGCCGTGTGCCGACGGCGATAATCCAGTCGACTGATGGGTAGAAGCGTCATGCCACACGACCGGGCGAAGTTGAGTGTTTGAGTCGGTCTCTCGCCATCATCACCGCGGATGACGCCAATAGTGCTGAACCCGAACCGCCGTCCGGCCTCAGCCAGTGCATGGATATGATTTGACCAGGCACCCCCAAAACTCAGCAACGTCTGATAACCAAGATTGCGGGCAAGCTCAATATTCGGGAATAACTTGAAGGGTTTGTTGCCGTTTAACAGTGGATCAGTGCGCTCAAGATGTAACATCAGCACATTGATTCCATGTGCATCAAACATCGGATGATTCAGCTTTGAAATCGGAACCTGAATGGGTTGCTCAAGTACAGTCATGGACCCGGCTTTGTATCAGGATGTGGCTGCAGAAACAAAAAAGCCCTTGGCAAGCAAGGGCTTTCACAACTAATAATGGCGGACCGGACGGGGCTCGAACCCGCGACCTCCGGCGTGACAGGCCGGCATTCTAACCAACTGAACTACCGGTCCGCAGTACTTACGCAAGCTACACGATTTAAGGTGCTGCCTGTCAGTGTCACATTCTGACTGGTGGGATGTGAGGGATTCGAACCCCCGACATTCGCCTTGTAAGGGCGACGCTCTACCAACTGAGCTAACATCCCGCTGTGTTGAGTGGAGCGCATTTTACCGACTTGAACTCGCATGTCAAACATATTTTCATCTTTTCACCCGGCTGAAAATCTCTCTTTGCTGTACAAGCGCGAGGGGCATCGCTAGTATTGCAACCGGTTTTCAGCAGCCATTCGGTTGCTGAAAGTTTCTGAATTCAGCCGGCAAATCATCTATGGAAATTTATAAAGAATTTAATTTTGAAGCTGCACATCGATTGCCCAATGTACCGATGGGACACAAATGTGCACGATTGCATGGTCATTCTTTTAAGGTGCGTCTGGTTGTCAGAGGGCCGGTGGGTGAGCACAGCGGCTGGGTGATGGATTTTGGTGATATCAAAGCCGCTTTTAAACCAGTATGGGAACAACTGGATCATCACTATCTCAATGAGATACCCGGTTTGGAAAATCCTACCAGTGAAAATATTGCTGAATGGATCTGGCGGGCGATTAAGGTCAATCTGCCTGAACTGTGTCGAGTAGAAATACGCGAAACCTGCACCAGCGGCTGCATTTATTCCGGCCCATTGTCAGCCTGAAAGCCGAACAGCTTGAAGAAGTTGATTAGCAAGTTCAGTTTTGATTGCCATAAAATCTTTTGGCCGATTCACACAGTCTGCTGCAATAATTTTACCTTCTTTGAAATAGCGCACAACAAATCCACTGCGATCTGCTGGATTAAGTGAACCCTCCATTTCTGTGCGATCAAAGTCCTGTGAAAGTCCTACTGACTGCAACTTAATATCAAACTGATCGGACCAGAACCACGGTACAGCCTGGTATTTTTCAGTCAGTGCAGTCATGTTGACTGCCACTGCACGGGACTGGTCATTTGCATTTTGCACGGACTCCAATCGCAAGCGGCGCTGGTACAAATGCGCCGGATGACTGCAACAATCGCCAGCAGCAAAGATATTTTTATCACTGGTTAATCCGTACTCGTCGACCTCAATACCATTATTGATAACCAGACCGGCATCCTTTGCCAGCTGGATCTCGGGCACTACGCCCACACCAATAATCACCAGCTGAGCAGGGAAAACCGAGCCGTCGACACATCTGACCGACTCAACACTGTGCTCGCCATTAATATTAGTGACATTGGCGCCACAGTATATGTTTACGCCATGCATTTTATGCAAATCACGGAAGTAACCCGAGACCTGTTCACCTGTGACTCGTTGCAGCACACGCTCGGCGCGCTCAAGCACGGTGACATCAATATCCATTCCTCTGATCACCGCCGCCGCTTCCAGTCCAATATAACCGGCACCTACAATAATGGCCTCTTTAACATCGGACAAATGCGCCCTGATTGCCAGCACGTCTTCAAGTGTTCGCAGATAAAAAACTCCCCGCAAACCCTGCCCCAGTGGCAAACGGATCGCATGAGCACCGGTACACAATGCGAGCCGATCATAACGAATCCTCTCGCCATCGCTGCATTCAACCTGCTGACTATCACGCAACAGCGCTGTCACCTTGACGCCGAGTTTAAGTTCTATCTGATTGCTTTCATACAAGGACGCGGGCCGCAACTGTATTGATTCGGCATCTTTACTGCCAGACATCACCGCCTTTGAAAGAGGTGGCCGGTGATAGGGCAGAAAGTTCTCATCCCCAATCAACACAATCCGGCCCTGCCATCCACTTTTGCGCAAGTGCACTGCCAGCTGTGAACCGGCATGACTGGCACCTACTACGACTGCTGTGGGCAGTTCCTGCAAGGGCAAATCAATCATGCGAGTCTCCGTATTTATCAGGG
>CAMBPO010000040.1 GCA_945869725.1 Klebsiella pneumoniae
CAACGCCTGATCGGAAAACATTGCAATTGTTGCAACAGGTTCACACACAGGCAAATTTCTGCAGAGAACTGGAGGATCTTTTGGCTACAGGTTCTTCTATTGCTGAATCAACAGAAATGCTTGAACAACACTGGCAGACTTTCGAAAAAGTCGCAGATGATGCCCTTGAGCAATTGCTGAAGAAACGATTTCAGCAGGTACTTAAATCACATAGCGATAATAATGGCTGGTCGGGTTTAGCTGAAAAGCAAGATTTGCGCGCACGAGAATTGTGTGTAGAAGCGGAGATAATGCTGGGAGCAGATACACCTGCCGCTGATAAGGCAATCCGCATGCAACAGCAACTGAATCAGTTGCAACGTGGTCTTGGCCGAGCGCCGTTATCACAGAAAGAAAAAGCACAAAGAATGCAGACGATTGAATTGCATGTGCTGGCGATGGGGCCATTGACCGCGCTCAACCGTGGCAGTCTGGAGCAGAGAATACAGCAGCTTAAGTTAAAGCTGTGATCTTGAACGTCCGGTATTGAACCGATTCTGTTAGCAGAATTTCCTCAATCCGCGCCCTGCATTTCAGACATCAGCCCATAGCGGTTGAAAAAAGGGTTAGAGTACATCTGTAAGACATATCGCCTAATGATGGGATCCAGCTTTGAAATTCTTTCTTCAAACTGTGCTTTGCTATCTGGATCGATCTGCGATGTAGCAAGAATTCTGGCGCCTTCATCCGATACAAGCGGAACAAGTGTTTCATCGATCTGACGCAATAACTCAACAGCCTGTATATTGGTGCCATGCAGGTGATAATTGCCGATTATCTGCTCATCAATCAATCTGGCTATATGTTCGTCATCATCATCTGGCGTCAGCACCAACTCCTTGCCAAACGCAACATGTACATGCCCTTTGTAACCAATCATTCCGGTTACGATACTGTGGATATCACTTTTTTCATCTTTCTTGAAACTGCCAAGTTCCATCTTTTGGTATAGCTCATTGCCCTTTAAGCTGTCGCAGGCATCAACCTCATAGGAAATCGACACTGGAATAATATGAAGCGATTGCAGTGCTTCAGCGATCGGATTTGGACGTTTGGCCAATGCCAGCATTTTGAGTAGCGCTGTTTCAGTTTTATCGATGCCATCTTTAGCGCGCCCTTCGCGTTGCGCAATCCAGACACTGCAATGCGTCTCTACACAATGATGAATGTACTCTGATAACTGTTTCGACGATTTCAGCAGTTCCCGACCTTTTAATGAACGCTTGACGATAAAACTTTTGTTCAGGCGCATAAGATCGCTAACAAATTCTCTTTTCAGAAGATTATCACCTATTGCTACGCGCAGCGTTTCAAAATCAGCATGGTAAAGCATATAGTTTACAAAGGCCGGGTCCATGGCAATATCGCGATGATTGCTGATAAAAAGATAGGACTTGTCCTTTGATAAACCTTCCATGCCACTGTGCGTCAATGACGTGGTGGTTCTTTCAATCATCTTATCCATATAAGTGGCAATGACATCTTGCATGGATTTTACGTTGTTGACATTCTTTAACTCTGCAGTCAGTTTCCGACGAGCTAACGCACAGACAAGGGCAGGCAAAAATTTGAAAATTCGCGGATGACTAAATCCGGCAATGCTGCGGATAAACTCATCATCCACCAGCAATGAATCGAGCACTGGTCGGATTTCATCATCATTGTAGGGTCTGATATCTTTAAAAAGATCTGTCATGTGCGATCAGCCTGATTAGCCGGATGTTGTTATGTATTTTGATGTTGGGATAGGACTGCTCAGGTAGCTGAAATTTGGCGCGATTCTACCTACTTTGATCTGGTCAGGCAAACAGCCATGCCAGATTTAATCCGCCTCCGCTTCCGCCCAACTCTCCAGCGAATGCAGCCAACTTTCGAGTTCGTCCAGCAAGCGCATGCTTTGACTGTCACTGCACTGACTTCGTTCCTGCTGTATGGCAAGGCGGCAGGAAAAAAGATTAAGAGCGTCAGTCAGTTGTCTGTCGTCTACATTCAGGCATTGTTGTTTACAATGGAGTCGCCAGCGCTTGAGTTCCTCAGTATTCAATGTAAAGCGAAAATTGCGCGCCCGGTAGCGGAACAACATTTCAGGAAGACGTGAATCCTTAAACTGTGAACACAACTGATCATGCCGGGTAGCCAGTTCAGTTGCCGTCATGCTGCGCAGAGTACTCATTAATCGTTTGTCGCCATCAGAAAAAAAACCTCCGCTGTAAATCTGTTCATCAGGATCTTCAGCGATTGGTCTTTCACCGGCAGACAGCTGCGCCCGAGACTGTAGTGCCATCATCATCTCATTCAGAAAACCGGTTTTTGCGCGTAACAAATTCCAGTGTTGACGACATTTGTCCCAGTTGATCGAAGAGTGTTTGCGCTGCGTTTCATCCATAACTGACATTGGCGCTATCGCCGGACATCGGTTGGTATGCAGTACTGAAACTGGCAGCCTTATCTCCCCTTCCTGCAGATCTTTTTTGGCAACAAACAGCTTTTTTGCGAGTTCCGCCGCCGTCATTTCAAGCCAGGGAGATGGATCAATTGCTAAGTCGTAAATCAGGATGCCATTGGATTCTTGCGGGTGGGCAGCTAATGGCATCACCAGCGCAAGGCAAGAATCACGTGCCGGATACACAGAGGAGGCATGCAAAAATGGTTTTTGCGACCTCAGATCAATCATCGCTTGGACTTGCGTTTTGCTGCGCATATCAAACGCAAACTTGTAAAATCTGGGCTGAGCCGTTTTCATTCTGCGCGCCAGAGCGATGGTGGCGCGCACGTCTGACAGCGCGTCGTGTGCGTTTTCATGTGCCAGACCGTTACTGTGGGTAAGCGCGCCCAGCTTAAACACCGGTGAACCATCCTCCAGACGGGGCCACATAATTCCTTCTGGCCGCAAAGCATGACACAAGCGCATCACATCGATGATGTCCCATCGACTGTTGCCATTTTTCCATTCGCGCTCATACGGATCGTAAAAGTTTCGGTACAACAGTTGCCGGCTGAGTTCATCATCAAACCGAATACTGTTGTATCCGGCAACACAGGTTTGGGCTTTCGAAAACTGCTCATATATCTGCCGCACAAATTCTGCTTCAGGCAGACCTCGCTGTTGAGTAAGTGAGGGAGTGATCGCTGTAATCAGGCAGGCTTTTGGGTGAGGTAGCCGATCTGCCGATGGCTGGCAGTACATGACTAGCGGCTGATCAATTTCGTTAAGTTCAAAATCAGTTCGCACACCGGCAAACTGAGATGCCCGATCTCTTCTCGGGTCAGCCCCCCATGCTTCATAGTCGTGCCAGTAAATAGTTGCTGCCATTACATTTTCCAAAGATATTCAGAGGCATCCGATCGTTGCCCGACTATAACATATTCAGCCATCGACTCATTTTGTAGTAACATCATGAACTAACGAACAACACCTGTAACAGGACAACCGCGTTATGCAATTCCCCGGATCTCACATTCTCAGCGTCAGTCAGTTTGAACGCACTGATGTTGAAAAAATTTTTGATGTTGCTGATGGAATGCGCCCTTTTGCTCATCGTGAACGCATGACCAAAGTATTGGACGGGGCGATTCTGGGAAACATGTTTTTTGAACCCAGCACTCGTACCCGCGTCAGTTTTGGATGTGCTTTTAACCTTCTGGGAGGCGAAGTTCGTGAGACAACGGATATCAAGGCCAGTTCTCTGACAAAAGGGGAATCGTTGTACGACACCGGCCGGGTGATGAGTGGATACAGCGATATTATTGTTATGCGCCACCCTCAGGCAGGTTCTGTTGCAGAATTTTCACGTGCCAGCAGAGTGCCGGTTTTTAATGCCGGCGATGGCCCTAATGAACACCCTAGTCAGGCGTTGCTGGATCTGTACACAATCAAGAAAGAATTGGTGTCGCGCGACCAGGGTATTGATGGTATGCATATCGCCATGGTTGGAGACCTTAAACATGGCCGCACCGTACATTCCCTTTCTCAGCTGATCAGCCTTTACAAAAAAATCCGATTTACGCTGATCTCTCCAAAAGAGCTGCGAATGCCTGAGGATATTGTTGAGGAGTTACGTCAACGAGAGCATCAGGTAGTTGAAACTGAAGACATGGAACACGGGCTTGAGGCCAACGATATCGTATACCTGACCCGCATTCAGGAAGAACGTTTTGCGACCAAGCCTGAGGCTGACATCTACCGAGGTCGTTTCCGCCTTAATCAGGCGATTTATACGCGTTATTGCCGCCCCAATACCGTCATCATGCACCCACTTCCGCGTGATTCGCGCGATGATGCCAATGAACTTGATAACGACCTGAATCAGCACCCGAGCCTGGCGATTTTCAGGCAGACAGACAATGGGGTATTGGTGCGTATGGCGCTGTTTGCGTTGACACTTGATGTCACTGATCAGATTGAAAAGAGCGCGCGTGCAGTTAATTGGTATACAGAACGTCGCTTCTAAAGCTTTATTTTTTTGCACTATCAACCAGGATGTTGGAGATGGGCTTCAAGGATCTGCTGAAGATAATGATCGCCAAAGAAGGCTCCGACCTGTTTTTGACAGCAGATGCTCCTCCAAGCATCAAAGCATTTGGACATATGGTGCCTTTGGGCAGCCAGATTCTTCCCGCTGGAACCGTTGAAAAAATTGCTGCTCAGTTGATGACTCCCGATCAGGCGCGCGCCTTTGAGAAAGATCCTGAACTGAACATTGCTCTCTCAGAGCCCGATATCGGCAGATTTAGAATAAACATTTTTAAGCAGCGCGGTCAATTGGCAATGGTCGCACGGCATATCAAAACTGATATCCCCAGTTGTGATCAACTGAATTTGCCCGACACTCTAAAAGATCTGGTGATGTGCAAACGCGGCTTGGTGATGTTTGTCGGCGGAACCGGTTCAGGAAAATCGACCTCTTTGGCTGCGCTGATCGATTATCGGAATCAGAACAGCGATGGGCATATCATCACGGTTGAGGATCCTATCGAGTTTATTCATCCGCACAAAAAATCTATCGTCAGTCAACGTGAAGTGGGTGTTGATACCGTCAGTTATGAATCTGCATTAAAAAACACGCTCCGGCAGGCGCCCGATGTCATTCTAATTGGTGAAATACGCAGTCAGGATACGATGGAACATGCGTTGGCGTTTGCTGAAACCGGGCACCTGTGTTTGTCAACCTTACACGCTAACAATGCGAACCAGGCGCTGGATCGCATCATCAACTTTTTCCCGGAAGAACGACACAAACAGTTGTTTCTTGATCTGTCTCTGAATCTTCGTGGGCTAGTTTCCCAACGCCTGATTCCCTCGGTTGACGGACGACGCGCGGCAGCCTTTGAAATACTGCTGGGAACCCCACGGGTTTGTGATCTGGTAAAACAAGGTAAAGTTGACGAAATAAAGGAAGTTATCGATAAGTCTGAAGAACAGGGAATGCAAACGTTCGACTCTGCGTTATACACCTTGTTCAGACAAGGTAGAATTTCCGAAGAAGAAGCGTTAAAAAACGCAGATTCACGCAACAACCTCAGACTAAAGATCCAGTTATCAGACAGTAAAACGCCAGAACCTGCCAATCAATTCGCAGGCTTGGCGCTCAGTCCTAAAGACTAGAGATTTCTTAAAGTTCCCGTGCGATCAGCAATTTCATGATTTCGTTGCTGCCGCCATAGATTTTCTGGATACGTGCATCGATATACATTTTGGCGATGGGGTACTCCATCATGTAGCCATATCCGCCAAAGAACTGCAGACATTCATCAACAATCTCGCATTGTTTTTGTGTTGTCCACCATTTCGCCATTGCAGCGGTGGAGGCGTCCAATTTGCCTTCCAATAATTTCATGGCACAGTCGTCGACAAAAACCCGGGCAATTTTTGCTTCGGTTAATCGTTCAGCCAATCTGAACTGAGTATTCTGGAAATCCAGAATACGCTTACCAAACGCCTTTCGTTCCTTGACGTATTCCCGTGTGTATTCGAGCGCCCTTTCAATTGCCACACAGGCACTTACTGCAATAATCAGACGTTCTTGTGGCAACTGCTCCATCAACTGCACAAACCCCAGCCCTTCCTGAGCGCCCAGCAGATTCTCCCTGGGAACTTTGACATCATCAAAAAATACCTCGGATGTGTCCTGGGCTTTAAGTCCAATTTTTTCAAGATTCCTGCCTCGAACAAAACCGCCATGACCTTCTACGGTGTCGGTCTCGACCATAATCAGCGACACACCTTTTGAACCTGCCGCAGGGTCCGTCTTTACAACCACACAAATCAGATTCGCCAGCTGCCCGTTGGTCAAAAAAGTTTTTTGCCCAGTTATGCTGTAGGCATTATCAATCTTTTTTGCTTGCGTAGTGATGCCCTGAAGATCTGATCCTGTACCGGGTTCAGTCATGGCAATGGCGCCGACCAATTCACCGCTGGCCATCCGCGGCAACCATTTTTGTTTCTGCTCTTCTGAACCATATTGCAGTATGTAATGCGCGACAATTCCTGAGTGCACTGAATTGCCAATTCCCGTAATGCCCGCTCTTGCCATTTCTTCTTCGATGATCATTTCGTGTCGGAAGTCGCCACCGCCGCCGCCATACTCGGCAGGAATAGATGCGCACAAGATGCCGGCTGTTCCTGCTTTTAACCATGCATCTCTGTCGACTATCCCCTGCTCATCCCAGCGTTTGACGTGCGGCACAAATTCTTTATTAAAAAACCGCGCGATATGATCGCGCATGATGCTGAGTTCCTCATTCATCCATGGTGATGTGGCCGACGAACTGTGTGCTGTAGCGTGTGTCATGCTTAAACAACTCCTGATGTGTATTCAATTCTATGATTAACGAGCTGCCATGCGAATGCCAGCATCAAGGCGGATGACTTCTCCGTTGAGATAGGCGCATCGGATGATATGCACGGCCATATCTGCGAACTCTTCAGGCAGCCCCATACGTTTTGGGAACTGAATCATGTCGACCAATGCGTCTTTTACCGGTTGAGGTGATGCCATCAGTAATGGTGTTGCAAAAATGCCCGGCGCAATGGTCATCACTCGGACTCCATCTCTTGCCAGATCACGTGCGATTGGTAATGTCATGGAGGCGATACCTCCCTTGGACGCGCTATAAGCCGCCTGACCCATCTGTCCATCGTATGCGGCAACCGATGCAACGTTGACAATCACACCACGTTCATTGTCGCTGTTTTGTGGTTCGTTCTTCACCATCGCGGCAGCGCAGAGTCTTAACACGTTAAAGGTGCCCAGCAAATTCACCCTGATAACACGGGTAAACTGCTCCATGCTCATGGGGCCGTCTCTGCCGACCGTTTTAGCTGCAGCACCAATGCCGGCGCTGTTAATGTTGATATGCAGATTGCCAAAGGTATTGAGTGTCTTTGCAATCGCAGACTGAACCTGGTCTTCGTTACTGACGTCTCCGGCTGCCCAAATGGCCTGAGCGCCTAATCGTTGAGCCTGCTCCTGTACACGAGTCGCATCCAGATCAAACATCATGACATTGACGCCCTCTGAAACCAGACGCTGTGCGGCAGCCAATCCGAGGCCAGAGGCTGCACCGGTGATGAATGCTGTTTTTTGTTGCAATTGCATGGTAAACCCCGTCAAATTCTTGTTATGAACGAATTCACAAAACATGTGGCCGGCCGCAAGAATGAAAGAACAGCGCCATAAAATCAACCATCAAAATTCATAGTTACGGAAGCTTTGTTATGGGCCCTTTGCACGGATTCAAAATCATCGAAATGGCGGCCATCGGCCCGGTGCCGTTCTGTGGCATGTTGTTATCTGATATGGGTGCCGATGTTGTGCGTATTGACCGTCAAGGGGTTGTCAGTATGTTCCCGGACAATCCTGTTAATCGTGGTCGCAGATCCATCGAGCTCAATCTGAAAGTTGATAATGATCGGGAGTTGGCATTGGCCTTGATATCCAAAGCAGATGCACTGATCGAAGGTTATCGCCCTGGCGTGATGGAGCGCCTGGGTTTGAGTCCAGATGTGTGTCTGCAACAAAACAAGAAGTTGGTGTACGGCCGGATGACCGGTTGGGGGCAGTATGGCCCTCTCGCTAATGCTGCCGGACATGACATTAACTACATTGCGCTGACAGGAGCATTGCACGCTATGGGTGCAGATTCACGTGTCCCTCACCCGCCACTGAATCTTGTAGGTGACTACGGTGGTGGTTCGTTATATCTCGCCATGGGCGTGCTAGCTGCGCTGCTGGAGGCTGGCAGATCAGGCCAAGGACAAGTTATCGATGCAGCAATGACTGACGGCAGCGCAAGCTTGATGACCATGTTCTATGGCATGATGGCAGCGGGTAGTTGGCGGAGCAAACCTGGGCACAATTTGCTGGACGGTGGGGCTCCGTTTTACGACTGTTATACCTGTGCAGATGGACGTCATATTAGTATTGGCCCGATTGAACCACAGTTTTATGCAGAATTGCTGCAGCGTTGCGAGATTACCGCTCCCGTCATGCAGGCGCAGATGGCGGTAAAGACCTGGCCTGAACAAAAGCAGATACTGAGCAATGTATTCAAGGGCAAAACCCGTGATGAATGGTGTCAGATTCTCGAAGGTACGGATGTTTGTTTTGCTCCAGTACTCGATATGAACGAAGCAACCCGGCATGCTCACAATGTTGCAAGATCTACGTTTGTGGAGAGTCATGGGCAATTGCAACCAGCACCTGCTCCACGTTTCAGCCGCACTCAGGGCAAAATTTCCAGACCAGCACCCGGCACTGATCAACATCGGCAACAAATTATTGATGACTGGAACATTGTCAGGTAAGGGCTCCATTAGTCGACCACGAAAAACAGAGTGTTATCATGCTGAGCAATACAGAGTATATCGTTAATGATGCAGTGGGCCTCGCTGATCTGAGAGCGAGCGGTGACATCAGCGCGCAGGAACTGCTGCAGTGTGCCTTGTCGCAATCCGCACGCTTAAACCCATCGTTGAATGCCGTTGTCACTGAAGACGCCAAGGGAGCCCTGAAAATTGCTACCGCTCTGGATGGCGGTAAACATCAAGGTTTGTTATCCGGTGTGCCGTTTTTGGTCAAAGAGGTCAATGCCGTTGCCGGATGGCCGCATACCCGCAGTACACAACTGTTAAAAAATCAGATCGCCAAGGCCGACAGTGCCGTTGTGCGTCGCTACAAGCAGGCTGGATTAGTGCCCTTTGGCAGCACCAACACACCAGAACTCTGCCTGACCATCACAACTGAGTTTTCTTTATTCGGGGTTTGCCGAAATCCTCATAATCTTGCTCACACGACCGGCGGATCCAGTGGTGGTTCCGCAGCCGCAGTGGCGGCTGGCATTGTGCCTGCGGCTGATGCCAGTGATGGTGGCGGTTCTATTCGTATACCTGCAGCAAATTGTGGCTTGATAGGATTGAAACCCAGTCGCGGACTTACGGTTGTGGAAGCGGATGTGGGTGCGGCTTGGAGTGGCATGAGTGTCAGTCATGTGGTCACACGCTCAGTTCGCGACAGCGCAGCATTTCTGGATATTCTTAAACTCGGCAAGCCGGAGTTGTTTGCGCTGCCAGAATATCGGGATTCGTACTATTACACTCACACGCGCGTACCGGGAAAGCTGAGAATTGCGTTGCAGAGACAGCACCCGGGTGGTCACCCGGTTCACGCTGACTGTCTGGCTGCGTTGGATCAGGTCGCCCGGCTTTGTGAAGGCAACGGCCATAACATTGAACAGACTGCACTACCCGTCGATTTTGCAAAGGTCGGCGCAGCGATGGCGACATTGATTAACATCCATGTTGCACAGATCGTCAGTGCCGGGTTGCAGACAGTCACGGCGAAAGAACTTGCTTCCGGCAAAAACCGCGACTCTGGCTCATCATTATCCCTGACACTGGAATCTGCCGGCCTATCGGAATCCAGTCGCCGTATGGCTGCCAGAGGTATCCAAAGCACCGCCGCGCAGTATCTTGACGCGCTGGACACCCTCAAACAGGCTGAGCGTCAAATGGCGGTTCTGCATCAACAGTTTGATATCGTGCTCTCCCCAGTGCTTGCTCAACCACCAGCGCCGCTTGGCTGGCTAAATATGAACTCTGGTGATGTCCGTGAATACGCCAGCCGATATGCCAGTTACAGTCCGTTTACGGCACTTTTTAACGCCACTGGTCAACCCAGTATCTCCTTGCCACTGTTTACCGGCAGCAATAACTTACCCATCGGGGTTATGGCCAGTGCGGCCTGGGGTATGGATCATCTGTTACTGCAATTGGCTAATCAGTTGATTCCTGGGATTGTTGCAACGGCACAAACGCCATTAGGTAACTGCCTACCCAGTGTAGAAGGCAATTGGTATACTGCCGGCCTTTTTTGAAAGGCTTTGAAGCCTGTACAAGCACTTGAGAAGGAACTGATTGCCGATCTGGATACTCGCAAGGACAGTCTCAAGCAGCAAGCTCAGGGACCTGTGAACCTATGAGTGCATATCTGATTGATATCAGCCAGGCGCTTGAGAAGCGCAAGTTTCAGGAACAGGACGAGCGCCTTGCGAAGATGCGTGAGGCATTCCGCGCGGCGCGGTGCACTACCCCGCCACCGCCCGCTAAAGGTAAAAGCAGCCGCAAGGGTCGCAGTAGACCGCGTTGAATCCCTCCGCAAAGCCCGCTTGCAACCCCTCTGTTGACCTGCTTTCAATAACGGCTGCCCGGAGCCTAGCATTCCGGCCAGACCCCTTGATTCTCATCTCTTTCAAGCGATTTGGTCAGCTTTATTTGTACTGATCTATATGCTAAAATCGCGTTTGTTTCAATTAACTTAGATAATACTAGGGGTTACCGCAAGATGCCAGGCATGACAATTACAATATCGACATTACTATCTCTATTCGGTTTGGGCGTGGCGTACTTCTACATGCGCCAAGTAATGAGCGTTCCTCTGGATCTTGGTCTGGAAGGCGAACAGAAAACCCGCTTGAGATTCATTCACGGTGCGATTGCTGAGGGTGCCATGGCATTCCTGAAGCAGGAGTACAAGTTCCTCAGTATTTTCATGCTGGTGTTCGCCGCCATCATTGCGGTGCTGATCGACGACAACCACACGCCGGACACCCGTGAAGGGATGTTTACAGCCGTTGCCTTCCTCTTTGGCGGCATCATTTCCATCGCCTCCGGCTACATCGGCATGATGATCGCCACACAGGGCAATGCCCGCACCACTGTTTCTGCCAAGGACAATATCGGTGACGCGTTCAAGGTAGCTCTTGATTCCGGCGCCGTCATGGGCTTCGCGCTGGTCAGTCTGGCAGTGCTCGGACTGATTATTGTTTATGTGGTCATGAAAGCCTGGCTGCCTGCTGACCTTCCCAATTATGTGCTGATGGAAATCATCGCAGGCTTCGGTCTGGGTGGCTCCACAATCGCCTTGTTTGCTCGCGTAGGTGGCGGCATCTTCACTAAAGCCGCAGACGTTGGCGCGGATCTGGTGGGCAAAGTGGAAAAGGGCATTCCGGAAGACGATCCGCGCAACCCTGCTGTGATTGCTGACAACGTGGGTGACAATGTGGGTGACGTGGCCGGCATGGGGGCAGACCTGTTCGGCTCCTGCGCAGAGAGTACTTGTGCAGCCATGGTGATCAGCGCGGTAGTGTTCGCTGGCAACGTCGACGCACTGCTGTACCCGATTCTGATCAGTGCAGTGGGCATTCCCATCAGTCTGCTGACCATGCTCTTCGTGAAGGTGAAAACAGAAGACGACGTGTCGCCGGCGCTCATGAAGCTGCTGATCATCTCCAGTGCCCTGATGGCCGTTGCCATGTTCTTCGTGACTCGTTCTTTCGTACCGGCCGATTTCGAGATCCGAGGCGAAGCCTACACAAGCATGGGCATCTACTGGTGCTTCCTGTCCGGTCTAGTGGCAGGCCTGGTGGTGGGTCTTCTGACCGGCTATTACACATCGGGCTCATTCAAGCCCGTGCAGGAAGTGGCAAAGTCCTGTGAGACAGGTGCTGCAACCAACATCATTTACGGCCTGGCGCTTGGCTACAAATCCACAGTGCTGCCGTATATCGCCATCGCCATCGCCATCTTCGTCTCCTGGGATCTTGGTGGCATGTACGGTGTGGCCATCGGCTCGCTGGGCATGCTGGGAACGTTGGCTATCGCACTGACAATCGACGCTTATGGCCCGGTATCTGACAACGCAGGTGGCATTGCTGAAATGGCTGGCCTCCCGAAAGAAGTGCGCCGTCGCACTGACATTCTGGACGCAGCCGGCAACACCACTGCGGCAATTGGCAAAGGCTTTGCGATTGGTGCGGCCATTATGACCTCACTAGCCCTGTTTGCGGCTTTCCTGACCAGTGCTGATGCGTTGATGCGTGAGGAAAACCCTGGCTATGACCTGCTGGCGTCGATCAATCTTCTTGATCCGGTTGTGTTCGTAAGCCTGTTCATGGGCGCAGTGCTGCCATTCTTGTTTACTGCCATGACCATGAAGTCCGTAGGCAAGGCAGCATTCGACATGATCGAAGAAGTGCGTCGTCAGTTCCGCGAGATTCCTGGTCTGATGGAAGGCACCGGCAAGCCCGACTATGCCCAGTGCGTGGCAATCTCTACTCAAGCAGCGCTGCGTGAAATGATTCCGCCGGGCTTACTGATCATGGGGTCTCCTCTGGTGGTGGGCTTCCTGTTCGGCGTACCAGCCGTGGCTGGCATGCTGGCGGGTTCGCTGGTGACTGGTGGTGTGCTGGCTATCGCATCTTCCAACAGCGGTGGCGCATGGGACAATGCCAAGAAATACATCGAGGCTGGCAATCTGGGCGGTAAAGGCTCTGAGGTGCACAAGGCTGCGGTAGTTGGCGACACTGTAGGAGATCCGCTGAAGGATACCTCCGGCCCGTCGCTGAACATCCTCCACAAACTGGCCGCGATTCTGTCACTGGTGTTTGCACCATTCTTCGTGCAGTACGGTGGAATTCTGATTGGAGGCTGAGTTTTGTAGCTGCAAAAAAAAGGCTGCGAATGCAGCCTTTTTTTTGCCTGGCGATTGACGATTGCGAGTCAAAGACGGGGGTTGCGCTCAAAATGGTACATAAGCCACTCTGCAGATTCATCCGGCAGCCCTGTGCCTGGCTCTTCCCTGTGCACCAATGCACTGCGGACACATTGATAGATTTGAAACGACTGAGTGTCCTCGATGATCAATCCACGAACGGAGGGGTTCAGAGGGCAATTAGAAATCTCAGCCAGCTTCCAGTCATCGTTCATGCTGTCCGGCTGGTATTTGCTGCCACTCAGAAGATAGAAGTATGGCAATTCCTGCTCAGCCCAGCCATTCGCGGGGACCAGCAGATTCAAGCTAAATCGCGTATCGCCGCCAGCGGATACATCAATATGTAAGGTAAGCTGTGTCAATCGAACAGGGTAATCGCTCATTATCAACTTTTCGAACACTGGCTGGGCGTCCCTCCCAGTCGAAATAACCACTGGGCGAGACTTTCAAACACCGACACATCAGCCGAATAGGAAACTCACAACTACAACGTTGAATCGCCTGATACTTCAGGTCGATCCCCTTGAAAAGAACGTTGCCGCTTCGCGTAAAAAATCCCGTTCCTTTTTAACGCGGGCTAGCTCTCGCTAGTGAACGCGCTATTGATCGCTTTTAAATAATCATCAAAGACAAAGTATTGGGTGGTTTGCCCATGAATGATGGTGGTGAGGCTGACGATAAAATCATTGCTGTCATCAAAGATGATCCGGCGTATGGCCACATGAACGATATTTCAGAATTACCGCCTACGCTTGTTCATCGCATTTCTCATTATTTCCAGACCTACAAGATGCTTCCGGATAAAGCGAACAAGGTCTCCATCGGTAATGCCTATGGCTTCGCGCACGCTAAAGTGGTGCTCGCTGCTGCGATGGCTGACTAGGATGAAGACTATGGTGATGTATTAGCCGAGTGAATACCCGACATTGAATCAAAAAAACGGCCCACGGGCCGATTTCTTTATGCAAGGACTTTGTGCCTGACTGCCGTTACCTCTGCCAGAATTGAAATGGCAATTTCTGCAGGGGTCTTGCTGCCGATCATGTAACCAATCGGTGCATGAAGTTTTGCAATGTCTGCCTCGCTCAATCCCAGTTCAGGAAGGCGCAATCTACGGTTTTCAGAAGTACGTTCTGATCCCATCGCGCCAATATAAAATGCATCGGTCTTCAATGCTTCCATCAATGCCATATCATCAACGCGCGGATCGTGTGCCAGAGCGATTATTCCGCTGTAAGGATTGCTGAACTGATCACGCACCAGATCATCGGGAAGATCTGATGACAGCTGCACACCGGGTACAAACCAATTGTCCAGGTAGTCAGGTCTCGGATCGCACAGGGTAACGTCATAGTCCATGCTCAGCGCCAGTTCGGCGACATAACGTGCCACGTCACCCGCGCCAAGCAGCAACAGTCGATATCGGGGGCTCAGACTATGCTGCATTTGCGTGTGAGATAAGAAAACCGCCTCATCTGAAGACTCCGGAGACGTATCAATATGACCCGTGATTAGATCCACTCGCCTACTGATACGCTGATGCTGATTCAAAGCAGTATCGATAGCAGCAAATGTATCAATGTTGTGTGGCGTTGCCTGGATGAATTCCAACAATACATGCAGCTGACCACCGCACGGTAATCGCAGTCTCGCCTGCTCCTCCGCCGATACACCGTAATGAACCATAAAAGGCTTCTTTTCAGTTTCATAACGGGTTTTTAACGCACCTTCGCGTAATTGCTGTAAAAAATCTTCCTCAATACAGCCACCCGAGATAGACCCGACCAATTCCCCGTCTTGGGTACACGCCATCATCGCCCCAACAGGTCTGGGAGAGGAACCCCATGTTTTTATAATGGTCGATAACCAGACGGATTTGCCCTCTGCCAGCCATTTGGAGACCCAGGCGATGATGTGGTGTTGACTGCTTTGCATATCTTTAAATCCTTATCACCGACAGTTTTATAACGGTAAGCGTTGACCAGACTTGAATACGCGACCGAGCATCACAGGGCCAGCGGGCCTGAGTATACACCGTCTTTTGACAGTAAAAAAAACAGACTGTTGGTGGATTTATCTCGTGGCTGAGAGCGGTACTCTGGATTAACGCATAGAGCTTCGAATAGGTTATTGCAGACTGAAGGGCGCGTGAGTCTGTTCCAGGCGCAACAAAAATTCTTTACAGTCAAGGCCGCCACCAAAACCAATGAGTGCACCGTTACTTCCAATAACGCGGTGACAGGGAATTACTATCGGCAAAGGATTCTGGCCGTTGGCTGCTCCAACCGCTCTGCTTGCTTCAGGTTTTCTAATGCGTTTGGCGATATCACCATAGCTGCATGTCGCGCCGTAGGGAATTTTCTCCAGCGCGGCCCAGACCGCTAACTGGAAATCGGTACCCCTGGGCGTTAACGCCAGAGAGAATGTGGTCAGTTCACCAGCAAAATAGGCTGCCAGCTGTTGCTTGACCGGTTTAAAGGCATCATTTCTTCTCATCCAGTCTGCAGACGGGAGTCTGGTAGCCTGCCCTGTCGGAAAACTGATTAGTTCGAGCGACACGCCATCACCGGCCAGCAGTAAACTGCCAACCGGTGAGTCGTAATAGCTATAGTAAGTGGCACTCATATTCAACGCGTTTGCAGATCTTCAGCCAGTGCAACCGCTCTTGAAATAACATACTGGAGGACTGCTTCTGTATCAGATTCACTGAGTTGGCCGTCAAAAGCCACCATGCCGCCAGCTGCTAATTCTCCTCTCAGAACAACTGCATTCCAGGCGTCCAGATTATGCAAACGCGCGGAGTAGCGAAGGTCTGGAAATACACCTGCACCATCACTGGCTGCATTGTTTCCGTGGCACACGCTGCAGAAGCGTCCGTAAGCCTGTTCGCCTTGTGCCAACATTTCATTGTTTGCAATCAGCGGCGGAGGATTGAGGGCGCGCTCTTCTGCGGTGATCACCTGAGTTGGCAATTGATGTGTGCCGTTTAACGCATACACCAGCAGACGGGAGTTATTACTGGATTCACGGGTAGTAGACCCTAACGCTCCCGGGCCTGTCTGTGGCAGAGCGCGAGATCCGCTCAGGACAGCCACATACTGGACACCATCAATCATATAGGTTGAGGGCGCTGCAACCGTTGAAGATTGAGTAATGGCTGACCACAAACGTTCACCATCCGTATCCCGGTAGGCCACAAATTCCCCTGCGCCGTTACCCTGGAAAACCAGGCCGCCGGCGGTTGATACAACACCCGCAGCATGCGTAGGGATTAATTGAGGCGCTCGCCAGACTTCGCGCTGTGCAACAGGATCCCATGCCAGCAGGTATGCCTGCCGCACAGGGGCTGCATCGCCCGCTGCCGCAACAAGACGTGCCCCTTCAGCGAAGTCGGTCCCGGTATTCCAGCCCCTTTCGGAGATAACCATATCGGGCTGTGCAACATAGCCCATGTTATTCTCGGTCGCGGGTAGATAAACAAGGTTGGTTTTTTTGCTGAACGACATTGGATGCCAGTTATGTCCACCGAGTGGGCCTGGCTGAACAATCAGTGGGATGCCGGTGATGTTATAACGTGCTTCCGGGACCTCAACAGGACGTCCGGTCTCCAGATCGACATGGGTTGCCCAGTTCACAGGCACAAATTTTTCAGCAGACAGCAGTCGACCTGTTAATGCGTCGAGCACATAGAAAAAGCCATTTTTTGGCGCCTGCATTACAACGCGGCGGGTTTCGCCGCCAATATCAAGATCCGCGACAACAATCTGCTGTGTTGCGGTGTAGTCCCAGGTTTCGCCGGGTGTTGTCTGGTAATGCCATACATAACTGCCGTCGTCAGGATTGATTGCAACGATTGATGTCAGAAACAGATTGTCTCCGCCACCTGGGCTGCGAAGCGACTGGTTCCACGGAGAGCCATTGCCAACACCGATATACATCAGATGTGATTGCGGGTCGTACGCCATGGAATCCCAGACCGTACCGCCCGCTCCCATTGCCCACCACTCGCCTGTCCAGGTGTCAGCAGCCCATTCCAGTTCCGGTTGTTCAAAACCATCTGCAGGATTGCCGGGTACCGTGTAAAAACGCCACTGTTGCTCACCGGTGTTTGTGTCGTATGCGGTGATATAACCACGTACACCGTATTCACCACCGGCATTGCCGATGATCACCTTGCCATCAACAATGCGCGGCACGCCAGTAATCGTATAAGGACGCGACTGGTCAACGGTAACAACACTCCAGAGCTCTTCGCCTGTGGTGGCGTTTAATGCGATCAGACGTCCATCAAGCGCGCCTACAAACACTTTGCCTTCCCAGACAGCGACACCACGGTTGACAACATCGCAGCATGCATCAACTCCGCGTGCGCGATCGACCTGAGGATCATACTCCCACAACAGACTTCCGGTTTTTGCATCAAAGGCTTTGACCATGCTCCATGCCGTGGTGATGTACAGCGCGCCATCGACGATGACGGGTGTCGCTTCCTGGCCACGACTGGTGTCAAGATCCGCTGACCACAGCAGTCCTAACTGGTCAACGTTTTCAGTATTGATCTGGTCCAACGGGCTGAAACGTTGTTCCCAGTAGTCACGACCCGCGGCCATCCAGTTTCCCGGCTCAGAGTCAGCGTTCGTCAGGCGCATGCTGTCAACCGCAGCGGCATATGTAGCTACTGTTGCAGCCCCATTCGAGGAACTGACGGTTGTTGATGCCGATTGAGTATCAGCAGGTGTTTCAGTAGGTTGTTCTGCAGGTCCACACGCGGCCAGCAGGATTGCGGCCGCAGCCAGCAATCCCAGGTTGCTAATTTTTATCATTTTTTCCCCCTGAGCATTAGTCAGAATTCATTTACTGCTGTTTAAGTCTGAATACCAGCACCGCGTTGCCCGGCATCTGGCCGAATGTAGCATAACCTGTGCTGACAATCATGTAGTCGCCGCTCAGCACGGGCCCTGTCGCGTCGATCGAGCCGCCTTTGGCAGCAATTGCGTTTATGGTCGGATATTCCTGAACAGTATTGTACTCCCACACCAGTTCTCCGGTAGCAGCATCATGTGCAAACAGGTATCCACTTAACGAACTGGCAATGATCAATCCATCAGTGCTGGTAGCGGGACCCGAATAGGCATCCATGCAGCCTTGCACACCATCCTGGCATCGTTCTGGGACGGGTGCATACCAGAGAACTTCGCCGGTTTTCATGTCGATGGCATGCAGGCCAGGTTGACGACTCTCACCCGAATCATTCACACCACCACGGTCGGATACCGGTACATACACAACGTCACCTGAGAAGGTCATGCCCCAATGAATGCCGCCAAGAGCACCTCCGCGGCCAACACGGGTTGACCATAAAAGTTCACCGTTATTATTCGGGTCAAGTCCAACTACAACAGCACCTTTGCTGCCGGCGACAACAATATCGCGACCGTCTGAGAGGGTTGTTGTTACAACAGGGGCGCCAATATCAAGATCGGGGCCTGCATCCGGGCAGTTGGGGTGACTGCCGCCCATGGCACATGCCATGGTGAAAGCGTCATCTGATACTGTCTGATGGATCCAGTTTATCTCCCCGCTTGCCATATCAAAGGCAATCACTGAATCGCTGCTGTCGCTAGCCGGACGTGTATAGTTTTGACCTGAGCCTGCGTACACCACGCCGCGTTCAACATCCATGCTGGGTGCCTGCCAGATCGGCGCACCTGAGGGCGCCATCACAGGATTGCCTGCGCTGTTAACCCCGACCTGTGTTGCTTCATCCATAATGTAGGTGTGCCAAATTTTTTCGCCGCTGTTCAGGTCAAAAGCAGCCACGTTGCCACGGAATGTGCAGCAATGATGATCTGGCCGCCCCGCAGCGCTGACCTCGGCGGAGGAGACCGGGACAAATATACGGTCACCCGCTACTACCGGTGAACCTGTGCTGCGTGCAAACTGATGAGGATCAACTTCTGCTTCCCAGACCAGATCACCGGTCGTGGCGTTAAGAACATGTAATTCATTGGAAGCCACTGCCACAACGGCCAGATGTTCGTTGCGTTGCTCGGACCATGCAATGGTGATTGCGGCGCGCACTTCCTGCGGAGCCTGGTAGGTCCAGTAGGCACAGCCACTTGTGATATCCATGGCATAGACAGTCCCGGTCGTACTTCCCATAAACATGACATTATTTATCACGCTGGGCTGTGCACGCGCTGCACTGGCATTGTCTAGTCCGAACGCCCACACAAATTCAAGATCCGCGATGGTGCTGGCAGAGATGCCGGTACCCTCACTGGATTGAAAGCGAGGATTACTGTCACCATTTCCCCAGCCATTCCAATTAGTGGCAAGGTTCAGGTTAAGTGCAGGCATTGACTGTTTGCAGCGCGCAAGACCAGCAATGGTATCGGCCTGCATGCGCGAACCGCTCAGATATTCTGCCAGGGCAATCTTTTGCTCGTCACTCAGCGCCGCGCCCTGGGGGGCCATAATCCCTTGAGTGAGTGACAAATAGACACTGTTGGCAGTGTAGGTAGCCAGGGCTTCCCGGCGCGGGGTACGTTCGTCGGTGGGTGCCGCATGGCACATGGCGCAGTGCTGGGTGTAAAGACTTTCACCGTCCAGATTTTCTGCTGAATTGACAAGCGGCATTACAACAACGGACAGCAAAACCAGTAATGTGCCTAACATTCTTTTCATTTATCGCCTCTCCCGATGACAGTCTTTTTTGAAACTCAGGCCTGATCTCTCTCCAATCAGTGCTTAGAGAAGTACGCAGACGGCCGAATGGTACCCGAAACCGGCATCAAAACGAACAGCTGTTCTTTGCAATTGCGACTGATCCCCGGGTGGCTGCGTCAATCTTGTTTGGTGTATAGTCCAGAGCGTTAAACAACGATATAACTCATGACCTCGGTCATGATGTTGTGCCTCCTTTGGGTTGCTGATAAACGGACAGGCTTGATTTTATGCTGATTAGATTTCATCTTGATTCTCAGCAGTGTCTTCTCCCCGCGCAGGAAGACGTCACCAGTCAAAATCTGAGTGAAGCGATTTGGCTGGATCTGATCAACCCGGATGATGAAGAACGAGAGATGATGGCAAGTCTGCACAGCCAGCCATTACTAGACACAGAAGATGTTGAGGAAATTGAGGCTTCTGCCAGATCGTATCAGGATGAAGCGGGTCTGCACGTGCACTCCATGTTCCTGCATAAAGTTGATGAGCGACATCGCAATACCAGTGTGGCGTTCACCCTCTCTGATACACAGTTGATTACCTTGCGGGAGCGCGAAATTCCTGTCTTCAGATTGCTGCGAATGCGAGCCCGACGCCAGCGCGGTCTGGTAGAGGATCCTGTTGCAATCCTCTTGGCATTATTTGAAATAAAGATTGACGATCTTGCAGACACTCTTGAAGAGGTTTACACACAACTTGAAGAGACCAGCAATCTGGTGCTGGAAGATAACGACAGCCCCATTGAGGATGCACTGGATGAATTGGCCCGTCAGGAAGATACCAATGGCAAGGTGCGGCTTTGTTTGATGGATACACAACGGGCGCTGAGTTTTTTGTTGCGCCGTGGAAAGATGTCGGCAATCCATGCGGAAACTGCAAGGGAATTATTGCGCGATATCGACTCTCTGTTACCTCACAACAGTTTTGTTTTTGACAAGATCAACTTTTTGATGGATGCCGCTCAGGGATTTATCAGCATCAAACAGAGTCAGATCATCAAGACGTTTTCAATTGCGGCGGTTGTTTTTCTGCCGCCTACAGTTATCGCCAGCATCTACGGCATGAACTTTGGTCTGATGCCCGAATTACAATGGCAGCTCGGTTATCCGTTTGCGCTGGTGCTGATGTTCCTGTCTGGTGTTGCGCCTTATGTGTTTTTCAAGCTCAAAGGCTGGCTCTGATTCCAATAATACGGTGACTGCCAGTTTTTGTTGCTATGCAATTCAACGCCTTCAATATCAATAAGAGGCAGCTGTATGTTTAACACGCTTCAGGCTTTGATAAACCGCTCTGTCGATATCAGGCAAGGTGAGGGAGCGCCGTTGTTTCTGTCAGGGCTCTACTATTTTTTGCTGCTGTGTGCCTATTACATTATCAGACCCATACGTGATGACATGGGCGCAGAGGGTGGCGTCGAGAATCTGGCATGGCTGTTTACCGGCACCCTTGTTGGCATGATGATCCTGCACCCGATTTACTCCGCAATTGTCAGTCGTATGCCCCGTCGCCAGTTCATAGCCGTTGTATATCGTTTTTTTATGGTTCAACTGCTGGTGTTTTATGCCTTGTTTCAGGTTTTAGAGGGTGTCAGCGAAGTGTGGACTGGACGGGTATTTTTTATCTGGAGCAGCGTATTCAACCTGTTTGTGATTTCGGT
>CAMBPO010000041.1 GCA_945869725.1 Klebsiella pneumoniae
ATGGTCAGATCCTATTTGATTGAGCCGCCGGCCGGTTGGAGCTCGCGTGCGGCTTATCTGGCGGATCTGGCTGCAGAGCTGAAACAGGCGCATCACTTTCGTACCCATCCATTTGGTCATTCTGTGCGGCAGGGCAGCCAGTTGCCCAATATTTTTACGGTTGGCACACCCGCCATTCAGGGCTTTCTTCAAGCATCGCAGGCACCTGTCAACGCGCATCTGGAACATCTGGGTTCAGGTGCTGATCCATTGCGCAGACGCAACACCGGTGCGTGGCAGATACAGGGCATCTGGTCAGTGATGTTGCGCCCTGGCGGCTTTCACGTTGATCACGTGCATCAGGAAGGCTGGTTGTCGTCGGCGTTTTACGTTGAGTTGCCGGACGTGGTCACAAAACCTGACGCCAGGACGGGTAGTGCGCAGGGAGCTAACAAAACGGGCAATCAGGCGGGTGAGTCGGCCAAGCAGGGTTGGATACGCTTCGGACAGCCAGGCTCACCGGTGCAGCCCGTGCAGACTGCACAACACTTTGTGAAACCGGAACCCGGCATGTTGGTGCTGTTTCCGTCGTACATGTGGCACGGTACGGTGCCGTTTACCGGAAAGCAGTCCCGGTTGACTGTGGCGATGGACATTGTGCCCGTTTAAGACGTCTGACAGCGGTCGGTGGGCCACATCAGCAGCCCACCATGATGTCTTCGCTCAGGCCGGGCGAATCATGTGTTCGCCGGCGTAACTTTCCAGTGGTGCAGCGGCTTCCACTGCATACTCCTGTTCAATCACCGTCGACACGTAGAAAAAGCCGGTAGAGACTTTTTCGCGGGTGATATCCAGTTCCATCCAGCCGCGTCCCAGACCTCGCATGAAACGCATTTCCGGGCTCGCGCTCATAAATGCTTCAACCAGTTGTGCTTCAGGCAATGGCATGAAGTTTTCAAAACCCGGTGAGCTCACACTGGGAGTACCGAACTCAACGGCAATCGCATCGCCTTCAGCGTCATGCAGGTCAAACGCCCAGGAACTATGAGTGTCGCCCGCCAGCACTACAACGTTGTTGCCGTGCTCCCTGAACATGTCCAGAACCCGTTCACGATTGGCGGGATAACCATCCCACGCATCAAAGTTCAGCGGCAGGCCCAACTGGGCGCGTTCACGCAACATGCCGTATCGACTGCCCGCCACGGCATCGCGCACCTCAGGGGCAAATTCTTCATTGGCAACCTGGGGTATGTTCTTGCGGCCCATGATGACCTGCTGGCCGATGATCTGCCAGGGGATGCCCGCTTCTGCTGAGTTTCTGAGCTGTGCCGCCAGCCAGCTTTCCTGCTGAGCCCCGATGAGGGAGCGCGAATCGTCTGCCAATTGGCTGCGTATCACATCGATGTTCATGTTGTGAGTCAGCTGCTCGTCGCGGCCCACCAGACGAGTGTCCATCATGATCAGCGACGCCAGATCACCAAGGTCGAAGCTGCGGTAGATAATGCCTTGCTCAATGTTGCTTTGCTCGCGAATCGGCAACCACTCATAAAAAGCCTGAATGGCAGCCAGACGACGTCCACCGAAGTCACCCTCACCCTGGTCGGCATTGTGGTTCTCTGCACCATCCTTGAAGGTGTTGTTGGTGATTTCGTGGTCATCCCACACACAGATAAACGGATGGGCCTGATGCACTGCCTGCAGGTCAGCATCACTGCGGTACAGACCATAACGCATGCGGTAATCTTCGATAGACACAATTTCGTGTATTGGCTGCACGTGGCGGCCTTTTTCCAGCATCAGCGGGTTGGCATAACCACCGTCGGGATATTCATAAATATAATCTCCCAGGTGCACCACCGCATCGCAGTCGCGCGCAGCAATTTCACGGTACACATTGAAGTAGCCCTGCGGATAGTTTGAGCACGACACCACGGCCAGTCGTGCCTGCTCGACGCCTGCCGCGGGCAGCGTGCGGGTGCGGCCAATGGGACTGCTCACCCCTTGGGCATTAAAGCGGTAAAAATAGGTTTGCCCTGGCTCAAGTCCGGTGGCATCTATTTTGACGGTGAAATCGCGCTCAGGGCCGGTACTTGACATGCCGGAGGCAACGACGGTGGAGAAGCGCTGATCACTGGCGACCTGCCACTCCAGCTCAATCGACTCTGGCTGGCCGCTGCCGGGCAGAACCCGCGTCCACAAAATGACACGGTCCTGTAACGGATCGCCGCTGGCAACGCCGTGGGTAAAGTGGGCAGGTGCTGCTGCCAGCAGAGGCCGGCCACGGACAGCCAAGCTCCCCAGCATGACGGCAGAGACCGCCAGAAAACGTCGTCGGTTCAATTGAAACAAATTGTGTGACATGGCCACGTGCTCCCGCAGTAAGGTGTAATGCAATATGCTGACACCTTACAACGACAGATTAGTGACAGCAACGATCATAGACCTACCATCTGGACTCGTTAACCCTGAGTAGATACTCGGTTTGCAATCGTTCAAAACACAGTGGATGTTCTGTCAGAGACGATCAATAGAGACCAGTTTGTTGTTGTCATCGATAGTCAGCCGGAAACTGCCCTGAATTCCATAGTGGCTTACAAAGCGTTGCAGAATGGCGGACGGGAACTGTACTTTCCGGCCATCCCGGGCGGTGCACATCACCTGACGGACCGCTCCCTGATAGTGACGCTGGTACTGTTCCGGTGAAATGTTGAGGTCAACAATGACAAATTTGGACATGAATTTGCAGCCCCGTTAAGGTTGTAGCAGGCGACTTGCCATGTAAATCACCACAGCGTAGCGCAGACCTTTGCCTGTCGCCACCAGCATAAGGAACAACACAAAACGCACGCGCAGTAAACCAGCAACCAGGGTCAGCGGATCGCCGACGGCGGGTAACCATGCCAGCAACAGGCTCCAGCTACCGTAGCGACGAAAGTGCGTCTGTGCGCTGTCCAGTTGCAGTGGTGTCACCGGGAACCAGCGTTTATGCTGAAATTTTCCGATCTCCCACCCGATAGCCCAATTCACACAGGATCCCAAGGTGTTGCCGGTGGTGGCTGCCAGCCATAACAGCCAGGGTGTATAGCCCTGTTGAAACAACACCAGCAGCAAAGCCTCCGATGAGGCCGGGATCAAGGTGGCTGCCAGAAAGCCGGTGAACATCAAGGAGAGATAGATCACCCGTCTTTCAACTCAATATGGCGCATGTGAGGTGATTCTCTCAGGGCAAACTATCAAACAGTGTCTGCTGTGATTGTGCAAGGCTCATCAACACCGACTTGAATGCTGGCAATAAAAAACCCCGTGCAATCAGCGCATCTGTTGCCGATTCATACTGCTGCAGGTAGTCAGCAAAGTCGCGATATAAACTGCGGACAGCAGGACGCGGATCACCTGCGTCACGCGCAGCCTGTTCGGTCAGTGGCAAAAGCAGATAGCCGCCACTGAGGGTAGCCAGTTCGGTGTCTGCGCCGCTGGCAACAGTGCGCAGATTCCAGGGCACAAAGGTGGCGACGGGTACAGCGGTCAATGGCGGCAGGATCAGGTCAATGGCCAGATCATTGTTGTCAGTGCCCGTTGCCGGCACACGTGTGCCGTATTTGCGTTCACTGTTCAAGTCAGGCAAGTGCGCGATGCCTTCGGTGAGGAATCTTGCGCCAAAATCTGTGTAGGCGACCTGATACAGGGTGCGTGGATGATTGATGCCTGGGATAACACGCCATACCGCTGGGTTAATGTCGTCAGCACTGTCTCCCAGATGGGACATCAACAAGGTGCCGCGACTGATGCTGGGGTAAACGGACGGCGGGGGCAGCTCACCCTCATTGACCCACACAACCATGGCTGAAAGCAAAGATTCGGCAATTGGCGTCCACAGATTCGGATTGGCTGGCAGTTGTCCGCTACTTGCAGGGCCGGGCGTCCCGGTGCCGGAGCTGTGTGGTGAGCCACCTATCGTGTAAAAGCGCACGTTGTCTGGAATATCGGCATCACTGCGCCCCAGCGGATCGGTATGTGGTAGCGAACCGCCGCGCAACCAATATTCGTTACTGGTCTGGATGTGCATCAGTTTGGGTTCAGTGGCGGTTTCTCGCGCTTTTTTCAGAATACCGTCGGTGCGTCCACTGTATGGGTCTGTGCTGTCTCCATAAGTAAAGGGGAAAAAATCATTTGCGAACAGATGGTTTTCGTGTTGGCCATTGGTGCGTGTTGGCATGGCAAACCGTTGATTGAACATGCCAAAACCTGCGCCCGCTATCAAAGGCACAACGCCGTCAAAGACCTGCCTTCCGCCGAGATCTTCGTTAAAGCCTTGATACAGGAACTGACGCAGCAGGCGTCCGCTTTGTGAATAGCCCCAGGCCACGGCGGCATTGATCGGTGGCAGTGACAGTTCTGTGATATCAGCGTTTAGCTGCGTGGGCACTTCCGTCGTTGTCGCATGCCTTAAGGCTGACACTACGTCCCGGATGCCCGCCAGGCCAGCGCCACCTAATACCGGATCCTGTGCGTCATACATCAGTTCGTAGATCTGACCAGCTTGCATGCCGCCGTTAAGGTTCAAGGTGATCAGCGGTTGATTGCTGTCGGCGACATCCTCAATGGTCAGGCTGAACTGATCGCGCGCAATCAGCAGGCGGTCGGCATCCTGGCGCGGGCGGACACTGAGCGTGGCGTCTGGCAACGCATCAACCACGGGAGGGTAGGCCAGATGAAAACTGCCGGCGATATTCAGATCGTTGCCATGGCTGGACGGGATGATTTCATAACGCACACGCCCGGTCAGAGGTTCGCCGTCATGGGTCAAGACTGGCGCGATCAGCCGCAGGCGACCGTCTGCTGGGGGCATCTCATTAATCCAGCCAGTGGCAAGAAAGGTGTGCCCTTGCAGGGCCAGCGGGTGTGATAAGGACATTTCCGGTGGCAAGCGGCTGCCACCGCGATTGTTGACATGGTAGAGCAGGCTGGTGCTTTGTGTTTCCCCACGCGGTACCAGCAGTTTGAAGTCAGCTGAAAATTCCGTGCGTCCACGCGTGTTTAGCGGCGCATGTTGGATATCGACAATTTTTTGATTGCCGGGATGCAGTGGATCGAGCGTGAAGTGCAACACACCGCTGATCAGTTCGTAGCGCACAGGATTATCCGGCTCGCTTAACAAGGTCCGGGAACGAATGTCGATGGCGGATAACTCAGCCTGCAGTGGTGCAGCAAACACCAGCAAACCCATGGCTGTGACAAACGAGCGGAAAGAAACATAATGACTCATGTCAGACTCCCTGGCGAAAACACCTGATGTTGTCGGTTGTTTTATTTATTAATGTCTGCCTTGCCTCCGGTGTAATCCAGGCGTTGTGGGGCGTCACTATCAGATTCAGTGGCTGGTTAAGCGCATCCAGCAGGGGATGTCCGTTAAGAGGAGGTTCCTGCGGCAAGACATCCACACCGTAGCCACCCAACTGGCGGTTAGTCAACGCGTCCAGTGCAGCCTGATCGTCAACCAGTCCACCACGGGCACAATTGATCAACAGACACCCAGGCTTCAACTGTTGCAGCAAGGTCCGGCTGATCAATTCTCTGGTGTGTTCGTTCAGTGGGCAATGCAGGCTGAGCACATCGGCTTCAGGCGCCAGGTCTGCCAGCGCGGCGCGGGAATCGCTGGCTTCGTAACCCGGTCGGGCGCAGAAACTGACGCGCATGCCAAATGCCGCTGCCAGTTGAGCGACCCGGGTGCCGAGTTCGCCGCTGCCGACAATCACCAAATGTTTGCCTTCCAGTTGCAGGGTTGTGTGGTGCTGCAGGCAAAAGTTGGTACTTTGCTGCCACAGACCTTGGCGCACATCGTTCTGGTATAAGGGCAATCGATTGGCCAGCGCGAGCATCAGCATCATTGTGTGCTGTGCAACACTGGCGGTGCCGTAGGCACTGACATTGCGCACGGCTATGCCCAGCGTTTGCGCTGCCACCAGATCCACATTGTTCATGCCAGTGGCGGTCACACAAATCAGTTTTAACAGCGGTAAGGCCTGCAGTGTCGCCGCATCCAGACTGACCTTGTTGCTGATGGCGATGTCTGCGCCGACTAAACGCCCGACACAGTCTGCCGCGTTTGAGTACTCATAAAGAACCAGTTCATCAACACACGTGCGCAGGCCGGAAAAATCGATGCCCGCGCCCATGCTGGCAGTATCCAGAAACACCGCTCTCATAAGGAGCGTGGGGCCGGCAGATTCCAGGCCGCTTCCAGTACCTTACTGTTCAGATTCTGTTTAGCCTGCTCCAGATACTGATGCAGACGCGCCATCACATCCGGATTCTCGCGTGCGTAGCTGTAGGTTTCCGAGGGGTCCAGTGCCAGGTCAAACAGTAAACCTTCATTGCCAAACTGCGAACCCGGATGATCAAACCGCGTCATGGCGCTCAGATAATTGGACTCCAGCACCAGTTTCCACGAGCCGCTGCGCACACCAGCAATGCGGTCATTCTGAAACAGAAATAGCGCTTCGTGGGGGGACGCAGCCCCCTCACTCAGCACTGGCATGATGTTTTTACCATCAATCACCCGGTCAGCTGGCAATTGAGCACCGGCCAGCGCCATCAGTGTTGGAAACAGATCAATATTCATCACCGGCTCGTCGCTGGCCTGACCTGCCGGAATCACTGAAGGCCAACGCGCAATAAACGGCACGCGCGCGCCGCCTTCCCAGGCGACACCTTTGCGGTCACGTAAATGACCGGCGCTGCCTTCCATCCACGGGCCGTTATCCGAGGTGAAAATGACCAGGGTATTGTCATCGAGACCCAGTCGCTCAAGCGTGGCCAGAATTTCGCCGGTGCTCCAGTCCATCTCCTCAACAACGTCGCCGTAAAGTCCTGCATCCGATTGCCCTTCGAACTGCTCCGACACATACAGGGGTGCATGCGGAAAGGTGTGCGGGATATACAGGAAAAACGGCTGCTGCTGATTTTCTTCAATAAAACGCACTGCCTCTGCGGTGTAGCGCGCGGTGAGTGTCGATTGATCAACGGGATTTTCGATGACCTGTTCGCCGCGATACAGTTCCAGCGGGTGCATGTCATTGCTGTGCAGCAAGCCATAAAACTCGTCAAAACCGTTGTGAATCGGTGAACGCTCAGGCTGATGGCCCAGGTGCCACTTACCAATCATCGCGGTGGCGTAGCCGTGTGCCTGCAATGCCTCGCCGATGGTGATTTCATCCGGCGATAATCCAATATCATTGGTCGGCCGGGCGACATCGTTTACCAGATTCAACCGTATCGGGTAACGCCCTGTCAGCAGCCCGCCGCGAGAAGGTGTGCAGGTGTTGGCGCTGGCATAAAAACTGTCCAGTCGCATGCCTTCAGTCGCCATGCGATCAAGGTGCGGGGTTTTGATCAGGGTAGACCCGTAAATGCCAAGATCACCATACCCGAGATCATCTGCCATGATCACCACAAAATTGGGTTTGCCAGAGCCGGGTATTTGCGCATGAGCAAGATTAAACGTGGCGGTAGCAATCAGCAGAATGGCGGTCAGCAGCGGTTTCATCGGTGTTCTCCGTTCGTTGGAATTATGGTTAAACAATATCACAATCGGCATAGACGAACAGAGTTGAGGAGTTTATGCTCGACCCATTCATAAAAAAATAACAAGCAGGTCCTTATGGAAAACAATGAATACGATGCAATTGTTGTTGGCTCGGGAATCAGCGGTGGCTGGGCCGCAAAAGAGCTGACCGAAAAAGGCCTCAAAGTGCTGATGCTGGAACGCGGCCGCAGCCTTGAGCATGTCAAAGACTACGTCAACGAGAACAAAGAGATCTGGGAGTTTCCGCATCGCGATCACCCCACTCGCGAGATGCTGGCCAACTACCCGGTACTTCGTCGTGACTATCCGCTGAATGAATCCACCTTTGGTTCGTGGACAGATGAAAACGAATCGCCTTACGAAGAAGTCAAGCGTTTCGACTGGTACCGATCCTATCAGGTCGGCGGCCGTTCGCTGTTGTGGGGCCGGCAGAGTTACCGTTGGAACCGCATGGATTTTGAAGCCAATGCGCGTGAAGGCATCGCCATCGACTGGCCCATCCGTTACGAAGATCTGGAATCCTGGTATCACTATGTCGAAGGTTTTGCCGGCATCAGCGGTTCCATGGAAGGTCTGGACGTTTTGCCCGATGGTAATTTCCTGCCGCCGATGGACTTGAATATTGTTGAAAAAGACGTGGCCGCAAGCATCAAGGCGCATTACAACGGCAATCGCCACTTGTTTATTGGCCGCACCGCTAACCTCACTGAGTCTCGCCCTGAGCAAAACCGCGTGCAGTGCCAGTACCGCAATCGCTGCTGGCGTGGTTGTTCCTACGGCGCGTTTTTCAGCACGCAATCAGCAACGTTGCCAGCAGCCATGGCGACCGGCAATCTGACACTGCGCCCCTGGTCGATTGTTACCCGCGTGTTGTACGACAAAGACACTCAGCGTGCTACCGGTGTGGAAATGGTGGACGCTGAAACCAACGAAGTCATTGAGTACAAAGCACGCATCATTTTCCTCAACGCGTCTACCTTCAACACCACTTGGATTCTGATGAATTCCGCTACTGATGTGTGGCCTGATGGCTTGGGCAGCAGCAGTGGCGAGCTGGGTCACAATGTCATGGATCACCACTTCCGGCTCGGCGCGGAAGGACGGGTAGAAGGCTATGAAGATAAATACACCTATGGTCGTCGCCCCAATGGTTTTTACGTGCCACGCTTTCGCAATCTGGGCAATGAAAAACGCGATTATCTGCGTGGTTTTGGTTATCAGGGCGCTGCCAGTCGTACCGGTTGGTCACGCACGATTGCAGAAATGAATGTGGGCGCGGACCTCAAACACACACTCACCGAACCCGGTCACTGGACAATTGGTATGACCGCGTTTGGCGAAATGCTGCCTTACCACGAAAACCGTATTTATCTGAACCGCAATAAAACTGACAAGTGGGGATTGCCGATTCTGTCGTTTGATGTCGCCATGCAAGAGAATGAATACGCCATGCGCCGCGACATGGTTGCCGATGCTGAAGAGATGCTGGAGGCCGCCGGAGTCAAAGACGTGCAGGGCCGCGATGTGGGTTACGCGCCGGGCATGGGTATCCACGAAATGGGCACTGCGCGCATGGGGCGTGATCCGCGCACGTCAGTGTTAAATGCTAATAACCAGGTATGGGATGCACTGAATGTATTTGTCACCGATGGCGCCTGTATGACCTCAGCATCCTGTGTAAACCCGTCGCTAACCTACATGGCGTTGACAGCGCGCGCCGCTGATTTTGCGGTGCAGGAACTCAAACGAGGAAATCTGTAATCATGAACAGACGAGAACTTTTGCAGATGATCGCCTCGGTCACCGGCTATGCCATGATTGGCAGCCCGGTGCTGATGAGCGCATGCAGCAGCGCCAGTGCGGTGCGTGGCATGGAGTTATCAGGCAGTGACCAGGCTTTGCTCGCGGAGATCGCCGAGACTATTTTTCCGCGCACCACGACTCCCGGCGCTAAAGATGTGGGTGTTCCAGAGATGATTGTCAGGTTGGTCAACAATACCTACGAGGACCTTGATCAGCAGGAATTCCATAATGGACTGGCAGCCATCCGCAGCGACACGCTGGCGCGTTACGGCCAATCGTTTGAGAATCTGCCGGCCGAGCAGCGTGCGGAGTTTTTGAACGCGCTCAATCAAACCGCGCTGCTATACCAAGAGCCACACGGTGTCACTGCACACTATTTTATTATGATGAAACAGCTGACGATTTTCAGTTATTTCACCACTGAGCAGGTGCAGACCGGTGTGTTGAGAATGGTGCCGGTGCCAGGTCGATTTGATGGTGACTACCCGTATGTTAAGGGCGAAACCGCCTGGGCAATTTGACAGGGCAGTAAAAAATTATCTGCCTCGATCACATTTTTAAATGCCCTTTACGTACTGATTCTGAGGAATTTTTATGAACAGAAGACATTTTTTACGCTCTGCCGGGCTATTGGCCGGCGCCACTCAATTGGCAGGTTTCAGTGCTCTGGCGCGGGCCGCCGAGGCCGCTAACCCGTTTGGTATCCAGCTTTACACACTGCGCGAAGTGCTGCCGGCCGCGCCGGATGCGGTGATCACCCAGTTGGCCTCGTTTGGTTATAAACAGATCGAGAGTTACGAAGGCCCGATGGGTATGTTCTGGGGCAAAACCCCTGCAGAATTTGGCCGGCTTGTGACTGACCTGGGCATGGATTTGGTGGCCAGCCATTGCAGCATCGAAGAGAACTTTGAGCAAAAAGCTGCGCAGGCGGCGGAAGCCGGCATGGAGTACCTTATCTGCCCGATGATAGGGCCGCAGGAATCGCTGGATGAGTATCGACGCTTTGCTGAGCGCTTTAATCGCTGTGGTGAAATCTGCCGTGATGTTGGCCTGAAGTTCGGGTATCACAACCACCATTATTCATTTTTTGAGATGGATGGTCAGATTCCGCACGATGTCATCATGCAGAACACGGATCCGGCGCTGGTGGAATATGAACTGGATATCTTCTGGCTGGTTGCTGCTGGACAGGACCCGCTGGTGTGGCTGCGTAAATACCCGGGGCGTTTTACCTTCTCTCACGTCAAGGACAGATTGCCGGATCAGCCGTCTAATTCCTTCACGGCATCCACCACGCTGGGCCGCGGATTTATTGATTACGCGTCGATTCTGCCGGTTGCCAAAGAGCTGGGTATGAAGTACTTCTTCGTGGAGCAGGAAGCATTTGCCGGCACCACCCCGATCGACAGCAGCCGTGATAACGCTCAGTACATGCGCAATCTTAAGGTCTGAAAAACGCTGGCCGCCCCGGGAAACTTACAATTCCCGGATGCGGATGTTGCGGAATCTGACGACGTCGCCGTGATCCTGCAGACCGATATGACCCTGTTGCATAGCACCAAACTCATTGTGATCTTTGAATTTGCTGTTACGCAGCATCTCAAACCACGCCACTGTCCAGCGTTCGTAACGCAGCACCATCTCCCCGTTTAACCAATGCTCAACCACTGGCCCTTGGGAAACAATTCGGGCTTGATTCCATTCACCAAATGGTTTGGCGGTTTTTGGACTGATGGGAATGAGGTCATACAAGGTGCCGGCCTGGCGATTGCCGTTGACACCTAAAAAACTGTCCGGGTGATTGGCATCGTCCAGCACCTGCATTTCCAGGGCTGACCAGTAAATTCTCTGTGTTGGTTGTTCCAGTGCGTGATAAAAAATGCCACTGTTGCTGCCGCGCTCAACCATCCATTCCAGCTGTAGATCAAAATCGCGGAAGATGCGTTTGGTGATGATGTCGCCCACTGGCAGGCGGTCTTCGCGTGGCCTGAAAACCAGCGTGTTTTCTTCAATCTGCCAGCCTTCGTTTGGAAAATCTGTTTGATTATACAGGCGCCACTCATCTGTCGAGCTGCCATCAAACAAGGTGATCCAGTTTTCTGAGCCTGCATTTGCAGCAGACTGAGCGTTGAGCTGCGACTCAGGGACGATCGAAAAAAATACCGCACTACTCAGTGCAGTTAGCAGGGACACCATCAACAGTCGTTTGATCATAGGGATTACCCTCTCCGTGCGAATTAAATGCCAAGAATTTTGCGATTAAGAGCCGCGTCCGGCTGTTGGCCGGCAAAATCATCAAAGGCTTTGTCAGTGACTTGAATGATATGGCTGTTGATAAAGGGTGCGCCTTCCGCAGCGCCCTGCTCTGGATGTTTGATACAGCACTCCCATTCCATTACCGCCCAGCCGTCATAGCCGTATTGCGAGAGTTTGCTGAAAATGCCCACAAAATCCACCTGACCATCACCCAGCGAGCGGAAGCGACCCGGGCGGTCAATCCAGTCTTGATATCCACCATACACGCCGCTGCGCCCATTGGGATTAAATTCTGCATCTTTGACATGAAACATACCGATCTTTTCATGATAGATGTCGATGAACTGCAGGTAATCCAGTTGCTGCAATACAAAATGGCTGGGGTCAAACAGTATGCGCGCACGTGGGTGATTGCCACTGGCCTGCAGAAAACGCTCGTAACTGACACCGTCGTGCAAGTCTTCGCCGGGGTGAATTTCGTAACACACATCCACGCCCTGTTCATCAAATGCATTGAGAATGGGCAGCCAGCGCCGCGCCAGTTCCGCAAAACCCTGCTGCACCAGCCCCGCCGGGCGCTGCGGCCATGGGTAAACGGTATGCCACATCAGTGCGCCGGGGAAACTGGCGTGCACATTGATCCCCAGATGTCTGCTGGCCTTGGCGGCCATTTTTACCTGATCAACCGCCCATTCAGTGCGCGCTGAGGGATTGCCACGCAGCTGCTCGGGTGCAAACCCATCAAACATGTCGTTATAGGCGGGATGGACGGCGACCAGCTGGCCTTGCAGATGTGTGCTCAGTTCAGTGATCTGTAGCCCGTACGCGTTGATGCGGCCCTTGTATTCGTCTGCATAGGTTTTACTCTCGGCCAGCCGCTGCAGATCAATCAGACGTTTGTCCCAGGTCGGGATTTGTATGCCTTTATAACCCAGCGAGGCGGCCCACTCGCAAATGCTGTCAATGGTATTAAACGGCGCTTTGTCATCCGCAAACTGCGCCAGAAAAATACCGGGGCCTTTGATGGTTCTGGGGGTGGTTTTTGGTGCGGGTGTCATAAACGCTTAAACCTCAAAGGTGGTCCACTTCTGGTTGCTGGCTGCCGAGCGCATCATGGTCTCGATAAACGCCATGCCGCGCAGGCCTTCCTCTATCGATGGGTAGTCCTGGTCAGCGCTGCTATTGCCGCACACATCCAGAGCAAAGGCGCTGTAAATATTGGCGAAGGCCTCAATAAATCCTTCCGGATGCCCGGCCGGCAAACGTGTCGCCAGATTGGCCGCCGTGCACAGGCCGGCCGCACCGCTTCGATAAATTTGCTCGGGCTGCCCGCTCATTTTCACCCGTAACAGGTTGTTGTCCTGATGTGACCACTCCAGCCCGCCCAGTTCGCCATAGATGCGCAGGCTGACATTGTTTTCCTCACCTGCAGCAACCTGCGTGGCAATCAACATGCCGCTGGCGCCGTCTTCAAAGTGCAGCAGCGCACTGGCATCGTCATCCAGCTGTCTGCCGGGGACTACGGCATTTAATTCGGCACACACCTCGGTGATCTTCAGGCCACTGACGTACTCCGCCAGATGGGCTGCATGCGTGCCAATATCACCGACTGCTCCAGCGCCCGCTTTGCCCGGGTCAGTGCGCCAGGAAGCTTGTTTGTGATGGCTGCTTTCCAGTGCGGTGCTTAGCCATCCTTGTGGATACTCCACCAAAATTTTACGGATCTTGCCGAACTGCCCACTGGCAACACGGTGACGCGCCTCTTTGATCATCGGGTAACCGGCATAGGTATGTGTGAGTGCCAGTTTGCAGGTGGATTGTTGCAGTGCCAGGGCGATCTGTTTCGCCTGCTCCACGCTCAACGCCAGGGGTTTGTCCACAATCACATGAAAGCCGTGCTGCAAGGCCAGTATCACCGGTGCGGCATGCAGGTGGTTGGGCGTGACAATCGCGACTGCCTGCATGCGTTCGTCCGCCGGCAAAGAGGCTTCAGTAATGAGCATCTCGGTATAAGAATCGTAAACCCGTTGTGGTGCCAGATTAAGCTGTTCGCCTGTATGGCGTGAGTTGGCTGGATCGCTGCTGAATGCGCCGCAGACCAGTTCGTAGTGTCCGTCCAGCGCTGCGGCGCGACGATGTATGGCTCCGATAAAAGAACCCTGTCCGCCACCTATCATTCCCAGTCTGATTTTTTTCATACACGTGTTATATCAAAGAGCCTTGTTAACAGAAATAACAATTCCATATTTCCAGTTTATTTATTAGAGTCGATAGCATTGTAGTGCGATACAGAGGCTGCCCGCAAAACAAGCCCGATCAAAAACAAAAATAAACAATTTTCCCCGGGGAAATGCTTGATGAATACCCACCGCTATCTGATACCTCGTCTTAGCCTGATGATGTTCCTGCAGTTTTTTGTCTGGGGAGCTTTTTTTGTCACCCTCGGCAGCTACCTTTTGCAGGTCTTTCAAAACGAACAGGGCATCAACACCATCATAGGGCAAGCCTACGCAACCCATAACTGGGCTGCACTGCTGGCACCGTTATTGGTGGGCTTGCTGGCAGACCGCTTTGTGAATGCCGAGCGCCTGAACGCGTTCTGCCAGATAGCCGGAGCAGCAGTGCTCTGGTATGCCGCCGGTGTTACTGATCCCGGGGTGTTTATCTGGGTGATGTTTGTTTATTTTATGTTGTACATGCCCACGCTGGCGCTGGCCAATACCATTGCCTTTTCCAATATCGACAACGCGGATAAGCAGTTTCCCGCCATCCGTGTCTGGGGCACAGTGGGCTGGATAGTCTCCGGGTTTATTGTGGCGCAGACGGTGCTGGGGTTTGTGAACATCCCCTTGCTGCAGGCGCTGACTGGCGCAGACAACGCGCAGATCACCAACATCCCGTTAAAAATGGCCGCCATCCTGTCGCTGGTGTACGGTCTGTACAGCCTGACCTTGCCGGCCACACCACCGAAGGCCAGAGGCGAGCCTTTTAGTGTCAGCAAAGCCTTGGGCATGGATGCACTGATGCTGATGAAGGAACGTAACTTTTTTATCTTTGCACTCAGCAGTTTTCTGATCAGTATTCCGCTGGCATTTTATTACGCACGCACCAATGACTTTGTGGCGGCCATGGCGTTTGGCAATCAATCCGCTTCGTTTATGGCGATTGGCCAGATGAGCGAAGTGCTGTTTATGCTGCTGGTGCCGTTTTTTATTGTGCGCTTTGGTGTGAAGTGGATGCTGATGGTGGCCATGGCGGCGTGGGCCTTGCGTTACCTGGTGTTTGCGAGTTTCCCGGAGTCGGTGGCCTTGCTGATTTTTGGTATTGCCCTGCACGGCATCTGTTACGACTTCTTTTTTGTGACGGGTCAGCTGTATGTGGACCGCAAGGCGCCGGTCGCTATCCGCGCCAGTGCCCAGGGGCTGTTTGCCTTGCTGACCTACGGTGCGGGCATGTTGGTGGGTAACTACATTCTGGGCTGGTGGGGCGACAGCATGGCGCTGGATGGTTCCACCCAGGCCGGTTGGTTGCAGGGGGCCTTCAGTTTCTGGATGATGCCGGCGGCGCTGGCCGCTGTGATACTGGTGTTTTTTGCACTGACCTTTCAGCGTGAGCCCGTGCCATCGCAGCGCGGTGCAGCAGGAGTAGAATCATGAGATCGCTTCTTAGTCGTCGTGAATGGCTGCGTAAAGCCGCGCAAGCCTCAATGCTGGCAGCCGCCGGTGTCAGTGTGGCACCCGGCACCCGCGCCGCTGAATTATCCGCAGCCCGCTTTCAGAATCGCGGCAATATCAAACACTCGGTAGCGCAGTGGACCTACGGGTTTTTGTCACTGGAAGAATTGTGCGCCGTGGTCAACGACATCGGTTTTGCCGCCATTGATCTGATCGGGCCGCAGCAATGGCAGATTCTCAAAGATCACGGCATCGATTGTTCTATGTGCAATGGCGCCGAGATCAGTCTGACTGAAGGCTGGAACAATCCCGACTATCACAGCACCCTGATCAGCAACTACGAAAATCATATCGCGTTGATGGCACAGGCTGGATACACCAATCTAATCTGTTTCAGCGGCAACCGTAACGGTATGGATGATGAGACCGGTCTGCAGAACTGCGCCGATGGACTAAAACAGATCATGAGTCTGGCCGAGCGTAACAATATCGTGATTCAGATGGAGTTGTTCAACAGCAAAATCGATCACCCGGATTACATGTGTGACAGCTCAGCCTGGGGCATAGAGCTTTGCCAACGTATCGGGTCACCCAATTTTAAATTGTTGTACGACATCTATCATATGCAGGTGCAGGAAGGTGACGTGATCCGCACCATACGCGATCACCATCAATGGTTTGGTCACTACCACACGGCAGGTGTGCCCGGGCGCAATGAAATCGATGACACCCAGGAGTTGAACTACCCGGCCATCATGCGCGCGATTGTGGCAACAGGATTTGATGGGTATGTGGCTCAGGAGTTTATACCGCGAAGACCGGGGACGGAGGGAGCGCTAGGCGCAGGCGTCGGGGACGGAGCGCTAGCGCCCTCCGTCCCCAATGCCCCTCTCGCGCCCTCCGTCCCCGATCCGCGCATAGCCTCATTGGCTCAGGCGATAGCGATCTGCGACGTCTGATGACTGTCGTCGGGCTTACTGTCGTCGGGCTTACTGGGGCCGGTGAAAACGGCCCAAATACGCGGACTTAGCCAGCACGTGACCTTCCATCGCTGCCAATACCGCGTCGCGGGTGGCAATCGGATCATCGGTGGCGGTCACATTGATCACGGTGTCCAGTGCATAAACTTCAAACATGTAGTGATGTTTCGGGCGTGTGGCAGGCGCGCCCGGACCACGGTAGACACGTCCAGTTGCACTGACCTGTGAGGCGCCATTGGGCAGCTGGTCACCGGCGGGTTGTCCCTCTGTCAGTCCGGTCGCGTCCCCGGGGATATTCCAGACAACCCAATGCACTTGAGTTTTGGTGCCACGGTTGGGCGCAAAGTCCAGATCTTCCATGTTGATGACAAAACTCTGGGTACCGGCAGGCACATTGATCCAGCTCAGGGCCGGTGATGTGCCACCGCCGGGGGCAGCGCCTTCAGCGGCCTGGCTGAATCGCACAGGGATATCCGCGCCGTCTGCAAAACCATCAACGGTCAGGATAAAGTTGGCTGGTGCTTGTGCCTGGGCGACACTGCCGATCACGCTCATTATTACCATCACAAAGACCTTTTTAAGAATATTCATGTTGTACTCCTATTTTATTGTTGATTGTCTGCTGCGTTTTTGATGTCAGGGTGCTGCGACTGGCCGCCAATTCAAACCTGAACAGCGCCTGAGGTGGACGCCCGTCGAATCCGCCGGTCTGGCGTAAATGCCAGTTGCACGTTAACGCTGGTGCTGCCCTCAGCGCCCGTGGTTGCTGTGTTGGTTTGAGCCAGTTCCTGCGCCAGACATTAGCACCGGAACTGACTTAAGCCAAGACATGTGTGAACTGACACTTATTGCGCAGGGACCACATTATCGGACGGGTTGCGGTCTATCAGTTTGTTCAGGGGGTCTATACCCACGCTGACCGGTTCGCTGTCGACGGTGACCACAATTTGTTGCTCATTGCTGTTGATCAGATGTTTTTGCAGATACAGCATAGTGGGTACACCGGTAAGCGGATCTTCAGCACCGAACACGCCCACATCCACCCAGTCGTTGATCGTGATGGCGCTTTCCTCACCGCCGCCGCTGGCCTCAAACTTGCCAGCGCTGATCTCAAGGGTCACTTCGTAGCGACCATCGGCCAGTGTTGAGAGCTGTGAATCAGTGACCCGCAAGTCAAACAGCACAATGCGCTCCAGCATGTCGGTGATGACGTCTTGAAATTCAGCGGGCGTATGCGAACGGATGCTGCTGATCAGATCGCGGGTAGTGGGATAGGGCGCTTCACCAAAGGCAAACTTGTCGAGGAAATCGGCCAGTGCCCGGTTCATGTTTTCCTCACCGATATAGTCTTTGATGGCATACAGCACCAGGCTGCCTTTGCGGTAATGAATGTAGGCCTGGTTTTCCACCAGATACAAAGGCATTTCTTCAATCGCCTCACCGCCGCGGCCTTGCAAATAACGATCCAGCTCAAAGGCCAGGAAACGTTGCATGTGCTCAGCCCCGTACTCGCGCTCCATTGCCATCAGAGCCGAATACTGCGCCAGAGACTCCACAATCATGGTGGAACCTTGCACGTCTGCACCAATCACCTGGTGGCCCCACCACTGGTGCGCCAGTTCATGCGCAGTCACATAAAACACGTAATCGATCTCTCGCGGGTCGCGTAGATCAGCGATAAAGCCGATGGCTTCGGAGAATGGAATGGTGTTGGGAAACGCCTGTGCAAACGTGCCCTGAAAACGCGGGAACTCCAGGATACGGAATTGTCGGTACTGATAAGGCGAAAAGTTCTCCGTGAAATAATCCAGTGAGTTTTTGGTAGAGCGGATCATGGTGTCGATGTTGTAGTCATGCACATAGTAGACCTCAATAGCCACTTCATCGCCGGCCGGACTGGTCCAGGTATCTTTTTTTACCTCATACTCAGCGGACATAAAGGAGTAAAAATTCCAGATCGGTGTATCCATACGGTAATGGAAATAGTGCCGGCCATTCTCCTGCCAGTCGCGGATCAGATAACCAGGAGCCAAGGCAGTCTGTCCCGTGGCCGTCGAGACAATGGTTTCAAAGTTGACACGACCGCTGCCGCCCAGTCCGCTTTTCATCAAGGCGTCAGGGTCATCAATACTGGCGGCACGCTGCACCGGAGGCAGATCAAAACGCCGGCGCGTGTTGTTGTCTTGAAGTTCCTGTGAGCGTTGATAACCGATCTGCGGGAAAGCAGCGCCGTTGTTAAAAAACGTACCATTGGAGGTGATTTCAGCACCGTGACCGTTGTTGGAAAACCCGGGGGTTGTCCATGCCACATCAAAGTCCATGGTCAGGTCCGCGCCGGCCGCCAGCGGGGTTCGGAGCTCATAAATACGATAACCCAAGGCTTCTTCTACATGCGTCAAAGAAGCGCCCGGTATATCCAGCATCTGCAGGTCCAACTCGGGCATCAGGCTGATGTGAATCTCGCTAATTGCTTCGCTGGAGCGGTTGGTGAGCGAATAACGGCCCTTGATCATCACGTCACGGGTATCCGGGTAAATATCCACCTCGGCATACACACTGGTAATCGCCGGTTGGATGAGATCGGCATATTGTTGATAACGTTTTTCGTAGTCGGCCTGCATGCGTTCACGATCACGGAAGGTGCTGTAATCGTTGAGCACATTGGTGTTGAAATAAATCCAGCCGCCGGTGATCACAAACAAGGCGCTGACCACGGCAAGTGAGGCCACCATCGGGCGCGTCAGGCGCTGACGGGCGACTCTGAATCGGTTGCGCCAGTCATCCTCGCTGCCGCGCGGCCACAGCAGTTGCACAATCAGTAGCAACAGGCAGCCAAACAATCCCCAATACAGGGTCTGCCAAAGAATTGGCACCAGATTGTGACCATAACCTGTGAAGGCTGAGTAGGCCGGAAACGGCATACGCATCCGGTACAGCGCATGCTCAAGTCCAACCTGAGGCGCTGCCATCAGGAACATCACGTAAATCACCATCAGCGCCATGGCAAAAAATTTGTTACGCGTGAGCACAAAAGCAAAAATCGCTAGCACCATCATCAGGTAAATCGGGAACTGGAAAAAGAACAGCAGGCCGGCCAGATAGTGCAGCACATCGATCTCGTAGTAACCGCTCGACACTTGCACGCCGATGCCAGCCAGCATGGCAGACAACATCATGGCAACAATCACCAGTGTCAACGCTGACAGTTTTGCGGCCAGCATCACCCAGTTCTGGAACGGCATGGAGTCAACGATGCCAGAAATGCGCACCTGACGCTCGCGCACCATCAGTTCGCCCGCGTAATAGACCAGCACAAACAACAATGACAGCGAGAAAGCGCCATTGATGATGTCGACCATAATCGCTGTGGTTGGGTACACCGACGTCCCGAACATATTGCCCAGATTGCCCGCAGCATTGGCGACAACCTGCACCAGTCCCATCAGCAACAGGATCAGAAACGCGGTACTGCGCATGATGCTTTTGACTTCAAGGCGAGTCTGTGACCAGAACTGCTGCCATTGGGTGGCCAGGCCAAACTGTTGTTGTACCCGCGGTAGTGCCGCGGAAACCGAGGCAGACGGTGCGGTGTCACTGTCCAGCAGCGCCGCTTTTTTGCGCTGTTTGCGCGACGGATTGATGTTAAACGGATACAACCAGGATGCCAGCGCCAGAAATGCTAGGGCAATGCCCATCCACAACAAGCGATTAAACAGAAATGCGCCTTGCAGAGCGGGTAACAAGGTGTTTCTTTCAAATACTGTCCAGTAGCGGGTGGCTTCAGTTATTGCTGTTGCCCCAAAAGGGTCGAGGATGCTGATGGTTTCGACGGTTGCCGGCTCGTTAAAGGTTTCCAGCAAAAATGTCAGCATCAGTAACGCCACCATGCCGGTGTAGGTGGCCATCATGCTGCGGGTTGCGGTAGCGATACAGAACAGAATACTGGAACAGATAAACAAATTCGGCAGACCTACCAGCCAGACACTGTACCAGTAGGCATTGAAGTTAAACGCGCCGAGACGTTCCTGATCCAGCCATGGCATAAACTCGCCAACCAGTATGCCCAGTGCCGCCGCCAGGTAGATGCCGGCTGCAAACACAAACGAGCCAAAAAAGCGCCCGTACACATATTCAAATTTGCGCACCGGTGTGGACAGAAACAGCTCTGCCATTTTAAGTTCCTGATCACGGATCACACCGCTGGCGGAGAATGCAATGGCCCCCAGCAAGGTGATCACGGACATTGTGCTCAGCTTTATCAGAATGGCATACGGGGAGTTGATGTTGACATTACTGAAGTCACCACCAATCTGCACACCATTCGTGGTGGTCCCCAGAAACGACAGCAGGAAAAACACACCGGACAGCACATAGAACAGGTACTGACGGCGGTGAAAATTTATTTCAAATCGGGCGATAGTCCAAAACATGACAATGCTCCTGTGGCTGTCGGCCTTACACCGCGACCTTGATGTCATGTTTGATCAACGTGGAGAAGTACACATCCTCCAGATCGACCTCTTGTGGCTCAAACCCTTCCGGATGGGTGGCACTGAGCACGTGGATTACCGTCTCGCCTTCGGTCAGGTGCGACAGAATCACCTGATATTGCTGCTGATAGGCGGCAAGTGCATCGCGCTTCACACGCTTGCGCCAGATGTGGCCACGCAGATTGTTGATGACCTGGCTCGGGCGACCACTGAGCAGGATTTCGCCTTTGCCCATGATGGCCATGTTCGGACAAAGATCACTGACGTCTTCCACATTGTGAGTGGACAGAATCACCACAATATTTTCACCGATTTCTGCCAGCAGATTATGAAAGCGGTTACGCTCAGAGGGGTCAAGGCCGGCAGTTGGTTCGTCCACAATAATAAGTCTGGGGTTGCCTATCAGTGCTTGCGCGATGCCAAAG
>CAMBPO010000042.1 GCA_945869725.1 Klebsiella pneumoniae
CGGCGGTCTGCAGAGCTGGGAAGAAATGTTCATCGGCTACTTCTCTTACACTGATAACAAGTAAGTAGAAAGTAAGTGACTGTTTGAGCAGCAAAATCAAGAGGGGCTGCATCCTGAGGGAGCGGCCCCTTTTGTTTGCCGGGTTTAAAAGTAGATTTGATTAGAAAAGAGTGTGCGGTAGGATTGTTTACTTCGCATGCAATAAATTTGCGCCAGATTAATAATTTGTTAAGTCCAGTAGAGTAATCTCGGTACCAGATGGTGTTGCTGTTAACCGCTAACCGCTAACCGAAACAATAATATGTCGTAGAGCATGGTTTCTGCCGAAATCATGCTCCTGCAGAATTATCCAGAGAGAGAATGAGGGTTTGTTCATCATGAAAAAAATCACCTTGGTGGCGTTGTTTTCCTTAGCCGCTGCATTCAGTGTTAGTACCCAGGCATCCGAAAGAATTGGCGATTTCACGCTAATTGATAACACAGGCAAATCCCACCAATTAAGCAAGTACGCCTATAACAAGGCACTGGTAATTATCTCCCAGGCAACTGGCTGCACAACTAACCAGGAAAACATTGCTCGTTATAAACAGCTTCGTACAAACTGGGATCACCGTGGCGTGAGTTTTGTCATGATTAACTCAGATGCTAGTGACGACCGCGCGGGTATTCGATCTGAAGAGACAGTATGGCAGTATGATTTCCCGATACTTGACGATGAGACGCAACTGGTAGCAGAGTCTCTTGGCGTGACATACGCTGGCCAGGTAATAGTCGTTGATCCGGTGCGTATGAATGTCATTTACCGCGGTCCGTTGCCTGCACAGCCTGCCAATGCGCCGCTTGGACAGGCGCTGACAGCAATAGTTGCTGATGGTGCTGACAGCCGCGAGATGGAAACAGTGACCGTTGCCGAGGAAGCCGCGGTAGAGAGTTGTGCACTGCCCTTCCCGGCGCGCGATGCTAACATGGCAGATGTGCCTGACTACGAAACCGACATTGCACCTATCCTTATCGAGCGCTGTGTAGGTTGTCACGTAGAGGGTGGAATTGGTCCGTTTGCTATGAACAGCCACATGATGATTCAGGGCTGGAGCCCGATGATTCGTGAAGTAATCATGACTGCTCGTATGCCTCCGATGCAGATTGACCCCACCGTTCGCGAGTGGGTCAACAGTGGTAATATTTCAGTCGATGAGCGCCAGAAGTTGATTCACTGGATCACTGCAGGTTCTCCACGTGACTGATTAACAGACAGGTTTTGCGTCGTAGAAACAAAGCAATTTCTGCTGAAACCAAACAAAAAGGGCCATCGTTGAAAAAAACGGTGGCCTTTTTCATTTTTAAGCCCTAAATCACTGACACCTGATGCTACATTTTGTTGCAAATCAAAGGCGGTGGCAGTTGTTTTGTGACGATGGCTGGTTTAGCATCAAAAATAATGCAAGATAAGTGGTGTGCAGACAACTAAACCGCCAGGTGATTCAGCGGCAACTTTGTTGTATGAATCACTTATTCCCGTAAGAGGAGCATTAATAATGAAAAGAATAAGTCTGACTGCTGCACTTGCTTTGGCTGCGTCTATGGGCGTTCAAGCCCAGACCGGTGTTGATCCGCTTACGCAGATTCAGCCACCACAAAGCGAATGGAGCTACAACGGCTCTGCGCCTGACCATATCGTCGAAGTACCTGCATTTGTTGTCCCCGCTACTGGCGTTATAGACTACATCAACACTGTGATTCCTTTGGAATTTGAAGACGAAAGATGGGTTAAAGCTGTCCAGTTTATTCCAGGCGACAAGCGAGTGCTGCACCACCTGTTGTCCTATGTTGTTGCTGATGATGGCGGCAATGAAGGCACCATCAATGAAGAGGATAACGATCCTCGCCGTGAGTTCCTCGAAGGTTATGCGCCAGGCAAGGAGTACGCGACAGAATTTCCCACCAATACTGGTATCAAAGTACCCGTCGGATCTGCTCTGAGAATGAGTGTTCATTACACCTCATTCGGACAGGAAACGATGGACAACACCCGTGTTGGTCTGTGGTTCCATGATCCGGAAGCATCGCCCGAGTTGGAGTACCATACTTACTCAGTGTCCGCCAATGGTGCTGGCAATCTGCAAATTCCGGCAGGTGCTATGAATCATGAAATGGCCGCTACCCATGTGTTTGATGATGCCATTGTGTTGCATGGTTTCCGTGCCCACATGCATTATCGCGGCAAATCCATGAGCGCCCGTGTTATTTATCCTGACAACTCAGTCGAGGAGATCATCAACGTAGCGGACTACAACTTCGCCTGGCAGCCAACGTACCGTATGGCTGAACCAATGACTCTGCCAGCAGGTTCTCGTGTGGTAGTAGAAGGTTTGTTCGACAACTCTGAGTTCAATCCAGGTAACCCTGACCCAACAGTGATGGCTGTTGGCGGACCACAGAGCTGGGAAGAGATGTTTATAGGCTATTTCTCGTACACAACAGTTCAAGAATAAGCCTAAGTTGATGAATACCGGTTCCAACCTTGGCATTCAGTAGTTGTCGTAACTAAAAAAACCGCCCGCAATTGGGCGGTTTTCATTTTTTCAGCCTTGAAATTGCGATAAGTCAAAATCCGTAGAGCTGTATGAATAGAAACTGTTGCCTCGGTAATCTATTCCGGCATTCAAGAATCTGACTAATGGAGCTGACAAGAAGAAAAAAATCTTGTTAACAGCGGCGGTGACTACGGTCTCCGGTTGGGCTCTGAGTACGAGCGCCGGTGCAGATCCACTGACTCTGATCTAATCTCAGACCAGCGAGTGGTCTTATGGAGGTTCGGCTGTCAACAACCGATGTGATTGATTATATCGATTCTGTTGTTCCGCTTGAGTTTGGCGAAGAGAAGTGGGTAAAAGCCGTACAATTTATACCTGGCGACAAGCGAGTGCTGCACCCTTTACTGTCCTATGTATTAGCGGAAAATGCTAACCACGAAGGTATGCTCAACGAAGAAGATAATGACCCGCGTCGCGAGTTACTTGAAAGTTATGCACCAGGAAAAGAGTACGCAACAGAGTTCCCCATCAATACCGGGATTAGTTGACCACTACATATCGGTGGACTGCAGAGTTGGGAAGAGATGTTTATTGGATATTTCTCTTACGCAGATCTTCCCAAGTAAGGTATCGTTAGCGCCTGAATAAACAGGCAGTACGTATAAATGGGGCTGCTTCCAGCGGAGGCGGCCCTTTTTTTGTGCAAAATATCCGATAGGAAACCGAGAGTTATGTCGACTGACGCATTGTTCAAACCTTTAATTCATCCAAAACTTACTCTAAAAAATCGCGTACTGATGGCGCCAATGACCCGTCAGTTTTCACCCGACGGCGTGCCCGGTACAAACGTAGTGGATTATTACCGTCGACGTGCAGAGGGTGGGGTAGGATTGATCATTACTGAAGGCACTACGATTAATCACAAGGCAGCATCCTTTGAAAGTAAAATCCCCAATTTCTACAGTGATGAAGCATTGGCAGGTTGGACAAAGGTTGTTGAGGCCGTTCATCTGGCTGGCGGCAAGATAGCGCCGCAGCTCTGGCATATCGGCTGCGCACGCAAGCCGGGCACCGGGCCGTTTCCGGATTATCCAAGTGCCACGCCATCAGGCATGGCCTTGCCCGGCAAACAGACAGGTGAACCGTTGACAACCGACGAAATCGCCCAGATCGTCAAAGCGTTTGCTGATGCGGCAGGCCATGCCAAACGTATCGGTTTTGATGCTGTCGAGATTCACGGCGCGCATGGCTACCTTGTTGATAACTTCCTTTGGGAAGGGTTGAACCAGCGCGATGACAAGTATGGCGGCTCACGCTCAAAGCGCAGCCAGTTTGCAGTGGATATTGTTCAGGCCATCCGCGCACAGGTGGGCGAGGAATTCCCGATTATCTTCCGCTTCTCGCAATGGAAACAACAGGACTACAACGCACGGCTGGCCAACACGCCCGAAGAGTTGTTGGAAATTCTGCAGCCTATCTCAGAGGCCGGGGTGGATATCTTTCATTGCAGTACCCGTCGATTCTGGGAGCCTGAGTTTGCGGGATCCGATCTCAATCTTGCGGGCTGGACACGCAAATTGCTGAATAAACCGACGATAACAGTCGGTAGTGTCAGCCTGAACGAAGAGTTTATTGCGACCTTTATGGGTGGCGAAGCTAAAGGCGTAGACATTAGCGAATTGCTCACACGTCTGGATGCCAACGAGTTCGACCTTGTTGCTGTGGGTCGTGCTCTGATTGCCAACCCGGACTGGGTGCAGTTGATGCAGTCCGGCAGGCACAATGAACTCAAAACTTATGATCGAGCCATCCTGGCAGAGCTGATCTGATTCGGGATAATTAACGTGCCCGTATCAGCCAGGTCTGGTGGATGCGGGTGTTGCGCTCAAAGTCTTTATCCAGACTTTGGGCGCTGTAGTCCTGGACATCGAATTGCTCTGCCACCGTGTCATCCATTTTGAAGCGACGCATGTTGTTGGAGAAAATCAGCAGGCCGCCCGCATTCAATCTCTTCATACACAAGTCGATGAGCAGGGCGTGATCACGCTGAATGTCCAACACATTGTCGGTACTTTTTGAGTTTGAGAATGTGGGAGGATCAAGGAAAATCAGGTCGAACTTATCACGGTACTTTTGCAGGTAGGTGATGCAGTCCAGTTCCACCAACTCATTCTGGTAAAGATCCAGACCATTTAGTTCCAGATTTCGCCGTGCCCAGTTGATGTAAGTGCGTGACAGATCAACACTCACGGTGTGACGTGCGCCACCGAGTGCTGCCTGCACGGTCACAGACCCCGTGTAGCAAAACAGGTTCAGAACATCTTTGCCATGGGCTATCTCATTGACGTAACGCCGCATGGGACGGTGATCCAGAAATAGCCCGGTATCCAGATATTTTTCCAGATTCACAATCAGGCGCGCATCGCCTTCATTCACGATGATGTCCTCGCCATCACGCTCAGTGGGTTGATATTGTTGTTTGCCTTTCTGACGTTCGCGCACTTTGATCGCGACCTTGTCACCGGGCAACTCCATCACATTCTGTACGGCGACCACAGCCTGTCTGCGACGCTGGGCGGCATCGGCTTCACTGATGGATGCCGGCGCTTTGTATTCCTGCATATGCACACGAATCACTTGCTTTTCATCTTTGTACACATCAATGGCAAACGAATACTCTGGCATGTCGGCGTCGTACAGGCGATAACATTCAATGCCTTTTTGCTGTGCCCAGCGCCCGATGTGCTTGAGATTTTTGCGAAGACGGTTGGCAAGCATGACGCCGCCTTCATCCAGAGCTGCTTCGGTCATGGATTTAATGGTGACCGGCCCGGTTGCCTGACGCTGATAAATGCTGTCCTCATTGACATGGAACATCAGCAGCTTGGCCGGTAACGCGCCGTTAAAAAGCGCATATTGTCGGTGGCTGTGCATGCCGATGAGTTTTCCCCATTCCGGGCGTGCGGTGAACACCGCGGCTTCAGCGCCCACGGCATGAGTGCGAATAAGTTTTCCCAGTTCCTGATATAGCTGCATGACCTCGGTGTCTTCACCCAGCCGCTCTGCATAAGGCGGGTTAGTCAGCAGCAGATCAGGTTTGCGCGCTGGTTTGGCCTCCGTCAGCAGACATGAATCAAATTCAATAAAATCCCACACGCCGGCGCGTTCAGCGTTTCGTCGTGCCATGCCCAGAGCGCGCAGATCCTGGTCACTGCCCAGCGCCTGGCCATTCCAGCCTTTTGCGAGCTCCCGACGCGCAATCGCTTCAGCGCGCACCTGTTGATAGGCGTCCTGGTCATGGTGTGGCCACAGGGACAAAGTTCCCTCTCGCAACAGTCCTGGCGCAATATCCATGGCCATCAACACCGCTTCTATCAGAATTGTGCCTGCGCCACACATGGGATCATAAATGACTGCCTGATCCTGCGTCATAATGCGAGGCCACCCAGCGCGCATCAGCAATGCGGCTGCCAACGTTTCCTTCATGGGCGCTTCGCCCTGTTCAAGACGGTAGCCGCGACGGTGCAGACTTTCGGTCATCAGTTCAATGCCCAGCGTGATACGGTTGCGCTTGATCACTGCGTGGATTCGCAGATCGGGTTCCTGCTTTGACACATCCGGCCGTGGCATACCTTGAGCGCGGAACTGATCGACAATGGCATCTTTTATGCGTTGCGCAATAAATTGTGTATGACGAAGTTGGTCTGTGGTGCCGGCTGCGCTGATCGCAAAGCTGCTCTCGCTGTCCATGTGCTCAAGCCAGTTGATGCTGTTGGCCACGTCGTATAGTGAGTCGGCGTCGCTGACTGCACGTTCTTGCAAAATGAGAATAATACGGTTGGCAACCCGCAGATGCATAAGGGCCCGATAAGCCGTCAACAAGCTGCCCTTGAAATAGACACCGGCAACGGTTTGTCTCAACTCGTCAGCGCCACACATACGCAGTTCATCTTCCAGCAGGGACTCAAGGCTTTTGGCGCAGCTGGCAAAAAAATGCAGCGATTGTTGGGTGTCGGACATAAATGAGCAGGTTTCCTGATTCAGACTAGGTGTTTTCAACAGGCGTGCATGATAATACGAATCCGGCCTCAATGCCTGCCGGGATTGCTGACGGGTTTGCCGACAATAAAAATCGGAAAACTTTGTTATGCCGCTGAGTCAGACCCCTGAGTCAGTCCTTATCGCCAAACAATCAAGAGACGCTTTATGCTCAGTTATCGTCATGCGTACCACGCCGGCAATCATGCAGATGTGCTTAAACATCTGGTGCTTCTGGCATTACTGCAGCAGTTAAGGTCAAAAGAGAAACCCTTTGTGGTAATCGACACCCATGCTGGCAATGGCTTCTACACACTGGACAGCGCCCAGGCGCGCAAAACACGCGAGGCGGAAAGCGGAGCCTTACCGCTGTGGCAACAGCATAAGCAGCAGCCATTTGGGCATCCCCTGTTGCGAGACTATATGAATCTGATTGCGGGCTTTAATCCCTTGTCTGATGCCAAACAACTGGCGGTGTATCCCGGTTCACCGGCAATCATTCAGTCTCAGTTGCGTGAGCAGGACCGCCTGGCGGTTATGGAGTTACACAGCAGCGAGATTGAAGCCTTGCGCAGCAATTTTCATTTTGATGGCCGTATCGGTATTCATCATCGCGATGGGTTTGAGGGTGCGATAGCGTTAACGCCGCCTAATCCCCGGCGCGGACTGGTGTTGATTGATCCTGCGTATGAGGACAAGTCTGATTATCAACGAGTGGCCAAAACCGTCAAGGAAGTGCACCGGCGCTGGGCAACGGGCATGATCGCAGTGTGGTACCCGATGCTGGGGCGCAGCCGGGATCACAGCCCCGCGTTGATCCAGCAGCTGAAGTCCTTGCCAGATGTCAGGGTAATGGAGTTGACGGTTGGCAATCAGACTGAGGAATTTGGCATGCATGGTTCTGGTATGATTCTGGTCAATACCCCATGGCAGTTTGGCAAATTTGTGGATGTCGCTATGAACGAGGTGGCGTCGTGCTTGAAGGCCGGTTACCGGGTTAACTTCGGGTAGTGCCTGTAAGAGTGAGGATGATAATGAATAGCAGGCTTTTAACTTTATCCATCGTATTGCTAATGACGCCTGCCGTTGCGCAGCCGCCGCTGGATGCAACCATGTATTCCGGTACTCATCTGACGCTTGGTGAACTTTTGTCGGCTGAGTTGCTGACAAGTCATCCGCAAATGAGTGACGGCTCTCATGCCGATTGTTTTCACTTGGACACTGAGCCGGGCAAAGACTATTCGGTGACCTTGCGTTCAACTGTGTTTGACAGCTACCTGATGTTAGGTGCGGGCCTTTGTGCTGATGTGTTGTTGGAACTTGAGAGTGATGACTTCGAAGAGACTTCGCTGGATGCCCGCATTACATTTACGGCGGTACAGAATCTGTACTCGATTTTTGTGAACAGTTATGACCCTGACTTTACCGGAATCTATTCGCTGCTGGCAGAAGAAGTGGTGCTGTCAGATGACGCGAGGCCTACAGAAGACGCTGCTCTGGTGGAATGAACGTTTAGAGGGTATCAGTGCCTTGCCCGCACCCGCGTTGCGGGCGGCAATCAGCGTTTGTTACCCAGCCAGATCACTTCATAGAGATCACTCCGTTGATCGCGGGCGTTGGTCACTGACCCTTCGTGCCGGACCTGAACCAGTTTGTCGAGATCCAGGTCCGCGACCAGTGCCATTTCGGTATTGGGTGTGCTCTCTGCAATGACCGCATCATGCGGAAACGCAAAATCGGAGGGTGAGTAAACGGCAGACTGGGCGTACTGAATGTCCACGTTATGCACTTGCGGCAAATTGCCAACGCTTCCCGCGATACACACATAGCATTCATTTTCGATCGCTCTGGCCTGGGCACAGCGTTGTACACGCAGAAAGCCATTTTTGGTATCTGTCCAGAAGGGCACAAACAAAATGTCCATGCCTTGTTTGGCCAACAGTCGCGATAACTCAGGGAACTCAACGTCATAACAGATCAGAATGCCAATGCGGCCTGCATCAGTGTCAAATACTTGCAGTCGATCGCCGCCATCAATCACCCAGTCACGCCGTTCATGCGGCGTAATATGCAGCTTGGCCTGTGAGTCCACGGTGCCATCGCGTCGGCACAGATAGGCTTTGTTATAGAGGTTGTCGCCCTCCATGACCGGGATACTGCCAGCGATGATGTTGATGTTGTAAGTGATGGCAAGCTCTGAGAGAGCTTCGATAGAGCGCGCAGCAAAGGTTGACAGAAAACGGATGGCCTCAAACTGATTGCTCTGGTCGCCCAGCCCCATGAGCGGCGCATTAAAAAACTCCGGAAACAACACAAAATCCGACTCATAGTCAGCCATGGTGTCAACAAAGTACTCCACCTGCGATAACCACTCTTCGAAGGACTGGGTCAGTCGCATTTGCCACTGCATCACACCAACCCGCACCACGGTTTTGCGTCGTTGACTGGGGTCGAGTGTTTCCGGTTCATACAGAATATTGTTCCATTCCAGCAGCGTTGCATAACCCTGTGACTTTGCATCCTGAGGGTTATAGTCCTTCAACAGGCGTTTTACCTCAAAGTCATTGGCCAGCTGAAAACTCAGGATAGGGTCATGTACTTCTTTATGGTCAACCGCTTCGATGTACGCTCTGGGAGAATACTCCTCAGCATGCAGGTGATAGTTGGTGATGCGGCCACCAGCCAGTATGGCGCGCAGATTCATATCCCGGCACAGATCTTTGCGGGCATCGTACAGTCGACGTCCCAACCGCAGGTCGCGATACTCTGGGTCAACAAAGAGATCCATGCCATAAAGCGCATCGCCCTCTGCGTTGTGCTTGATCTGTTCGCGGCGGCCGATCAGATCTTCGTAGGTATGCTGCCGGCTGAAACGGTCGTAGTCACAGCGGATGGTCAGCGCAGCGGCCACCAGATTGCCGAAGTCCTCGATAACAATCTGGCCTTCGGGAAAATCGTTTATCAATCGTTCAATAGAGCCTTCAGGCCAGGCGCCGCCAATATCCGGATAAACCGCTTCCATCAGTCTGGCGAGCTGCGGGTAGTCGGTTAAGGTCAGATTTCTGAGTTTTAGGTGAACATCTGAGGGGGTATCGGGGCTCATTGACTTGATCCTTGTTCTGGCGACCTGAGCACGGTATCAAATAAGGACTTTGCCAGCTACCGTAAGTTGGATGGAATGCCCCCGATTATGGACTTGCTGCAGACTCTGGAGTATGCTCTAAGGCCCCTTCCAGTTGGAAGAAATTCCAGCATTCCGTCAATCAGAATTATTTTCTGATGGGAAGAGCGATTTGTTTTGGCAGGTCGTAGACGGGAAGATTTTGCAGTCACAGGAATGCTATTAAAAAGAAAACCACAAAGTCTGAAGCTGTTTTCTGGCTTGATGAGGAGAGTGCAAGTGAAGATGAAAAGTAAACGTTTGGCTGGCATGTTTGTCAGCAAGCCTGCGCTGACCGGCCTGATTTACATGGCTGCCGGTGTTGCGCTGGCAGCTCCTGTGCTGGTCTATGCACAGCAGGAAGGTGAGAGCATCGAGTGGCTGACGCTGGGTTCTGATTATGCTCACACTCGATATATCCCAGCATCGCAGATCACTCCCGACAATTTTGAAACTCTGGAAACGGCATGGACCTGGGATGGCGCAAGCTTCCAGGCCACTAGCGGCCGCTCAACGCCCAGTTACATCGACGGCATTCTCTACACAGTTGCCGGTGACCGTCGCCACGTTGTGGCCATTGATCCTGAAACGGGCGAGACCATTTGGTCATACCGTGAACCACACACGTTCCGTCACGAATACTCCATGCGTAAGGACTACGGCAAAGGCGTAGGTTATGCAGAAGTCGACGGTAAAGGCGTGATTTATATCATCAGCCCGGGCTTTTTCCTGACAGCACTGGACGCCAAGACCGGCGCGCCACTGGAAGGGTTTGGTCACGAAATCGGCGTTGAAGGTTTCCCTGAGACCGGCGTAGTGGATCTGCAGAAGATTCTGGCAGCGCAAAACGGCTACGAGTTTGACCCCTACTATGGCATCCCGCTGGAATCCGGTTACATCACTGCATCGTCGCCGCCCATTGTAGTCAATGGCGTGGTGATCGTTGGTAACTCTGCTGAACAGGGTTATAACCAGACCCGTTACGAAAATATCCCCGGCGATATTCTGGCATTTGATGCCAAAACCGGCGAGCACGAGTGGACATTCAACATCATCCCCAAGGCTGGTGAGTTTGGCGCTGACACCTGGTTTGATGCTGCCGGCAACCCGATCGAAGATCCGCACTCCTTTACGGGTGAAGTGTCTTCATGGGCACCTATCGCAGCTGATCCAGAGCTGAACATGGTCTACATCCCGACTAACCCACCAACCATCGACTTCTATCGCGGTCACATGACCGGTGAAGGCCTGTTCGGTACCAGCCTGATCGCGCTGGATGTTGCAACGGGTGAGCGCAAGTGGCACTTCCAGATGGTCCGCAAAGACGTCTGGAACTATGACACGCCGACTGCACCCGTGCTGCTGGATGTGATGCACAATGGTCAGCCGGTCAAAGCGGTTGCCCAGGTGACCAAACAGGCGTTCACCTACGTCTTCAACCGTGAAACCGGTGAACCGTTGTGGCCCATTGAGTACCGCGACGTCCCGCAGTCAACCATGCCTGGTGAAGTTCTGGCTGCTCAGCAGCCATTCCCGACCAAGCCTGCGCCTTACGACATGCAGGGCCTGACTCACGACGATCTGATTGACTACACGCCTGCGCTGCGCGCAGAGGCGATTGAAGCGATCAAGGACTTCAAGATTGGTCCATTGTTCAACCCGCCATTACACACAGACAACAACGAAGGTTTGGTTGCGGCACTGTGGTGTCCGGGCGACGTTGGTGGTGTGAATATTGACGGTCCTGCAGCCGGTGATCCAACTACGGGTACGCTGTTTGTTGTCTCCCGCAAGGGTTGCACCAACCGTATCATGGCTCCTGCGCAAGAGCGTGATGCCCAGCTCGAATTACCCACAGGTGAAACGTTTGCACAGTATGCCGCTCTGCGTTCAGCGCTGGTGCGTGGTCCACAAGGTCTGCCACTGTTCAAGCCGCCCTATAGCCGTCTGACGGCTATTGACCTGAATACCGGTGAGCACAAGTGGTGGATACCCATCGGTGAGACACCTGATCGCGTCAAAAACCACCCTGCACTGGCGGGTATTGATGTCGGTAACACGGGTACAGGCAATGTTGCTCCAATGACAGTGACTGCAACCATGCTCATGTACTCCAGCGTTTCCAGCGATGGCACGCCGACACTGTTTGCTGTCAACAAAGACACTGGCGAGCAGTTTGGCAAGGTGACAACTCCGGATGTCAGCCGCTACGGCATGATGAACTTCCAGCATGAAGGCAAGCAGTATGTTGTTCTTCAGACTGGCAGCACATTGACTGCAATGGCTCTGCCGGATTGATGCTGATGTAGAAATTGACCGGTTCATTGGTCTGATCAAAAAACCCGCTGCAGCGAAAGCTCAGCGGGTTTTTTGTTGTCACAGGTTTGTCTAATTAGTGCTTTCAAGCTTAAATGATATGATGTAGCATACTTTCGTGTTCAACATCATATAGTCTGGGATAATCCTATGAAATTCAAAAAAACACCGCTGAGTCTTGCAATTACGTTTCTGGCAGGTGGCAGTTCGCTGTTGCTGAGTGGCGTATCCTTTGCGCAAACCGGCAATTCGGCTCAGTCAACCATACCGGTGACTGAAATCAGAGTGACTGCTCTTGGTATCGATGAAAGCGCTGATTTGATTGTTGCCCCTTTTGATGTGATCGACCGAGATGAACTGCTTAATCGCGCTGGCACACTGGGTGACTTGCTCAATGGTCTGACCGGTGTTCATGCCGACAGTTTTGGTGGTGGCGCCTCGCGGCCCGTTATCCGCGGTCAAACTTCGCCACGCACTAAGATTCTGTCAGACGGAAACTCCATTCTGGATGCCTCGGATGTATCCCCCGACCACGCGGTGACCGTTGATACCTTGCTGGCACAACGCATTGAAGTGTTACGGGGCCCAGCCACCTTGCTTTATGGTGGCGGAGCCATTGGCGGAGTCGTTAACGTGTTAGACGATAAAATCCCGACCGCCGTGCCTGAGAAAGGATATGAGGGCTTTGCCGCGTTACGTGGCAACACGGTGGCAGATGAAAAAGCCGGTGCTATCAGCCTGACCGGCCGTGCCACAGACAATCTGGCTGTGCACTTCGAAAGCTCAATGCGCGATGCCGATGATTATCAGGCCGCCGACTGGGATGAGCCGCAGGTTGACGGAACCTTTGCCGAGAACAACAACACCAGTTTCGGAGCTTCCTGGATTGGTGAGCGTGGATATTTTGGGATGGCTTACTCATACCGGGCTGACGAGTATGGTATTCCCGGCCATAGCGAAGAATACCTCGGATGCCACCCTGAAGACGATGAACTGCATTGTGACGACGACCACGATGATCACCACGACGACCACGATGATGATCATGACCAAGAGGAGCATGCGGTTCCTTTTGTTGATCTGAATAGCAAACGCGTTGATATGCGCGGCGAATACATGAACCCGTTTGCCGGTATCAATAAGGTCCGGTTCCGCGCCAGCAGCACAGATTACGATCATACAGAGTTTGAAGAAGACGAAGTGGGTGCGGTATTTGGTAACAAGGGTTATGAGGCGCGCCTTGAGTTTGATCATGCAGCAGTGATGGGTTGGCAGGGTCTTTTTGGTATTCAGGTGTCTGACAGCACCTTCAAAAATGGCGGCGAACACGTCTTTATGCCCACAGTAGATTCGCGCTCAACCGGGCTTTTTGTTGTTGAGCATTACCAGTTGAGCGACGGCTGGCACTTTGAAGCCGGTGCCCGCTACGATCGTCAGAATCATCGGCCGGTGGATGACGCCCGTAATCGGCCTTCGTTCAGCGACTCTGCGTTTACGTATTCCGCAGCGGCCATCTGGAATATCAGTGCAGACACCATTCTGTCTTTGACCTATGCTCATGCTCAGCGCTTGCCACATGCGCAGGAACTGTATGCCAGAGGCATACACGTTGCCAGCAATACCTATGAGTGCGGGCTGATTGCCCACCCGCTTACCTGCGGTGGCGCAGCGAACAATCAGGACATTTCAAAAGAAACGGCAGACAACTTTGAGCTAGGGCTGCGTAAGGTTGAAGGACCACTTACCTATAGCCTCAGTCTGTTCCGCAATCAGGTGGATAACTACATTTATGCCCGTACGCTGGATCAGTACGAAGACTTCCGTTTGATCAAATACACCCAGCGCGATGCTGAATTTACAGGTTACGAGGCCGAGATCGGCTACCGCTTTAATGATGTGTTGTCTGCATCTCTGTTCAGTGACTACGTGCGTGTCGGTTTGTCAGTTGATGACCGCCTGCCACGTATTCCTCCGCGCAGGATTGGGGGACGGGTGGACACTGTTCTTGGCAACGGATACAGCGCTGAGCTGGAGTTCTACCGTGCCGCTAAAGCTGGTCGCGTTGCAAGCTTTGAAACGGCACAGCCCGCTTACGATATGTTGAATCTGAGTGCAAATTACAGCTTCGGCGATAGCGGTCGTTACAATTTGTTCCTGCGCGGTTCGAACCTGTTGGATGAGGATGTCAGGAATCAGTCATCCTTTATCGCGGATGTGGTGCCCATGCCGGGGCGCAATATCAGTGCTGGTTTCCGCCTGGGTTTTTGATGGGGTAGTCGCAAGGAAAGAAATATCTAACCTGTAGTCTGTGCTTTTTGAGGCCGGTCTTGATGTCCGGCCTTTTTTTTGGGAGCTGATTTCTGGCCAAATAATTCGTTGAGCGTGCCTGGGAACTATAGTACGATCAAAATTCGTTCTTATTCAGGAGATCCAAGTACCCTCCATGGGCACATTAATCGCTATTATCGTCTTTTCGATAAGCTTGTCATTTATCTGTTCTCTGCTTGAGGCTTCGTTACTCACGCTGACACCGAGTCACATCGTCAAGTACAGACACAGCAACCCCGATTTGTACGAAAAACTTCGCAAGCTTAAAGACCGTATCGATCAGCCACTGGCGGCGATACTCACACTCAATACTGTAGCGCACACGTTTGGTGCTGCCGGTGTAGGCGCCCAGGTCGGTGTTGTCTTCGGCGATGGTTATCTGGGTGTTGTCTCCGCGGTTATGACATTCCTGATTCTTGTGCTTTCAGAAATTATCCCCAAAACTCTGGGCGCGCGTCATTGGCAGACTCTGGTGCCTATACTGCCGGTTACCCTTAACGGTATGATTTTTATCCTCAAGCCTTTTATCATGTTGTCTGACAAGATTACCCTCTGGATGGGTGTCGGTCCGGCCGATATCGATCTGCGATCAGAAATCAAGGCATTGACCAATCTGGGCCGCGATACTGACCAGCTTGATGAAGACGAGCGGCGCGTCATTGCCAATATCCTTGACCTGCATGAAGTTAAAATCAAAGACATCATGACGCCGCGGACGGTATGTGAATATCTGACCAGTGGCGTAACAGTTGCCGAAGTTCTTGAAGGTTTGCGTGATACCGCGTTTTCACGTTATCCGGTGCTCGATGAGAGCGAACACCCCCAAGGCATTGTGTTCAGGGCTGAACTGCTAGATGCCGAGCCAGGCATGCTAATTAATGAATTGATCAAGCCTGTAAAAATTGTCACCGATGATGTCAGTGCTGAGTCAGTGATGACATCATTTCTGGCGGAACACCAGCATATGGCATTGGTATATGACCAGTACGGCACATGGCTGGGACTAGCAACCATGGAAGATGTTCTGGAAACCATCCTGGGACAACCCATCATGGATGAAACCGACGACATCCCCAACATGCGACGCTTTGCCCGCAAACGCTGGGAAAACCACATGAAACACCAAGGCACTACGCGCGGTCAGCAGCCAGCCGTCGACAGCTCGGTCGATTGATAGCGCCTGTATGGCGCTTTCCACTATAATCGGCCGCTGTTAACTTACTTGGCAGTTCTGATTATGCATCCCCACGGCCCACTCGCGACACTCACCCTGAATCCGGTCAGCCACATTCAGGGTGAGGTCACGCTTCCCGGATCAAAAAGCCTGTCCAATCGCATCCTGTTGCTGGCAGCGCTGGCGCGGGGCGAAACTCGCATCAGTAATCTGCTGGACAGTGATGATGTCCGGTACATGCTGCAAGCCCTGCGTTTGCTCGGTGTGTCCTACCAACTCAGTGCCGACAAAACCGTTTGTGTAGTGCAGGGCAATGCTGGCCCGCTCAACCATCATGGCGTTCTAACACTGTTTTTGGGAAATGCCGGCACCGCCATGCGTCCGCTGACGGCTGCTCTGGCTGCCGGAACCGGTGAGTTTGAGTTGACCGGTGAACCACGAATGTCGGAGCGACCGATTGCCGACCTGGTTGATTCACTCAAGGCCTGCGGTGCCAGTATTGACTACACCGGGCCTCTTGGTTTCCCCCCTTTACACATTCATGCGGCTGGTTTGCGTGGTGGTCAAGTCAGCATCCGCGGCAATATCTCCAGTCAGTTTCTGACCGCCATGCTGATGGCAGGACCGCTTTGCCGCGACGGTCTGGACATTACGGTGGAAGGCGAACTGGTATCCAAACCTTATATCCACATTACGCTGGATGTCATGAAGCGTTTTGGTGTGGACGTTGAAAATCATCAAGACCAGCGCTTTGTTATTGGTGCCGGTCAGCACTATGTGGCGCCCGGTGACATCATGGTTGAAGGTGATGCCTCCTCGGCATCCTATTTTCTGGCGGCAGCCGCGATTGCCGGTGGCACGGTGCGTGTTCATGGCACCGGCAAGGCCAGTGTGCAAGGTGATGCCAGATTTGCCGAGGTATTGGAGCAGATGGGCGCCAGCGTTATCTGGGGTGATACCTGGATAGAGGTCAGCAAAGGTGATCTGATCGGGGTGGACGTCGATTTAAATCACATCCCGGATGCGGCGATGACCATTGCCACAACAGCCTTGTTTGCCAAAGGTCCGACCGCCATCCGCAACATTTACAACTGGCGCGTCAAAGAAACCGATCGCTTGTCAGCCATGGCTACAGAACTTCGCAAGGTGGGTGCACACGTGGAGGAGGGCGAAGACTTCATCGTCATCCACCCGCCAGCCTCCGTGTTGCCAGCGGTCATTGACACCTACAACGATCACCGAATGGCCATGTGTTTTTCATTAGCGGCGTTTGGGGGCAGCCCCATCGTCATCAACGATCCCGGCTGCACAGCAAAAACCTTTCCGGGCTATTTTGAGTTGTTCAGCAGTTTGACCCGGTAGTCAAAAAAGCGGCAACCCAAAGCCGACAACCCAAAGCCAGCAATCAAAAGCCCCCGGTGACAACCGGCAGCACAATCGACGACGACCGGTTACTGTCAAAATAAATCGTATTCTGCGCAGATGTTGCTGGTGCGGTCACATCATCCAGCGCAGCACCGTTGTTTGGATTCACCGCAAAGCGCGGGAAGTTGCTTGATGTGATGTGCACGCCAATCCGGTGGCCTTTTTCGAAGGTCTGGGCAGTGCTCCACAGGTTGATGTTAAGTTTCTCAACAGCGCCAGGAGTCATCAGTTTCACATCCTCCGCATTCTGTCCGTCGCGAAAGCGTGCGCGGATCGGGTAATCCAGAATCAATGCCTCGTAACCATCCGGGTAGATATCCACCAGTTTGACAACAAAGTCGGTATCCAGCGCGTCGGTTGATACATACAACTCCATGTCGATATGGCCGGCAACCACCGTGTCGCTATCGAGTACCGGCGTGGCAAAGCGCAAGTAGTCCTGTCGCTGACCGATTTCACGCTGATCACGCGGACCGACATCTGCCCCCAAATTCTGACCGCCCATCGTCGGAACCGGATTGGCCGGATCAAAGGTATAGGTTTTAAAAGCCTCAGCCGCAGATGGCGGCGTGGTTGCCAGGCTCATGTCCGGCTGCAAATAGTAGTTTGTCAGTGTGGCTGCAGGTGGCCAACTGTCCATATGAATCACCCGGTTGTGCGCAGACACAGCGCCTTTGCGCGCAGAGCCCATCATATAAATGCTAACCGCCGGCTCATCCATAATGCCGTTATCAATATCCTTGAGCCAGTAATCCCACCAGCGCATCTGTTGTTCGATGTCGCCATTTATAAAACCGCCGCCGGGATATTCCAGATCACCTTGCAAAGTGCCGTGCCCGAATGCGCCCATAAACAGCTTTTGTTTGCCGCGCGCAGCCTCGTGGCCATCATTCTGCAGATATACAAAATTAAACAACGAGCCTTCCGCATAAATGTCATGCCAGCCGCCAACGTTGTACACAGGAATCTGCACATTATGACGATGGAACAGGAAATCCGTGGCGCGCCACTGCTCATCAAGCACCGCGCGTGCCCGATAGGCGTTGATCATGTCTTCACTGACGCCCTGACCACGCAGCCAGCCGCCGGAATGACTTTCCTTGAATACGCCGCCGACAAAGCGTGAGCGGTAAAACAGGCTGTCCGGTGCCACGGTCACATAGGCAGCGGTCAAATGCGGTGGTGCGGAGGCGGCAGCCAGATTGGAGGTAATGCCGGGTGCGGAGGTGCCAAATATGCCAATCTTGCCATCGCTGAACGGCTGGGCAGCGATCCACTCCACGGTGTCATAGCCGTCTTCGATGTCAGTTTCAAACGGACGGTTTTCACCTTCGGAGTCATAACGGCCACGCACATCCTGCGAGATCAGTGCATAACCGCGCTCGTTATAACGCGCTACGCTGCTGTCCACACCATCTTTGTCGTAGGGGGTTCGTGTTAACACCACCGGGAAAGGGCCGTCACCGTCAGGCAGATAAATGTTGGTGGCCAGATTCACGCCATCACGCATCGGCACCATCACAATCTGCTTGTTGGCTGGGCCGGCTTGCGCCCACGCGCGGTTGTCGATAGAAGTCAGGCACAACAAGCCAAACAGCAAAAGCGCCAGGTATGATGGTGTGGTTTTAATTCTGGTGTACATTGCGGTTGTCATCGGAGACCTCTTTATTGTTATGACGTTTTTCTTAAGGCGGTATGCAATTTTGAGCCGTTTAGTTGAGGGTAGTAGAGAACATAAAATCCAGCATGTCAAAGCCACAAACAACTCAGCACATCATTGAGCAGTTCATGATTGATCAGCGGCTTTCGGCTGAATTTACGAACATGGCCACGGAGTATTTTTTGCCACTGGCAGACCATATCGCCCAGAGCCATCTCAAGCAGCAGCAAACTCAAGTGGTGGGCATCAATGGCGCTCAGGGTACCGGCAAATCCACATTGTCCGAGTTGTTAAGACGCCTGTTACATGCGAGGCAGATTAAATGCGTGGTGTTGTCGATTGATGACCTCTATCTCACGCGCACGCAACGCGCTGATCTTGCGCGCGACATCCACCCTTTGCTGCAAACACGCGGCGTGCCCGGTACGCATGATCTGGCGTTGGGGCTCTTGCTGCTTGACACACTCAAGGCGGCGGACACTCATTCCCGCATCCACATTCCGCGCTTCGACAAAGCTCAGGATGACAGGCGGCCGCTCGCGGATTGGCAGCTACATGCAGGGCGAGTGGATGTGATCATTCTCGAAGGCTGGTGTGTGGGCGCGCGGCCAGCATCGCTTTCGGGCGCGCCAATCAACACGCTGGAGCAGCGTCATGACGCGGATGGCCGCTGGCGTGCTTTTGTAGAACAACAGTTACAAGCGTATCAGCGCCTCTTCCGGCACATCGATCTGTTGGTCATGTTAAAAGCACCGTCAATGGACAGCATTACGGAGTGGCGATGGTTGCAGGAGGAAAAACTGCAGCAGGAAAAACTGCAGCAGGAAAAACTAAGAGAGGAAAAACTGCAGGAGGAAAAGCTAAGAGAGGATCGCCTTGCCGCTGCGCCAGCAACAATCATGGACAAGGCAGAGGTGCGCAGATTTATCATGCACTATGAACGCCTGACGCGCATGATGTGGGAGACATTGCCGCAACACGCTGATGTGCTGTTTGAGCTCGATGATGCCCATAACATCGCAGCAGCAAGCTATCAGCACAGCTGCAACGCTACGCCTTAACTAATGCTGTTTGCCATGGCGCCATCGCCAGATCAATGCGGCGCCGAGTTCAACAAAAATCAGCACCACCAGCACCTGAACGGCCAGGGTAGAAGCATTGGCGTCCGGCACCAAGCCCACCGCAAAATAACCAACACCAATAAACAGACAGTTCCACAGCAGTATGCCCGCAAACGTTGCCACGCTGAAGGCTTTGGCATCCGCGTGAAACAATCCGGCAATAATGGGTGATATCAGCCGGATGGTCGGGATCAGTTGCATGACAAACGCCAGCGTGCGTTGATTGGCCCGGAATGACAGTACGGTGCGATCCACCCGTGCCTGCGACAAACCCACTATGCGCCCGACCCAGTACAAAAAGCGATAGCTGCGCTCCTCACTAAGAGACACAGCCAAGCCGTAAAACACCAGACACCCGCTGACACTGCCGGTCACGGTTCCAGCAATGGCTGCCAGCAGCGACCACTCACCATTGCCAGCAGCAATGCCAATAGCAACCAGCACACCGTACGACGGCAGCAGCGGGATAAAGCGCTCGGCAAGGCCCAACGCCAGCAGGCCAACAATGCCATAGACGGCGATCCATTGAATAATTGTGCCTAACGGGTCCATCGTGGGGCTGTCTCTGCTTGGTCGCGTTTGATGAGAATCACAAAGCCGCGATGCTACCGGATCGCCACTGCGCCATCCAGTGCCGTTAGTTTGCAGGCAAATGTCAGGCAAAAAAAACCCCGCAGAGCGGGGTTCTTTTAAGTGCAGGTACCGCGATTACATGCGGTAGCAGACTGTGTATTGTGCGGTTAGTAAGTAATTGGCGTCTGTAGAAGCAGCATTGGGGATTGCCGTGCCATTGTTAAAGCCCGCACGCATTATGCCGGTGTTATGTACCCCGTCATCCATCTGAAGGTCAATAGCAGCAGCAGCTTCACCGGGTACACTGCTCATACACAGTATTGGTCTGCCAGCGGCTATACCCGCAGCTTGAGAGCTTTGTCGGCCAGGATATTAATGCGGCGTGTGAGGCCGCCAGAGGCTTTGGCAATCAGGTTCTCAGCAGCTTTGCTGAATACTTGCGGGGCCGGGCAACCTGCGGCTTTCAGGCGATGGCGCAGGTAATCACTGACCTCTTCCGGCCTCAATGGGTTCAGGTAGAAGCTGTGAGTAATTCGCTCCTTTAACTGGCGAATACTTTTATCCTGCAGATTTTTATCGAGTTCGGGTTGTCCGAACAATACGATCTGCATCAGTTTATGCTGATGAGTCTCCAGATTACTGAATAAGCGG
>CAMBPO010000043.1 GCA_945869725.1 Klebsiella pneumoniae
TACTCAGACGCCGCCGCGCGCGTTGCAGCATTACCGCTGGCCTCTGCTGCACAGTCGGATCAGCACGCGACCATCGCGCAACACCCACCGACCCCCTTGGCGGAAAGCATTTTTGACGAACCCGCCGGCTCCAACGGTATTGCCATCAACGGCGACATGAGCGCCAGTGGCAACGCGCTGCTGCTGATCAATCCGCACACCAGTTTCTTTTTCCGCGGCGAGTATCACCTGGTCAGCGAAGAAGGCCTGAATGCCTACGGCGCAGCCACCTGGGGACAGTTTTTTATCTACCAGGGATTTAACGAAACCACCGGCTGGATGCATACCAGCACCTTCGCCGACTTCATGGACGAATTTGTTCACCAGGTCGTCAACGACAACGGCGAACTCAAATACCGTTATGGTGATGAGCTGCGACCGATCGAAACCTCAGAAGTGACGCTGCGCTACAGCACCGGTGAAAACCAGTTTGCCGAGCGCACCTTTCCGATTTACCGCACACATCAAGGCCCGATCACTCACACGCTGGATGACCAGTGGGTGGTCACGCGCATCAACTGGAATCCGGTTGACGCGCTGAGTCAGTCTTACCAGCGGATGAAAACAGCGAACTACGATGAATTCCTGGCAATGATGGACATCCGCACCAATTCATCCAACAACACGGTGTTTGCGGATGCCGAGGGTAACATCGCGTATTTCCATGGTAATTTTATGCCGCGCCGGGACGCACAATTTGATTATTCACAGCCGGTGGATGGCAGCAATCCCGCTACCGACTGGCAAGGCGTACATGAGGTTACAGAAACCGTGATGGTGGTCAACCCGCCCAATGGCTGGATTCAGAACAGCAATGCGACGCCGTATACCGTCTCTGGCGAGTTCAGCCCCGATCCTGCCAACTATCCTTCGTATATGGCGCCGGATCCGGAAAATTTCCGCCAGCTCAACTCCGTTGAACTGTTGTCGGCCACCTCGGGGCTGGATATCAGCAGCCTGCTGGATCTGGCATATGATCCGACGCTGAAGGGTTTTGAGCAGATGATTCCCGGTTTGGTCAGCGCGTGGGATGAACTGGAAACGGACTGGGCGGATCTGGAGCAGCCAATTGAAGCGCTGCGTTCCTGGAATTTTGATGTCAGCGTCGATTCTGTTGCCATGACACTGGCGCATTTTTACGGCATGAATGCAGCGCAGGACATTGAAACACCCGCGGGCATGACGCAGCTGGAGCAGATCAACTGGTTGGGCACTGATGCTTCCGCGGTCGACAAGCTGCGTGTGTTCAGTGAAACACTGGCGGAACTCACCGCCAGTTTTGGCACCTGGAATACCCCGTGGGGTGAAGTGAATCGCTTCCAGCGTATCACCGGCGATATCAATCATCCTTACAGTGACAATGCTCCCAGCTTGCCGGTAGGCATGGCGTCGTCGCGCTGGGGTGCGCTGGCATCGTTCGGGGCGCGGGCATTCCCGGGGACAAACCGCATTTATGGCAACTCGGGAAACAGTTTTGTTGCGGTGGTTGAGTTCGGGGAGCGTGTTGAGGCGATTTCAATTCTGGCGGGTGGTCAGAACAGTGATCCGGCGTCGCCGCATTTTGATGATCAGGCGCAGCGTTATGTGGACAGGGATTTCAAGTCGGTGGCGTTTTACCCTGAGGATGTCAACGCGCGGGCGCAGCGGCGTTATCACCCCGGTGAGTAATTTTTATTTGCACATTGGCCGCCCCGGGGGCAGACAGGGTCTTCAGACCGGCCGCATCCTTTGCTCAGGCGCCCGGCGCTGCGCAACTCACCCTCGCGGCCTTGCCGCTCGGAGTTCGCGGCTGCGCAGTGCCAGAGCTCCCCGGCCTGCACCAGGGCGACTGGGTCTCGGAACGAGGCTGCGCCTCTGATTGTTCCTCGACGCAGATCGCCCCGCCGCAGGCCTCCGGATTTTGCGGCGCGATGCAAAAGAGAAATGCGGCGCAGACGCGGCGGCCGAAAATACGCTGAATAAGCAGCGAGAGCACCGCTGAAGGGCGAGAAGAAAGAGCAGAAAGAGCTGCGGCACTAACAGAGCAAGGGATGCGGGTGGTGACGCCGGACCGATCAGGCCGCGCTTATCCTTTGAGTGGACGCCCGAACCAGCGCGAGCACTGTCCGAGTTCGCAAGGTGCGCAGCACCTGAGGACGAGTTGCGCAGCGCCGGGCGTCCCCTCAAGGGATGCGGCCGGTCCGACGCCACCACCCGCATCCCTTGCGGTTTTAATGCATTCCCTGCGGTTTAAAACGCTTCCCACGCTGTTTAAAACGCATCCTTAGCGGTTTAAAACCCATCACAAGAGGCAAACATCAGACCGCCTGCGTCGCCTGCCCCGCCACGATATACCAGCTCACCCACAAACCATTCATCAACGCCCCCGGCACATAAGACCCGGTATGCCGCCAGGCGCAAGTACTGATCAGCGACACCATCAACAACAACGGTGCAAACTGAATCATCACAATGGTGTTGAGTGGCTCAGCCGGCGTCAGCAACTGCCCGGTGATAAACAAACTGCCATACTGCAATAGCAAGAACACAATAAAACCACCCGCCATAACCAGCGCATTGCTCAGATACTGATAACCACGGCTGTCGGTGGCTACCGATAAACCCCCATGCAATGCCCGCAGCGACAACATAAAAAACAGCGTAAACGGCAGCAGATAAACCAACATGGCCTGGAACTGATCCACACTCAGCAACTTCAGACCCACAAACCAGAAACGGAAATCGACTTTAAAAAAGTAGTCGGCCAGCAACAAGGACATATACCCGATCAGTACTGTTGTCAGCGCAAACACAACTGCCAGCATGCCATTGCTCTGCCAGTTGATGATGGCAAAGCCGGCCCTGCCTGTTTTTACGGCAAACCCGAGCCCGGTGACGATGAGGCCATTGATCAGCGCCCAGAACATCACCTGATTGCTGATACCCTGTGGCAGCCACACAGAAGCGCTCAACAGTCCTGCGCCCATGCCCATCAGCGGATAAAACGTGGCCACCGGGATGATGGCGCTGATCAGCGCCAGTGCCCACCAACGAGAGGTACGCACGGGCCATGCTGCGCTGGCCGCAGGACTTGCCAATGTGGCGAATACTGGCAAGGATAATAAACCGCGGATGCTGCCCAGCATCAACAGCACAAATCCAACAAAGGCGGCCAGCGTGCCGATTTCCTTGAAGAACCAGATCTGACCCTGCAGATCGCGTGACGCGGGCCCCTCAATAGGATCGTGATCCAGGGTTTGCGCAAACCAGTCGATGGTGTGTTGCACAGAGGTATGGGAGATATGATTCCCGGGGTGTGTCACCGGAGGATTGTGCAGGATACGTGCCGAGCCTTGCGCAATATCGCCATATAGCCGGCCAATTTCCACCGAGCTTTGCGTACCAAATAAAGCCTTCAGTTTGGCGCTGTCGGCCACCTGACTTCCCTCAGGCACTTCCCACATCAGCGGTGCAAACTCGTCAAATTGCGCAAAGACCACCGCCACATTGCGTGGCCAGTCCGGCGTTCCCGGCGCTGCCATACCACTGCCGGTGCTGGAGCCCTGCAATACAATCGATTTGTATCCGTCCGGCATAGCAGCGGCCGCAGCGAGCACTGACCAGCCACCCATCGAGTGGCCTTCCATGCCGATATTGTTTTTATCGACCACATCCAGGCTGTGCAGATACCGCAGTGCCGCCGGGCCGCCAAACCCGTTAGCAAAGGCTGGCCCGTCCGAATAACCGTGACCACTTTGATCCAGTGCCAAAACCACGTATCCGCGGCGCGCCAGTTCAATGGCAAAAGGCCCCTGCACTTCGCGGGAATTAATATAGCCGTGAACCGCCAGCACAGCGGGCGCGGGCGTGCGGGCACTGGCATTGGGAGGAATGTACAACAGGGCACTGAGCGTCTGGCCGTTATTGCCGGTAAACCTGACATCTTTGATGGTGATATCGCTAGAGGTCTGCACCAGATAGGCCAGCAGGGAACCGGCCAGAATGGTCAGCCAGCCGCAAATGAATAAACGCCAGGGTGATTTCATAAAAAGACTCCGCATCTCACTTGTTGTTATTGTTTATGACTGGCGATCTGTTCTGTTGTCGCTCGTCAATCGATCGTTGCCTGTCCATGCAGATAGCTCACAGCGGCCTGACCCGCGCGGTGTCCACTGGACAAACAGGCGGTCAACAGGTAACCCCCGGTTGGAGCATCCCAGTCCAGCATCTCCCCGGCGCAAAAAACGCCGGGAAATTTTTTTAACATCAGTCCCGCATCCAGTTCACTAAAACTCAGACCACCCGAGGTGCTGATCGCCTCATCCAGCGGGCGCGCCCGGGAAACGATCATGGGCAAGGCTTTGATCGCCGCCGCAAGCAGCTGTGGCGACTCCATGGCATCCTTGGCAAACTCGTGCAGCAACGCTGCTTTTACCCCGGTAATACCGAGACGTTTACGCAGAAAATTGCTGCGCGACTCTTTGCCTCTGGCGACCGACAATTTTTCGAGTATCGTCTGTTCAGGCATATGTGGCAATAAATCCCACTGCAAAGTTGCGCGGCCGGCAGTCTCTATCAGCGCATTTATCTGACGGGACGCTGCATAGACCAGACTGCCCTCGATGCCATGTTTGCTGATCATGGCCTCACCTCGGCGATTGAACTGCCAGTGCTCAGAATCCGGATGTCTGATACCTAGGCACACTGACTTCAAGGGCACACCCGCAAACTGTTCCTGCATGCGCTGGCTCCAGGCGACCTCATAACCGCAGTTGGATGCCACCAGCGGCGCGCAACTGAGCGACATGCCCTGAAGGGTCTGCAGCCACTTGCCATCTGAGCCCAAGCGTGCCCAGCTGCCGCCCCCCAAGGCCAGCACACAGCTGCGCGAGTCCACTGCGACGTCACCCGCCGGGGTAAAAAACCGATGTCGCTGCAACGCCAGCCCTTTATCATCGCGCAGCATTTCCCAGCCCAGCCAACGATGGCGCGTGAAAAATCCGACGTGCAGAGAGTGCAACTGCCCCAACCAGGCGCGTAGCAGAGGAGAAGCCTTTAACTGCTGGGGAAACACCCGCCCGGAGCTCCCGACAAAGGTCGATATACCTAGACTGGCTGCCCAGTCGGTGACACTTGAGGCATTAAACGCACTCAACCAGTCTGCAACAGTGTCATGTGGATGATAGCGGGCACTAAACGCGTCCGGCCCTTCGCTGTGAGTTATGTTCAATCCACCAACACCGGCACGCAAGAACTTACGGCCGAACGAGGGCATGGCATCAAACAGCGCAACCGATTTTCCGGCCTCAGCCAAGCGGGTGGCAGCCATCAACCCTGCGGGACCCGCACCAATGATCACTGCATCAACGATCATGATGCTGACAGCCGCCGTTGTGTCCGCCCGTTTGTGAGCACGGAAGAAACGCTTGTTCTCTGCGTTGACACAACATGATCAACTCCAGCGATCCGTATATTCAATCAGCTTTTGTGTGATACCTGTCTCCGACAGCGAATGGCCGGCGTCCGCAATGATGTGCAACTCTGACTCCGGGAAGGCTTTGTGCAGATCCCAGGCATTTTCGACCGGGCAAACGACATCGTAGCGACCGTGCACAATCACGGTGGGAATGTGTCGAATCTTGTGAACCTGTGATAACAGGTAGTTATCGTGCGTAAAAAAGCCTTTGTTCATAAAGTAATGACATTCAATGCGGGCAAAGGCATCGGCAAATTCATCATCGCCAAAACGCGCAGCCGCAGCCGCATCGTAACTGAGTTTGGAGGTCGAGCCTTCCCACACTGACCAGGCTTTGGCGGCCTCGGCGCGCACTGCCGGATTGTCTGAGGTCAGGCGCCGGTAGTATGCCGCCACAAAATCATCACGTTCATTTTCCGGAATCGGCCGCACATAGGACTCCCAGAGATCGGGAAACAACTTTGAGCAGCCTTCCTGATAAAACCAGTCGATTTCTTTTTTCCTGAGCAGAAAAATGCCACGCAGGAAGAGTTCAGTACACACATGAGGATGTGAGCTTGCATAGGCCAGGGCCAGTGTCGACCCCCAGGAACCGCCAAATACCGCCCAGCGGCTGATGCCCAGATGTTCGCGTATGAGTTCAATATCAGCGACCAGATCCCAAGTGCTGTTGTCCTGCAATTCGGCAAACGGTGTGCTTTTTCCGCATCCGCGTTGGTCAAACATCACAATTCGCCATCGGGAGGGATCAAAGAACTGCCGGTATTGCGGCAAGGTTCCCCCGCCTGGTCCGCCATGCAAAAACACCACCGGCTTGCCCTCAGGGTTACCGGATTGCTCGACATACAGGCTATGCCGATCCGACACTTTCAAAAACTGTATGTCATACGGCTCAATGCCGGGATAAAGCTGTGTCATAAATACCTGCTCAGTTTGTTAACTGCCAACCGTGGGAGGCTGATCACTGGACATGGCGAAGTGCTGGATCAAGCGCTCGGGAGGCATGGGTTTGGCAAACAACCAGCCCTGTGCAAAGGCAACACCGCGCTCACGTAAGTAACTGGCCTGCGCTTCCGTCTCCACGCCCTCGGCAACCAGTTTAAGGCCAAGAGTTTTTGCCATTTCAATGATGTGCGGCACCACACGACTGGTCGCAGCTTCTTTATCAATCGCCTCAACAAACAAGCGGTCGATTTTCAAGGCATCAAACGGAATGGTCTCCAGATAGGACAGACTGGAGTAACCGGTACCAAAGTCATCAACAGCCACCTGAATACCACGCGAACGCAGCCGATGCACCAGCTTGGCAGCGCGATCAGGATCAAGCAGCATACGCTCGGTAATCTCCACCATAATCTGACCAGAGTCTGCTCCGGTGCGCCTTTTTAGATCCACCAGCAGATCCAATGCGGCGTCAGATTGAAGGTCTCGGGCTGACAGGTTGATGGAGACAAAAAATTCCGGGACGCTGCTCAGAAATGCACCCATATCGTGCTCTACCAACTCAATCACGCGCTCTGTCAAGGCTCTGATCTGACCCGTTTGTTCAGCGCTGGGGATAAAGGCATCCGGGTAAACAATTTCACCGTTTTTACGGCGCCAACGCAGCAAAGCCTCCGCGCCCCGCCATTGCCGGCTGCTCAAATCAACAACCGGCTGGTACACCAGATAAAACTCGTTACGTTTAAGTCCGTGGCGGATTTGTGTCGACAGCGACGACTGCTGCCTTGCCATATAGACAATTGCAAACGAAATGATCAATCCTGCAATAACCGCCAGCGGCAACAGCAACAACATAAACTCCTGCACCCGCCCATTCAGATAAAGAATGGGAATGGCTGCCACCGCACCGGTGAAACGGACGTTGTCTGAACGCACCACCGCAACAATGTAGTCGCCGTCCACAAACGCTGATTCCATCACGCCTTGTGTCTGCATCACCCAGTCAGTATTGCCGAGAAAGTTTGATGTTCGCATTTCATTGGTGATGGCATCGAAGGTACCAAGCAACACGCCTTCCCGGTCCATGGCGATATCCAGAGCCTGATTGCGATTGGCCATGGCAATAAAACCCAGCCGCTCGAGGGACACGTAGGGGACATTCTCATCGGTGGGTAACGGCGATTGATAACGTAACGATGTGCCATTGACGGTCACCACGTCCGCAGGTCCCAGTTCCAGACCGCTGTCATGGCGTCCGAGAGTGGAACAGATCAGCCTGTTATTGCGCACAGCGCCGGCTAACTTTATGAACTCCATGCCGATGCTCAGCTGCTGCATTCTCAGCAACATCTGATCAGAACAGGAATCTTCCGGATTGCGGGTAAACTCGTCATACAGCAGTGCATTGGCCAGACGCATCTGTTCGACCGCACGATCAGAGCGGCTGACCATCACTCTGGCGTACTCCAACGCTCTGTTGAACTCTGCATCCACACCTTGCTGCTGCGCCAGATAAACCGCAGCCAAAGGAGAGCCCAGCGCCGCCAGCAACGCAATTAACAGCAAGGCTCTTATGTCCCGTGATCGGCGCATCAATCCTCGTGGTACCCATGGTCGTCCGGCAAGATCTGATCCTAGTCTAACGCCGCTACACTTGTCACCCAACTTCTTGGTTCTGTTTGGTCGACGCCAGTCATCTGAGCCCTGATTGAGAGCTTTTGTTAATTTTAATGCCTGCCACCAAACGCTAACTTCAATATTCGTCCTGATAAAAACGTTTTAAGCCGTTGTCATATTTGGATATTATTGATACATTCGGCGTCTGGCTTGTAACACTCAAGCACTGGAAAAAGACAACTGCCCCATCCACTGGTTTTAAAACAATAGCGGTGAACATCATGTTTGATAGAAACAAGGACCGACAACCCGAAAAAATTGATACCCCTGCACAGGCAGCACCCGCCATCGACAACTCGTCTACAGCCTATCGTGCACCTGCCGCTGCTACCGGCAAGTCCGCCATTCTGGGTGCCACCATCCGGGTGAAGGGCGAAATCAGCGGTGATGAAAACCTGCTGATCGAAGGCCATGTTGAAGGCTCCGTGAGCCTGTCAGCGCATGAATTGTCCATCGGAAAAACTGGCAAGGTACACGCCAACATCACTGCCAGAACCATCCGTATTGATGGTGAAGTTCATGGCGACATTGCTGGAAAAGAGAAGGTGATAGTGTCCAGTACCAGCAACATCAAGGGCACCATTGTTACCCCGAAAATGACCCTGGAAGAAGGCGCACGTTTCAAAGGTACCATTGATATTGACCCCGCCCACGCCAACAGCAGCAGCGCGTTCAAACCCGCAGCGGACAAACCGGCCTGATGCTGAATACCGCAGAACAGTTCGATGATTCCGGCAGGCAGGTGCTGCAAACGCGCCTGATGCCTGATTTGATCGAACAGTTGGCAGGCAACTCGCCGCTGATGGTCTTTGATGCAGGCTTCGGGGTGCACGAGACGGTCGAGTTTTTTGGCAATCGCCGCTGTCGGCTGCATTTCAGCGCACTGCATGACAGCTTGCTGACGCCCCCGGTTATCCGTTCAAAAACGCCGTTTGGACAACTACCGAATCCGGATGAGCATGATACGGCCATGTACCAGGCGTGGCTGGACAGATTCCGCTCTGCCCTGCAATTTGAGCCGGGCACCCGCTTTGACCTCTGCTTATTCTGGGATTTTCTGAACTACCTGGATGATCTGGCGCTTAAGGCATTCGCTGATGCGTTCGCACCCTTTACGGGACCACAGACGCTCGGACACGCCTACATTCTGCTGAAGTCGGATGCCGATGTACTGAACCGGGAGTATGCCCTCAAGGCCGCTGATCAGATTTCGGTCAGGCTCATGAATCACGGCACCCCGGCATTTGTGGCGCGCCCGCATGCGCGGGTGACCTCGATGATGAAAGGGTTTGTGGTCAAACACAGTGTTCTGCGCCGCGACGGGCTGCTGGAAGCTGCCCTGAAAAGCGGCTGATTACCGCTGTTTCTCCAGATCCGACTCAGGACTGCGCCGATCCCTGCCAAAGTCTGCCTGAAAGACGTGTTCAGCCAATCCCACTCCTGCTTCAGACATGGTCAGATAGGTCTGATCTGCACCGGCTTTGATGATTTTTTCAGCCTCATCGCTGTGCATACTGTGAGAAACAATTAAACCGGCAAAGCCACTTTTGCGCAGTTTCTGCGCGGCAATCACTTTGGCTTCCATATCATTGATGGTCAGAATGATCGCACTGACAGCTGCCAGATCCAAATTTTGCCAGAACACCTGATCTTCTGCGTCTGCAAAAAACACGTTGTGCCCCATCATTTTATGCATCTGCACACGCGCAGGGTCGGAGTCCAGGGCCACCAGCCGGCATTTATCTTTCAGGTGATCATAGGCCGCGGTTCCTGTCCGACCAAGACCCATAATCAGCACTTCAGCGTTACCAAGTGACAGGGGCTGCTCATCAGGATGACGAGTGTTTCGCTCCAGAGGGATCAGACGTGCGGCTAATCGCTCGTACAGCGGATGCGCATAACGATTGAGCGGCGCACTCACCAGAAATGACAGCGCGGCAGTCAATGCCAGTGGCACCAGCCACTGCGGCAGCACAATACTGGCAACAATCAGCCCGAATTCACTGTAGTTGGTCAGACTCAGGCTTGATAAAAACGCACTGCGCGCCCGCAACCTGAACAGCACCAGCAACAAGAAAAACAGGATGGCTTTGATGGGCAGCAACGCTGTCATCATCAGCGCAAACATCCAAGCCTGCGAGTCCGGCAATCCGCCGATACCAATCTGCAGGAAAAACCCGACCAGGAAAAATTCTTTGATTCCCCAGAGGGTTTTGGATAATTCACCGGATCGGCGATGGTTGGCAAGTAACGCGCCGAGCACCAATGCACCCAACTCGGAACTCAGACCTACCAGCTCAAAGCCGTACCCGCCCACCACCAGCGCCAGCAACAATCCAAACAACAACTGCAGCTCATCATGACCACTGGCATCCAGCAGTTTGAATAAAAGCGGTCGCAAAAGAGGTAGCGTAAACACCAGCAAGGCCCAGATTGAGGGGGAACGGCCCGCAGCCAGACTCACGACTATCAAGGCAATCAAGTCCTGAACAATCAGAATGCCGATGGCCACTCGCCCGTGAAAGGCGCGCAGTTCACGCTTGGTTTCCAACACCTTGGCAGCCAACACGGTGCTGGAAAACGCCAGTGCCACCGACAACATAAATGCCGTGTAAAAATCCACACTGAACACCAGCAGCAAGGCGGGCGTCATCAACACAACGGAGATAAAAAAATGCAGCAGCCCACCGCCTATCACTTCGGGCTTCACAATGTTTCGCCAATCAAGCTTTAAGCCGACGGTGAACAGCAACAGCAGCACACCCAGATGCGCCACATGATCAAGCACTTCCCCGGCTTCAGCCGGCATACCCAGATCAACGGAATAGGTAGAAATCGCAAAACCGGCGGCCAGATAACCCACCAGAGGGGGTAACCCAATGGCGCGCACGAGCAATCCAATGCTAAACGCAAAACCAATCCAAACCGCTTCCAGCAACATTCAGTTGATCCTCCGTGGTCAGATCCAGATCATGCCATCAGTTGTTTGATTCCCGCGACGGCGCGATCAACATGCGCCAGAGTGTTGTAGATGCCCGGGCACAGCCGCAGTCCGCCAGTGCCGGCGCCAGCAATGCCAAACTCCTCATACAGCCGGTTCGACAGCGGACCTCCCTGCCCGGCCGGCGTCTGCACAACCACCACACCAAAACTCAGGGCAGCATCCATGGGAGTCACCAGCGGCAAACCCAGCCCCACCACACTGCTCTTCAGATGCTGAGACAACTGCACAATCCGTTGTTCTATACGCGCGGCACCGATGCTGTCATGAATACGCGCGGCGACACTTAACGCTGCGAGCGCCGCGTCATCGCGTTGGCCCAGGGATTCAAATTTACGCGCACCGATCTGCCGCGTCTCTGCGCCACTGCCCCAACCCGACGCCACCACACCGGGCCAGATGCGGGTGTGCTGATCGGACTTGATATACAACAGCCCGACCTCTCTGGGCCCCATGTACCATTTGTGGGCGCTGGCAGTGAAGGAATCCATGCCCAGGGCTGCCAAGTCCAGTGCCATGGCGCCCCAGGTCTGCGCGCCATCCACATGCACATAGATGCCGCGGGCTTTGGCGGCCTGCACCAGTTCAGCAATCGGCAAGCGGATGCCACTGACATTGGATACATGGGTAATCGCCAGCACCCGCGTGCGATCGGTGAACTGCGCAACAAAGGCATCCAGCAACTGCTGCGGATCACGCAAATCGGCGGGCGTCGCCACGGTCACTACCTTGAATCCAAAACGCGCAGCACGCACCTGCCAGGCCACGTGGTTGGTCGGGTGGTTTTCATCCCAGATAATCACATCGTCGGCGGCGCTCAGATCCAGACCATTACTAATGATGTTATTGGCTTCACTGGTGTTACGCACCAGTGCGATTTCATCCGCACTGACATTCAGTTGCGCGGCAACCAGCGCGCGTGAGTTTTCCAGCAGACCCGAGAATTTGCTGCGATTGTTAAAGGAGCAATCCTGATCAATATCTGCCGTCAGAAACGCCACCTGATCTGCCACTGAACGGAACGATGGACACAGATTGGCAGCATTCATCGGCACAGTGGAGTCAGGAAATGAAAACTGCTCGCGCACCATCTGCCAGTAATCTTCACCGGTCACGGCTTGACTGAACTGTTCGGTTACGGACGCCTGCTCTGTTACAGACGCCTGCTCTGTTACCGACTCCTGCGCAGTCGCCAAGCGCGATGACAGTGCGCCGGCCCCCAGCATCAAGGCACTGGTGCTTTTCAGACCGCGGCTGAGGAACAGGCGACGACTCAGATCAGCGGTATCCTTGATGTTGTTCATGGCGCGGCGGCCTCCACGTCGGCAACCAGCCGGCCGCCCACCCAGGTTTGGGCAACAGCGGTTTTCCAGATTTCGGTGGGCTCTATGGCAAAAATGTCTTGGTCAACCAAGATAAAGTCAGCCTTTTTACCCGGCTCCAGGGTGCCCAGTTCATTCTCCTGGTGGGCGGCAAACGCGCCATCCAGCGTAAAACTCAGCAAGGCTTCTTCATGCGTCATGCGCTCCTCCGGAAACCAGCCGCCGGGAGGCTCATTATTCTGATCCTGCCGGGTAATCGAGGCATGCAGACCAAAAAACGGATTGGCCGGCTCCACCGGAAAGTCCGAGCCGTTGGCAATAACAGCGCCGCTATCCAGCAGTTTGCGCCAGGCATAGGCGCCTAAAATACGCACCTCACCCAGACGATCCTGCGCCATGTTTTTATCGCTGGTGGCATGCATGCCCTGCATGGACGGAATCACCCCCAAGGTATTAAAACGCAGAATATCCTCGTATCGCAGAATCTGCGCATGCTCAATACGATGACGCTGCTCGCGGGTATTGGTGTTCTGAATCAAGGCTTCAAAGTTGTCCATCACAATCATGTTGGCGCCATCACCGATGGCATGCACATTGACCTGGAAACCGGCGAGCATGGACTGGTTCATCAACTGCGTCAGGCGCTCCGGGGTGATCTGCAACAACCCGCGATGGCCCGGCATGTCAGTGTAGTCATCATTGAGGTATGCGCCACGGCTACCCAATGCGCCATCGGCGGAGATTTTTACACTGCGCACCGAGAAGGTACCGTCTTCGCTCAGAAAATGCCCTTCCGCCAGGCGGTCGGCCAATTGAGGGTCCAGCCCTGCCAGCATGGCATAGACGCGGATCGGCAACGGCCCTTCGGCCAATAATTCCTTGTATGCCTGCAATGTTGTGCTGTTGACGCTGGCATCGTGCACACTGGTCAAACCTTCTGCGGCCAATGCTTCCATGGACCGGCGCAGCGCCAACTTCTGATCTTCCAGACTGGGCTGAGGAATATGCTGGGTGATAAAGCGCATGGCATTGTTCACAAAGGTCCCGGTCGGACGACCTTCGGTGTCACGGATGATCATGCCACCATCCGGGTCTGCCGTAGTCGCATCAACACCAGCCAGTTCAATGGCGGCGCGATTAGCCCAGCCCGCATGCCCGTCAATGCGGCTGAACCACATCGGCACATCCGAATTGGCGGCTTCCAAGGCAGCGGCTGATGGAAATTCATTACTGTCCCATAACACCTGATTCCAGCCACGGCCCTGTATCCACTGCAAACCGGGATTGGCCTGCTGAAACTCGATGACGCGCTGCACTGCCTCGGCTTCCGACTGCGTTCCGGTCATATCCACCCGCAGCAGACTCAGCCCGTAGTTGAGAATATGGCCATGTGAATCAATCAGGCCCGGCAACAAGGTTTTGCCTTCGCCATCAATCAGCGTCAGTGTGTCATCCGTTGGCAAGGGCTCATCAGCGCTGAACACGCGGTCAATGGTGTCACCGGTAAACTGCAGGGCACTGAACTGCACCAGTTCACGATCGCTGTTCATGGTGTAGCCGTTGACATTGATAAGTAACGTGGAGGTCAGTAACGTGGAGGTCAGTAATGGGGAGGTCTGCGCATCTGACTGTGCAACCAGCAGCTGGCTGAGGATCGCACTGGCAGCCAATGTGGCGCCGAGCAGGAAGGATTTCTGAAGTCGCATGGTGTTTTTCCATCTTGTTGTGTTGTACTGAACACAGTTTACCCAGATCACCAATAGTCGTATATGGCAAAGACCGGCGTTATACTCGCCGAAAACAACAAAGAAGAGCCTTACCCATGTCGTATTCAAAGCTGATTCGTTCAACACTTTTTCGTCCAACCCCGATCAGTCGAACACTTGTCACTGCCATGATATCTGCGCTGACGGCCGTCCTGCTTGCCACAGCCGCCAGTCAGGCACTCGCCACCGAATTGACCTTGGTCAGATTCGGCCCTCCCGGCGAGGAAAAACCCGGTCTGATTGACGACCAGCAACAAATCCGCGATCTATCTGCCCACCTTGACGACATCACCCCGGATCAGTTATCCGACGAAAGCCTCGCGCGGATCGCACAGATACCGGTCAGTTCACTGCCGGTGGTTAGCGGCAACCCTCGCCTGGCTGAACCCGTCTCCGGCGTGCCAAAAATCATCGCCATCGGCTTTAACTATGTGGATCACGCGGCAGAAATGGCCGTTGAACTACCCACGGAACCGTTGGTGTTCTCAAAAGCGATAACCGCCATTTCCGGCCCCTTTGAACCGGTGTTACAGCCACGCGGCGTCACCAAACTCGATTATGAAGCGGAGCTTGTAGTCGTCATCGGAAAAAAAGCCCAGTACGTCAGCGAGGCCGATGCCCTTGATTACGTGGCCGGTTACAGCACCGGCAACGATGTCTCTGAGCGCGCTTTCCAGCGTGAACGGGGCGGCCAGTTTATCAAAGGCAAAAGTGCCGACACGTTTGCACCTTTCGGTCCATGGCTGGTCACCCGCGACAGCATAGACGATGTGCAGAACCTGGCCGTCTGGTCTGAAGTAAATGGTGAGATGCGCCAGCAAGGCAATACCAGTCAGATGGTGTTTGGTGTTGCGCACATTGTCAGCTACCTCAGTCAGTTTATGACCCTGATGCCCGGTGATCTGATTTATACCGGAACACCTCAGGGCGTAGGCGATGCGATGACGCCGCCGCAGTATCTGCAGCCCGGCGATGTTGTGCGCATTGGCGTGGAGGGCATGGGTGACATGCGACAGGAGATTCTGCCTCCCCGATGACACCGGCCATTAATGCTGCCCGCCAGGCTGGCATCACATACTCCATCCACGAATACCGGCACGACCCGTCGCACTCGTCCTATGGGCTCGAGGCTGCTGAAAAAATGGGTGTCGAGCCGGCGCGCGTGTTCAAAACGCTCATTGTGGCGACTGAAACCCGAGAACTGCTGGTAGGCATTGTGCCGGTCACTGCCCAGCTGAACATGAAACAGATTGCCAAAGCCGCCGGCGCTAAAAAAGCCGCCATGGCCGCCGCTGCCGACGTGCAGCGCAGCAGCGGGTATGTGCTTGGTGGGGTCAGCCCGCTCGGACAGAAAAAACCGCTGCGCACCTTTATCGATGTGTCCGCCCAACAATTTCAAAGTATTTTTACCAGTGCAGGGCGACGCGGACTGGAGATAGAACTGTCAGCTGCAGATCTTGCCGCGACAACACGCGGCAGCTTTGCCAGCATCGCTGATGAAGGGCTCTAAACTGGTGTTTACTCCAGCGCTTCATACACCAGGGTTTTAAAGCGCTCACGGAAACCATTACCGCCCGCCGGAGACACCTGAGCCATGATGATGGTGATCATGTTCTCGCTGGGGTCTATCCAGAAACGTGTGCCCGCTGATCCATCCCACCAGTACTCACCCTGATTGACGGTATGGTTGTAGGCGCCGGGGTCAAGTGCGACGGCAAATCCTCCGAGACTCCAGCCCGAACCGGCCCAGTAGCCGTTGCTGCCGATTGGCATCAGAGCCTCAGGCACGGCATTTTCTGCAGCCTGCCGCACCCCCTCTTCGCTGAGCACACGCTGGCCGTTGGCCATGCCGTTGTCGAGGAACAATTGTGAGAACTTCAAGAAATCTGCCGTTGACGATACCAGGCCTACGCCGCTGCTGTTCAGGGCGCGCACCTCGGTGACCGGAATGTGCTCCATTTCATGCGGGCGCAGTTTGCCCTCCGCATCCGGTCTGTACACAGTGGCCAGCCTGTCCCGGCGACTGTCATCCACGTAAAACACGGTATCGGTCATGCCCAGTGGCAAAAATATCTCTTGCTGGAAAAAGCTCGCAATATCCTGCCCGGACACCACCTCAATCACCCTGCCCAGTACTTCCGAGTGCATGCCGTAACGGTACACCGTGCCCGGATCTTCAAACAACGGAAGCGCAGCCAGATTATCAACCACCTGCTCCAGCGTCTGATCATAACTATGCACATTGTTGGCGCGGTAAAACGCACTGTTGCGGTCACCGATACCAGAGGTGTGCAGCAGCAGTTGTGCGATGGTGATATCGCCATCGCGGGCACGCACTTCCTCAATATCGGCATCATCGGCATCCTGCAGCACTGATTGATCGGCAAACTGTGGCAGGTACTTCTTCACCGGATCGTTGACACTGAGCAGGCCTTTGTCCTGCAGAATCAGAATACCCAGAGCGGTGACCGGGCGCGTCATTGAGTAGGTGCGAAACAGCGCATCTGTGGTCATCGGTTGTGCTGACTCAATATGCTTGAAACCCAGCGCCTGCAGATAAACCAGTTTGCCATCTTTGAGGACAGCGGCGACTGCGCCGGGAATGTCTCCAGCATCAATCTGCGCCTGCAGCGCCGCGGTAACAGCGCTCAGCCCGTCAGCAGAGAGTCCGGCATCAGCGGCACTGATGCCGTCAAAACCTGGCAAGCTCAGGGTTTGCTCCGCCTGCGCAATCAGTGCGGCCGGTACAAACAAACTGAGTGCAAACACTGTACAAGTCATTAAACCGCTCGCTGGTCGGTTAACCATCTGTGCATTGCAGGGCTTCACGCGGCCCGGTTTCACACGGCCGTGGGCGTTTGGCGGCGAGGTAAGCCAGTGAGACTGTTTCATGGTGTTGCTCCGTCTGTTTTGATAGCGCCAGCTTAACTGCCACCGGCCACGCCGACAATCAGCGCAGGGCCTTTAATTGACTCATCAGACGCATCTGGTTTACTCTTCGAACAATCGATCGCACAGAAAATCTCGACAAAACAAAGTGTTATAAAAAGTAACACCAGCGTCATTTATGTGAAGATTGGTAACACTCTCCCATCACCCGGAGAGTTGTAACATCGTCTGAACAACATTTCCAAAGCAATAATAAGCAAAGAACGAATCAAGAGAGTTGACGACAACTCCGCGCGCATCGGAAGGGCAATGCTTCCGTGCGTGGTCGCCCTTTGCTTTTTTTGTATTCTGGAAAAAGCCGGACGATTAACTTAACTGCAGTAACATCAAGCAATAAAGGGGGGGAAACCCGATGAAATTGAAAGAACTGTATCGGTGTATAGCTTGCGTGACTCTGGTTGCGCCCACACTGGTGTTTGCTCAACAGGCACCAGAGATCGAAGAGGTTGTTGTTACAGGTTCATTGATTCGTGGTACACCTGTCGACGCGGCACTGCCCGTCGAAGTCTACACACAGGAAGACCTGAAGCTGTCAGGCTCTCCTTCCGCGCTGGACTTTGCAAAAAGTCTGAGCATCTCCGGAGCAACCTCTGGTGAGTCATATTATTTCGGCGGTGCCGGCCTGACGGGCAGCGTGAGCTACAACCTGCGCGGTATCGGCTCTGACAAAACGCTGTCGCTGTTTAACGGCCGCCGTGTCACCCAGAACACCTCTGTGATCCCATCGATAGCGCTGGCACGTACCGAGATACTCAAGGACGGCGCTGCGGTAACTTACGGTGCGGACGCGACCGGTGGTGTTGTGAACTTTATCAGCCGTGACAGCTTTGACGGTGTTGAAGTGCAGTCATCCTACAAGGCCATCGACGGCTCCGACGGTGATTACACCTTCGGCATTCTGGGTGGATTTGGCGGTGAAAACACCGACGTGATCTGGGCAGCACAGTGGGAACACCGCTCACGCCTTGACGCCAAAGATCGCGCCTTCACCGATCAGCCTTACGGCGCCAACCCAGCCCCTTGGTCAACACTGACCAACCTGGCAGGCTGGTTGCCACGTGGCGCACTGCCAGAAACGCAGGTGCATAACCCGGCTTCCTCCACTGCGAACGGCGACTGGGGTGCACCCACAGGCGGTATCATCTCCGACTACACTCAAAGTTCCTGTGAAGCTGTCGGCGGTGTTTTTGTAAACACGTTCAGCTGTGCTTACAACTACATTCCGTACTACAACGTTGTTTCTGACAACGATATTTATCGTCTCTACACGCAGGTAAAAACTGCCGTTACCGACACCATGGACTTTTACGTGCGGGCTGCCTACTCCATGGTAGACACACCGTATCAGTACGGCTCACCGTCACAGCCGGTTATCCGCGGACCCGCTATCCATGGCGGCGCGACCTACCAACTGTACGTACCCAAGAACAACCCGTTTGTGGCTGATTTCGCGCAGCGTACCGGTTTTGCCAGCAACCCTGCGTTTGCCGCCACTCAAGGCTTTACGCCCGTTACCTACCGCGCCTTTGCACATGGCGGCCTGGATACCTTTGCTGAAGACGGCAAATTCAGTACCCCCAGCAAGATCCGTAACAAGTTTGCGCACCTGTCAACGGGTTTTGAAGGCGAGCTTGATAACGGCATCACTTATGACATCGCTGCCACCTACAACCGCACCAACCTCTACGCTGACAGCCCGGACATGATGCTGTACCGTGTCCAGCAGGCCCTGAACGGTTTTGGTGGCACGAACTGTAACGTCGCTGACCAGAACCCCAACCGATTCGGCACACAGAACTCCGCGCTGGCTGGCTCTGCAGGCTGCTCATGGTATAACCCCTTTGCATCCAACTTTGCATCACAACCGGTTTACGGCCTGGCTAACCCCAGTTACAAAGCCGGTGCTGAAAACTCCGACGAGCTGATCCGTTGGTTGTTTAACGACCGCGCCTCACGTGCCATCAACTGGAACCTGACCTTTGATGCCGTGTTCAGTGGTGAAACGCCGATTGCATTACCAGGCGGAAACATTGGCTGGGCAGCTGGTGCACAAGTGCGCACCACTGAAAACAACGAAATCGTCAGTGACCCGCTCTTCAACGGTTCAACACCTTGCCAGGTCCCGGCCGCCGACGGTCAGGTGCCACGCGCACCGACAGACCCGCTGTATAACGGCTGTACACCTGATAGCCCGGGCCCGTTCCAGTTCTTCGGCACCAACGTACCTGACTACAGCACACAGGATCAGAACTCCGTCTTTGGCGAATTAAGCCTGCCCGTGTTTGACTCCCTGTACTTGTCTGCTGCAGTGCGTTACGAAGAGTTTTCGGGCGGCCTCGACTCAACGGTATACAAAGTGTCTGGCCAATACACACTGACGGATAACCTGTCCTTCCGTGGTTCTTATGGCACCAATTACCAGGCGCCTGGCGCAAGTGTTATTCCAGGCGAAGTGACCAATGGTGTCAACAGCTACACCATTGCGGCCGGCAACTGGCGTGGTGCGCAGACAGTCACTGCAGCCGGTATTGTTCCGGAAGAAGCAACGGTCTGGAGCTCAGGCGCCATCTGGCAATCCGAAGGTTTCACCGCCGGCAGCAACTTCCGTTTTATTGTTGACTACTTCAACATTGAAACTGAAAACGAGCTGGCACTGCTGGCCTCAGCCAACCAGATCGCCTCTGCTATATTCAGCATTTCACCAACCGGTTCTGCAACCATTCCAACCAACGGTACAGCACTGGCAAACTGCGCTCACCCGCTGGCGGGTCGCGTTGTATTTAACGGTCAGTGCGTTCAGGGCGTGACCACAGCGGCAGACTTTGCATCTATCCGTACCGACTTTGGTAACGGCCCGGGACAGACCACGGCTGGTTTTGATATTCAAACCAGTTACGGCTTTCCGGCGTTTGCAGGTGACCTGACGTTCAGCGCCACTGCTACCAAAATCACCAAGTTCGACTTCTCTGAAACCAGACTGGATGGCTTCTTGATCAGTGCCAGTGATGACCGTCTGGGCTTCCTGAACTTCGCAACCATTGCTAACGCAGTATCCGAGTGGCGTGGAAACCTGACTGCCAACTACTCTCAGGGCGACCACAACTACCGCCTGGTGTCTCAGTACATCAAAGGCGTGAAGGATGATCGTTTCTTCACTGCGGATGGCTCACGCGTCGGTGATGCTGCACTGACACCAAACGGCCGTCAGCCCGGCACTACTCTGCCATTCGGCCCCAGCACCTATGGTGTGTTTGGTGACGACTGGATAGCGTTGGATTTCCACTACACTGTGGATCTGGTGAACTGGGATGCAACATTAAATGCGTCAATTCAGAACCTGACCGACGAAATGCCGCCTGAGTCACGTCAGGAAATGGGTTACGACCCACGTATCGGCAACCCGCTGGGCCGTACCTTCGAAGTGGGTCTGACGAAGCGTTTCTAAGCGATCGATAGTCCGGAGCCTGTTGTGGGCTCTTGTAAGGGCCCTGCCTGGTTGATACCGGGTGGGGCTTTTTTTTGGCTGTTTTTTTTTTGCGGGCAGGCATCGGGCAGCAGAAAATTTTTGCTCACGACGCTGCGCGTCTGATTGTTCGCAAAATAATTTCTGCTGCCCGATGCCTGCTACCAGGTCAAACCATGATCCGCCAAAAAAC
>CAMBPO010000044.1 GCA_945869725.1 Klebsiella pneumoniae
TAGAACGGATGTTCATGGTGTCAGTTAAACGATAACGTGCTGACAGTTTGCCTTCAGTGGTGCCACCAAAGGTGTTGTAGAAGTCTTCGTGACGAACCGCAGCACCCAGCAGCAGATTCTCAGTTACGTCAGCTTCCACATCCACATAAAACGCCCAGTTCTTGCGATCCCAGGTACCCTGTGCAGAAGGTCCGAAGCCCGGGAAGCCATCGGAACCGATGTTTGCGCCTTGACTCGCATAAGGACCCGCTTTCCACGCCGCTTCATCCTGGTTGGAAACCTGGAATATCTCACGGCGCCACTCTGCACCGTAAGCGAAACTCAAGGGTCCGGCAAAACCATCAACCTGAATGGGTTTTACAAAATCAACGTTGAGGTTATTTTCAATCGTTGTATACATGCCCGGTCTGAATGAAGTCGGAGACTGAGGACCCATGGATGGGTTAACGGTGTTATATATGAAGAAATCGACTTCAGAAAAGCCATTGTTGATACTGACGTCATAACGGGTACCGTCGGACAGTTCACCACGAACACCGGTCACGTTGGAGAAATCAACAATTTCGCCACCAAACTCAGGCGTGTATCCGCCCGGGAACTTTTCAAGGAAACTGAAGCAGTCGGGGTTTGCACCAACCTGTTTCAGCACTTCCAGCGAGCTGCCTGCGTTCGGGTAAACACTGCGCGGTACTCGCGGGCAGTTGGCAGTACGATTCGGAGTGGTGTCCAGAATCAGCTGGTTAGCACCAGATGTGAACAAGCCAGCGCGGTTTTCGGCAGGACGGTAGAAGAATCCAAGCTGGTTACGTTTTTCACTGTAACCGCCAAACGAGTACAGCTCCTGATTGGCAGAAAGCTGAATACCGGTGTTCATGAACAGGTTGATATTTTCTACATCAGGAAGACCCTGAAGCTGAGCGGGGACAGGTACAGCTCGGTTACCCGCATTGATGATCGCTTGAGCATCCAGACGCTGAACAGAACGGTCGCTCTTCATCTGGTTGGTGACATCAAAGCTCAGACTGGCAAAACCATCAGAACCCAGTGGAAGACCAACGTTACCCGCAACGTACTGCAAGGTGCCATCTTCGGTGCGTGTGTATTGTCCGGTCTTGTATTCCAGAGAAATACCTTCGGTATTTTCTTTCAGACGGAAGTTGAATACACCAGCCACTGCGTCAGAACCGTACTGTGCAGAAGCGCCGTCACGCAGTACTTCAACCTGCTGCAGGGCAATTGCCGGTATCATCTGAATGTCAGGGAAGTGAGTGCCTGAACGACCGTATTGAATCACCGCTGAACGGTGACGACGCTTGCCGTTGATCAGAACTAGGGTGTTGTCAGCTGGCAGACCACGCAGTGTGGTTGGGCGAACCAGAGAGGAACCGTCGTTAATATCCTGAGCCTGAACGTTGAACGTTGGTACCAGGTTACGCATCAGGTCGTTAATGTCAGAAGTACCCTGATCCTGAAAGTCCTGAGCTGAAAATACATCGACTGGTGCAGCGGAATCGAGCGCGGTACGTGGCGCAGCGCGAGAACCTACAACAACAACTTCTTCAAGCTCTGGTGCGGCTCCGCCTTGTTGTGCGTATGCACCGGGAGCAACTGCCGCCATGGACCCGAGCAATACGAGCGCTGACGAGAGTGTGCAGAGTTTTGGAGTTCTATTCATTGATTTATCCTTTTACTGTAGTAAGTGCGTCTTGTTCATGAACCGATTAAGAGCTGACCGTTGTTATCTGTATTCTAAAAATCTCAGCTATACGGCTAACTCGATTATGTGAACATGGCCTCGTCAAAGTCCTCCCTGAAACCTTCTTAATACCTACTAAATAGTCCTGAAGGTCAGGTAATACGCGAGGTCTGTTCGTTTTTGTATTACACCATGCCCGGTTTATGCATGACTTACGCGAGCATAACCGAGTTTGCACGGGATTAGAATAGTAAGGGTTTGATCTGGAACATGATTGTCGATTTTTCGGCTAAAAGTCGTAGCTAAGGCCGTAAAATACTACCTGTCAGTGAATCCGGTTGGCACTCAGCGTTGATGCCTGGTTGGTGCGCTGAGTTTTGTGATGGTTGAATTCGGCCCACTGCTGCTCGGACCAGAGATTGTTCTGAGTCATTAATTCGCCGCGTTCATAGGCTTCGCTGGACTGGCGACTCAAGGCAACACCCGTTATCTCTTCCATTTGCATAACACCTTCCATCAATCGGTGTTGCCAGCTCACGCCAGCACCCAGGGCTTCAAGCAACCCCTGATACTCTGCAGAGGCGAGCACATGATCGGGGAAGTATTTTTCAGCGTCATGCGTTACATTGAACAACCTGCGTAACTGCTCCGGTTGCAAGTTCTGCCAGTATCCTATGCCGCGCTCAATATCCCCGGTCATAAAAGACAACATACCGTTATTGTAAAAAAAGTCCGGATGCTCACGCAGCGCAGCAAAAAACTGCGCAGATCCCGGCTGTATATCACCCGCCAGAAAACTCATGGTAATCTCGGTGTAATGCTCGAGAATACCTTCGATATCCACTTCACGCTGTTGATTAAGATAAATTTGTGCCTGCCTGAAATCACCCAGCACGGCGAGGTTTGCCGCCACTGACCCAAGGAAGCTGACATGATAGGGTCGCTGTTGCAGCTGATTCTTGCGGGCAAGAATTGCGTCAGAAGGGGTAAGTACACTAATCCGGTAACTCCACACTTCGTCTGGTGAAATCTCATAGGGCCCGGTCTCTGACGTCAGGTTCAGAAATTCCGCTGCTTCTTTATACATACGCGCACCAACTAACAACAGAGCGTAGTGCGCCATGGCAAATTGAGGCGGGGTGCCAGACAAAATCTGCTCGCGAAGCTGGATTTCCTGCTGGATGTAACTTGAGCCCTGCATCCGTAACTTGATCGCATGAATGGAGTCGAGGATAGAGCTGTCTGGATCTATGCGGGATACTTCACGATGTACCCCCAGCACTAACTCGTACATCTGGTTGATTTTATCAGTCCCACTGTACACAGCCAGATTGTTGGCTGCTGTGGCAAGGCCGTGATAGGCGTTCATAAAATTGGGATCAAGCTCAATGGCTGCCTGATGATCACTGATGGCGCGCTCCCAGTCGGCCGGATTAAACTGGTTGTTGTAGAACTCGCCGCGCAAAAAACGCTCGTAGGCCAGTGGATTGGTGGTCCCCCAATCCAGCATTTGCAAACGCTCTGCATCGTTCAGGTAAATACTGAGCGCACTGACCACATTACTGGCGATTTGATCCTGTACAGCAAATATGTCGTTCATCGGCAGATCAAACTGTTCGGAATACTCACTTAATCCATCGCCAGACCTAGCCATCTGCACGATGACACGAAGCTTACCGTCAGCGATCATCACACTGCCTTGCAGAATATAATCCGCTTCAGAAAGGTTTGCTCTTCCAGCGGCTGCCCCAGCAGGTGCCATATCACCAGCGTTGCCCGCCGACAAGACCTGGAGGTGACCAATTTTGGAGAGTCCATGTATTAGCGAGTCTCTGATACCTTCAGCAAGAATTTGATTTTCATCAGTAAAATCACGCGATTCGAAAGGCAGTACCGCAAGCTTCACCACCCCTTCGGCCTCAGGCGTACTAATCGGTGATCGCCATGTCAGCGGAACGATCACAACCAGCGCAGACAGTACTGCTGCCAGAAGCCCACGGCGCCAAAACGATTGCGGTGAGGGATTTAGGCTGAGACTGTCAGGAGCTTGTGCTCTCGGAACAGGTTGAACAGCACCCGTTTTATCTGAGGCGCCATTTACATCCCCGCGCACAACCACGCGGCTGAGTTCCGCGATCAGCGTGTAGCCTCGTTTGGGGACTGTTTTGATGTACAAAGGGTGATGAGCATCGTCTTCCAACGCGCTACGCAATTCAGCAATTGCCTTGTGCACGGCATGGTCAGTTGCAATAGGCGAGCGCCAGATGGTGTCGAGAAAATCCGCCGGACTTACAACATTACCTGCGTTTTCGATAAGCAGAAGCAGCACGTCCATGCTGCGTGGAGTGATCTTGGTCTCCCGATCATTTTTGATGATCGTGCAGGTTCCAGGACTGACAATCCATTGACCTATTCTGACCGGACTGTTGTCGAGCTTAATATTTGATTGGTTTGTCATATTGCAGGCTTCTTGTTTGACGACATGCAAACAAAAACACTGTCAAAGGTCAAGCGTGTTGAGGTTTGTTCAGACGCAGTCAACAGCAAATCGCTCCATTCAGACAATTCAGGTAATGATCAAGCATGCAAAATAGGGGCCAGTACCTTTTTTCAATTTTTATGATGTATGCGGGTAGGATGCGTACTTTTTTGGAGCTATGCTGGTGCCCATATCAACATGGCGCACCAAGCAGGTGCTAATTTACAGCCTGTTTTAGCAGTTTTAGTAGGTTTCGGGGATGATTCCGGCAGGACTTTTTTGTGTTTCTCGTTAGATAATGACATCACATAAGCAGTCCGGGAGTTAGAGCCGGTTTATACGAAAGAGTGATTGCAGAGGATTATGTCCGTGTCAAAACCAGTAACTCGTCGAGAATTTCTTAATTTAATCGCTGCTACCGGCGGAACCGCAGCTGTGCTGGGTGTCGGTGGGGCGCTTGGACTAATCCCGGCCAGTTCAGCCGCTAGCGTTCCTGCGTTGATGCCGCTTGCTGCTCAGCAACGCCGAATTGTAGTTCTGGGTGGCGGTGTTTCCGGGTTAACAGCCGCCTACGAACTAACCAAGGCCGGTTATCACTGCACAGTACTGGAATCCTCACATCGCTGCGGTGGCCGGATTATGACCGTGCGTCATGGCACACTGATTGACGAGATCGGCAACCCGCAGATCTGCAAATTCGATGATGAACCACACCTGTATTTCAACTGCGGCGCGGCGCGTATCCCGAGTTCACATAAAAATCTTCTGCATTACTGCAAGGAACTGCAGGTTCCTCTCGAGTTTTTTATAAACGAGAATAAGCATGCACTGGTTCATGACCCTGAATTGAACGGTGGCAAACCCATGCGCAATATTGACATCAGCACCAACCTGAAAGGGTTTATGGCGGAGTTGATGTTTAAAGGTTTCAACAACGCTGAACTGGATGAGCCTTTCACAGAGGCAGAAGCCGAAAAAATGCTGACCACTATCCGCATGTTCGGAGACCTCGATCAGGCAGGCAAATATACCGGTAGCATGCGCAATGGGCCGGCTTCAGGCGGGTTTATTGATGAGCCTGTGCAGAAAGAAATGATCAAAGTGCGTGACCTGCTCAAAGCCAGTGTTGGCGCTCTGCGCGCGGTTCTCACCGAAAACGAGGGTGAAACCGGTCCGATGCTGATGCAGCCTATCGGCGGTATGGACCAGATTACCGCCGGATTTATTCGCCAGCTGGAAGGCAAGATTGAATACCATGCGATGGTCATGGCAGTTCATGATCATGGCGACAGTATTGATGTGACCTATGACCAGAATGGTCAACGCCATACGATTGCTGCTGACTACGTCTTTAACTGTATACCTTCTCACCTGATGGTGGGAATCGAAGCTAATTTCCCCGCCGAATACCGGACTGCCATGAAAGTCATCCGTCGCGGGGTCGCTTACAAAGGCGCCTTCCAGATGAAAGAGCGTTTTTGGGAAAACGAAGAAATCTATGGTGGTATCACCTGGACCAATCAGCCGATTCGACAGATCTGGTATCCATTCCACGGCCTGTTGCGGCAGAAGGGCGTGATGCTCGCGGCCTACGAGTATGGCAATGGCATGGACTTCACCCGCATGACCCAGGAAGAGCGTATTGAATCGATGCTCTCACAGGGTGAAAAAATCCATCCGCAATACAGAGCCATGGCGGAACATGGTGTCACCATCGCTTGGCATCGCATGAACCACATGCTGGGCTGTTCAGCTCGATGGGGCGCATCAACGCCCGAGAATGAGCAACATTACAACACCTTGCAGCAACCCAGTGGCCGTCATTACATGATTGGCGATCAGATCAGCAAAAAATCTGCGTGGATGGAAAGCGCAATATTGTCTGCCCATTGGGCCATCGCACACATGGATCAGCGGGTGCGCGCTGAGGTGTAAGACCACCTAATCTCCAGCTAAGCGACACAAGAAGGGTCGTTCAGATGATCTCTGAACGACCCCAAAACCTCTTGGAGTAGGTGGCCTGGCAACAGGTCTGTTGCTGGCTGGCCAGTCGGCATTCGCCCAGATCGATGGGGGATACAAATCGGATCAGGATGATGAATGTGTTTTGACTGTAAGCTCAATCAATATTCCTGCACCGAAATTTGTTGAAGCCTACTGGCGAATTGAATCGCGTGGTGTGGCAGCCTGTATGTGGGATGGCGTGGACATTTCCATGTCAACAAATCTTGCCGGCTCTTACATTACGCTGCCGCCCGTTCATAACCGGGTGTACTTCAATGTCAAATGGATGTTCGGACCGACCAGCCCCAAGATTGAAATGGTTCAGCGAAACGAAGCCGGCGAACAGATTCTTGCAATGACGTATACCCGCCAGTGAGGTATTAAAACCTTTTTACTCGCAGCAGGCTTGTGTGGCTCCAACCGCACGATGCCAACCCGCTGCGCGTATTTTTTACTCTGCTCTTTCTGCATTTTCCTCTGACCCACCAATCTTCATCACCCGCCACCTCAGAAGGTGAATCTATTCACAATCTGTTGAACTGCAACTGGAGCTGGTTTAGTCTTCGTGGCTTGCCTGATGCCGCGTAGCATCACCCGAAGAACCATGCCAGGAGAACAATAAATGACCATGCAAAAGACGCCCCTTTTGATGCACCGACTGATGGATCGGGGGGCGATGTTGCAGCCCGACGTCGAGGTACTGACGGCGACGGCCGATGGCGCGCGCAGCCAGACCATGCTGGAAACACGTAATCGTGCACATCAGCTGGCGCATGCTCTTAATGACGCGGGCGTCAAAGTGGGTGATCGGGTTGCTACGTTTATGTGGAATGGCGCACGGCATCTTGAGGCCTATCATGCAATCGCTTGTATGGGGGCCGTGGTTCACACTCTGAACATCCGACTATCACCCGTTGACCTGGAGTACATCATCAATCATGCGCAGGATAAGGTCGTCATTGTTGACGCCGACATTCTGCCGCTGTTTGAGAAACTCGCAGGCAAAATGCCAAGCATTGAAAAAATAATTGTGGCAGCTGAGCCGGGGTTCGAAAACTGGTCTACCAGCCTTCCAAACACAGTCGACTATGAAGCCTTTATTGCCGGCAAGCCCACTCGCTATCAGTGGCCTGAAATAGATGAAAACTCTGCCATGGGCTTGTGTTACACCAGTGGTACCACCGGCAACCCTAAAGGGGTGATGTATACCCACCGGGCAAACTACCTGCACACCATTTCCATTGCGATGACCGATGTGATGGGATTGTCGGCTACTGATACGTTGCTGGGCATAGTGCCCATGTTTCATGCAAATGCGTGGGGATTGCCTTGGGTAGCCACCATGCTGGGCATGAAGCAGGTGTATCCGCACCGTTTTATGGTGCCTGATCACCTAGCGCGTATGTTAATGGACTATGACATCACTATTTCGGCAGGTGTTCCGACTATCTGGCAGGGAGTAAAAGGCTTGATGGAAGCCAATCCCGGCAAGTACCAGTTCAAGAGTTTGACCCGTCTGACCTGCGGCGGATCTGCACCGCCCCCATCGTTGATCGAATGGTACTGGAATGCATTGAATGTTGAGATGGTGCAGGGCTGGGGAATGACAGAGACCAGCCCTCTGGCGACCATTAGCCGTCGCACAGGCAAACGCAAACACCTGTCGATGTCCGATGCCGAGCGCGCTCATAATCAAGCCAAAGCAGGTCTGCCAATCCCGGGACTTGAAATCGAGATTTTTGATGATAAATGGAACGTGCTTCCGCACGATGGTCAATCGTTTGGCGAACTGTTGATCCGCGGCCCGTGGATATGTTCTGAGTATTTCAATAATCCACAGCCTGACAAATTCCATGATGGCTGGCTGATTACCGGTGATGTTGCGAAAATTGATGCTGATGGTTATGTCATTATCACTGACCGCTCCAAAGACCTGATCAAGTCTGGTGGGGAGTGGATTTCATCTGTTGATCTTGAAAATCACATCGTGGGTCTTGCCGGTGTGGCTCAGGCCTGTGTGGTTGCCCATCCGCACCCTAAGTGGGATGAGCGTCCGGTGGCGCTAGTCATCAGAAAACCCGGCGCAGAAGTGACTGTCAAACAGGTCATCAGCTTCTGCGAAAGCAAGTTTGCCAAATGGCAGTTACCGGATGATGTGTTGTTTGTAGATGCGATTCCGTTGACTGCCACCGGTAAATTGGACAAAAAAGTGGTACGCGCCAAGTTAGAAGCTGATGGTTACAAATTGCCAGATCAGCGTTAAACCATGATCGCCCGATAAAAAAAGACAGGGTGATCAGCACCCGTGAACAGCCATGCAGTCAGGCTGTTGCGGTTGCTGGTCACCCTGTTTTTTTAAGAATCAGGCTGTTCGGATGCAAACAACTGCTGCTGCGGCTTGCCCCGGCCCAGCGTCAGACGGCATACCGCAGGCACAACCAACAAGGTCTGAATGGTAGATGCTAACAGTCCGGAGATAATGGCCCACGCCATGGGGGGCCACAAGGTAGATGACGACAAGGCCAGCGGCAACAGACCGGCAACGGTGGTCGCAGTTGTCAGCACGATAGGGCGGAAACGTCGTGTCACGGCCTCGTTAACAGCTGCCTGAATATCATCACCTGACTTCAGGCGAGTATCTATCAAGTCCAGCAGCACGATTGCGTTGTTAACCACAATACCCACCAACGCAATGACACCCAGCAAAGGCTGGAACCCAAACGGAGAGCCGCTTAACACCAGTCCGGGAAAAATACCGGCCGCCGCAAGCGGCACTGTCAGCAGAATAATGCCAACCCGGCGATAAGAGTTAAACTGCAATAACAGAAAAAACAGTAATAACAAAATTCCGATGGGCGCGGTGTTCAGGATAGCCTGATTGGCATCACCGGCGCTTTCCAGATCTCCTCCCAATTCGATGCGCGTCCCTGCCGGCAAAGGCTGCTCGTCAAGTTTGACATTAAGCACATCAAGAATCTGACTGAAGCTGTAGCCCTGATCCAGGCCCGCAGTAACGCTGTACAGGCGTATACCGTTACGGTGTTGAATACTGGCTGCTTGCCAGTCTGCTTCCACGCGCGCCACCAGACTTAAGGGTATTGCGTCGCCTGAAGCATTGTAGACATAACTCGACAACAACGCTGACAGATCACTGCGTGTTCCATCCGCTGATCGCAGGACAATGGGTACTGGTTCACGTTCCTGTCGGTACTGCTGGGTTGGCAAGCCAAAACTGCGGGCAAACAATGTGTTGGCGACGTCTGCACGCGTCAGCCCATATCGGGCAGCTGTGGCATCATCAACGATGACCCTCACTACAGGCGTGCCCAGATCCATATCATGTCGTACATCAACTGCACCAGGTATCGCCTTGATATACTGAAATATCTGCTCAGTAGCTGCAAGACGGGTTTGGTCATTTTCATGTTGTATTCTGACCTCAACAGGTGCTGTCCGCGGGGGGCCTTGGGCAAGGGTGCCTGCAACGATATCAACCTCTGGCATAGAGGAAGCGGCATGTTCGCGAACCCACTCCATGAGCGGACCAGTTTGATCCAATGATTGCAGATTCACCACCAGTCTTGCTCGGTTAGGTGAACGTGTTGAGTTGGGAAGGTTGTAGTAAAACCCGGGACCCGTAGCACCTACAAAGCGGTGAACTGACACAACATTGTCTTGCTGACGAAGGAGCTGTTCAAAATCGGCAGATACACTTGTTGTATGGGATTGATCAGTGCCCTCAGGCAAAAACATCTCGACCACAACCTGAGGTCTGTCCGCGTTTGGAAAGAATTGAATGCTCAGAAACTGGATGGTTAAAGCACTCAGAGCAACAATCACCAGGCCCGCTACGATGATCATTCTGGGAAAGCGCTCACTCAAAAGCGCCAGAAAACGTCCGCCATTTTCAAACCATACATCCCGGCGTGCGGAGGCTGGTTTTAAAAACAAAGCGGCCAGCAGCGGCGCAAAACTGATGGCGAGCAGATAGCTGACACTCAGCGTCAGCATAATCATCACGGGTATTCCGCGGGTAAAATCCGCCGTTCCGCCGGTCGACAACAACAACGGAGTAAAAGCGGCCAGCGTTGTTCCGGTGGAAGCACCTAGCGGGCCGGCCAGTTCTCTGACCGCCGCAGTCATAGCCTCGTAAGAACTACTGCCCTGATTGAGCCTGTCCTGAATGTTCTCCACCATCACGATGGCATTGTCGATCAGAATCCCAAGTGATATGACCAGTCCGATAACGGCGATCTGGTGCAATACTCCGCCACCCATATCGTAGATACTCAAGCTGATCAGAGAAACCACGGGCAACATAGCAGCCACCAGAATGCCCATACGCCAACCCATTCCGAGGAACACCACACCGGTAATGATCAGCATACTGACCAATAGATTTGACTGCAGTTCATTCAGTCTGGTGCTGACCTGATCTGGCTGGAAGAACAGCTCGCGGATTTCAAGAGGCGTAAACTCAGGAGCAATCTGAGCAACACGCGCACGCACATCGTCACCGAACCGAATCGCATCAACCTGATTGGCTTGTGAATAAACATTGATCGCAACCACACGCTCGCCATCCTGCCAAATGGCTGGCTGCTCGGGCTCTGCTGCGCTGCGCCACACTTCTGCAAACGCCATTAGCGGCACGGAGCCGCCAGCGGGTATGGGAATCTGTGTGCTGCGCAACTCTTCGATATCTGCAAACTCAGTGTTGCCGATCAAAGCGATGCGTTTGTTATCCAGAACAATAAAGCCGCCCGGTCTCACCTGATTACGCAGGCTCAATGTGTTGGCGATGTGCACCGGTGTTATCTGCAGACGCAACAGCTCAGCATCATTCAGAGCGATGGTAATCTGTTCATCAGCATCGCCCTCGATTTCAACCCGGGACAGTCCCGGCAACCCGGCAAGCCCGCGCTTAAGTCGTTCTGCGGCCTCACTCAGCACAACCACCGAAGGATCTCCGGCAAGCGCAAGTACAACGGCTGGCAATCCAGTCAGCCTATCATCCAGAGACATCTCCGTAATACCGTCAGGAAACTCCAGTTCAGCTCTGTCCATTGCTTGCCTGACCCGTTCCCACGCTGGATCAGACTCATAGATATCCTCGTTTAATGCAACGCTGACTAACGCAACACCGGTGCGGGCGATGGCACTGTATTCGTTAACTTCTTCAACCTGAGAAATTTCGTCTTCCAAAGGCTCCAGCACCAGGCGCTCAAGCTGTTCTGCCGTCGCACCTGGATATAGCACTGTTATCAGACCATTCCTGGATGGAAACTGCGGATCCTCCTGTCTTGCCATGTTCCCGAAGGACGCCAGACCCGACAGACACAGCATAAACATCACCAAAAACACCAGACGCGGTTTGTTCAACACCATTTCAATCATGGCAATACCTCGATCTGATCACCCTCTGCCAATCGGGTAATGCCTGCATAAACGATCTGCGCACCTTCTTCCAAAGCACCGGGTTTGATCACTGCAAACTCACCCTGCAATTGCTCAACTTCGATGGCAACGCGGGTGACACGATTATTGATACTCTGAAACACAGTTAATCCATCTGCAGAGCGCATCACGGCCGACATTGGAATAACCAACGCCGATTCACGGCGTCGTGGCACACCAATTTCCAAGGCTTCGCCTGTTCGGATTAGCGGTGCCGGTAACGATACAACAACGGGGTAGAGACTGTTTTGACTCGTACTGCTTTGTCCAATGTCTAGAATGGTCGCGGTCATGACTGAGTTATCTGCGTCCGTTGACCCCAAACTGCGCCACGCAGTCAACTGCTGGCCAGGCACCAATGAATCTATCAGATGCGCTGGAACCCTGATCTCGGCCTCAAGTTGATCAGCCGATGCAATGCGCAGCACCGCCTGGCCAGGCTGGGCAAATTCGCCAGGTTCAACCAGAATCTGTTCGACTGAACCGCTGAAGGGTGCAATCAGTTGTGTCTCGCGAAGCAGACTCGCGGCCTGTTCTGCGGTAGCCCTGGCATTATTAACGGCCGAGACCAGCGACTCTGCACGCGTGGACTGCTGTTCAAGTTCTTGAATGGGGATGACGCCCCGATCATAAAGTGTCTTTAATCGTTCGAGCTCTCTGTCTGCCTGGTTCTTGTCAGCCTGGAGTTGTTCCAGCCTGAATTGTGCAGCCTGTGCAGCGGGTTGCAGGGAAGGGCTATACAGTGTCATCAGTGTTTGCCCTGCGCTGACCTGCTCACCAATTTCAACAGAGCGTGCTTCAATCACGCCACCGACCTGAAATGTCAGCGAAGCCCTTTGTCTAACTCGGGAAGTCGTTGAAAATCGTAATAACTCGTCATCTGAACGGCGTTCCACGCTGGCGACACGTACGGGAATTGCGGTACTGGATTGTTCGGCTTCATTCTCTGCAAGCTCAGCAGATTCAGAACAGGCTGATAGCACCACCGCTAGCGATAACACCCATGCCGTCAGGGAATTTATGGACTTTGGAAGCACACCCAGAGGCAAAGATCTGCGGCGCGAGTTAAAGCAACTTGCTAAATTTTTGACATTGGAAATCACAGGAAACTCTCTGATGACATATAGGAAGTGATGGATGACGACGTTAAAACTCAATTTTTTGACATATTGTCAGAGAATGACATATTGTCAATATGTAACAAGTAGTGGTCTGAAAAATCTGTATCAGGGACAATCAACGCGGTGAATTTCATATAACGGACACGCTGGGTGATGCTGAAGAAAAGACGGGAAATGGAAAAACTAGAGCGTCATGAAGAAATTTTGGACGCGGCAGAAAAGATTTTTTTTCTAAAGAGTTACGAGCAAAGCACGATGGATGATATTGCGCGTGAAGCGCACTTGAGTCGTGCATTGCTGTATGTCTATTTCAAAGATAAAGCGGCAATCATGCGCGCCATTATGCTGAGGGCGGGGCAATCGCTTCAGGCCAGATTTGAAAACGCCTTGCACGCTTGTGAGTGTGGCCTGACCCAGATCGAGGGTATTGGTCACGCCTATCATGCTTTTTCGGTTGAAGAGCCGCACTACTTTGATGTACTCACCAGTGTGACCACATTTCCAGGACCGGAAACCGAAGATACACAAGCACTGGCAATGGAGTTCTGCCGCGAACGCATAAACAGCGTAATGGTTCAGGCTCTCGCCAATGGCATCCACGACGGCAGCATCAGCCCGGAACGGGTTCCAGAGCCATTGCAGACAGCATTTTATCTGCAAGGCGCACTCCATGGCGTCATCATGCAGACGAGAGGACCAAAATCCACTATGAGCACGTATCCTGATAGTTCCCTATTAATTCGCCATACCATCGCCATGCTGACTCTATCCGTAAAGGCAAACTGAAAACGACAGGACTCATCAATGAACTCACTGATTCTCAATCGCCGTGACATCGACTTTATGCTGTACGAGTGGCTAGATGCAGAGCGACTGTGTGACATGCCCCGCTATATGGATCACTCAAAGGAGACTTTTGATGCCAGTCTGGATCTTTGTGAACAGATGGCCACCAGTCACTTTGCAACACACAACAAAAAAAATGATGCGAATGAACCGTGGTTTGATGGTGAAAACGTTCACATGATTCCCGAGGTTAAACAGGCGCTTGATCTGTTTTCACAGGCCGGTCTAATCGCAGCAGGGCAGGATTATGAAATAGGTGGCATGCAGTTGCCCACCCTTGTTGAAAAGGCATGTTTCGCCTGGTTTCTTGCTGGCAATGTAGGAACAGCTGCTTATCCTTTTTTGACGATTGGCAACGCAAATCTGTTGCTGACTTATGGATCACAACAACAAATAGACACTTGGGTGCTACCAATGATGCAAGGCCGTTTTTTTGGCACTATGTGTCTTTCGGAACCTCAGGCAGGATCGTCATTGGCTGACATCAAGACCCGTGCCGAACCACAGGCAGACGGCAGTTATCGCTTGTACGGAAACAAGATGTGGATATCAGGAGGTGAGCATGCCTTGTCCGAAAACATCGTTCACCTTGTGCTAGCAAAGATTCCCGGTGCTCCAGCCGGAGTCAAAGGAATCTCTTTGTTTATTGTGCCAAGGCATCTGCTAGACGAACAGGGTAACAGCGCAGCTCACAACGATGTTGTTCTGGCTGGTCTCAATCACAAAATGGGCTACCGAGGAACAACAAACACGCTGCTCAACTTTGGTGAGGGCAAATTCAAACCTTCAGGACAGGCTGGCGCGGTTGGCTGGTTAGTGGGGGAAGCACACAAGGGCCTGTCATATATGTTCCATATGATGAATGAAGCCAGAATCGGTGTGGGGCTGGGTGCTGCAGCCTTGGGTTACACAGGTTACCTGCACTCTCTGGAGTATGCTCGCCAACGCAAGCAGGGCAGACTTCCGGCCAGCAAGGATCCGGCTTCGGATCCAGTGGCGCTGATTGAACATGCCGATATCAAACGCATGTTGCTCGCACAGAAGGCCTATGTTGAAGGAGGTCTTGCACTCAATCTTTACTGCGCACGTCTGATTGATGAAGAGCGCAATGCACTTGATGAAGAGCGCGATCGACTGACAAACCTGTTGGATATTCTGACACCGGTGGCCAAGAGCTGGCCTTCACAGTGGTGTCTCGAAGCAAATAATCTTGCCATACAGGTCCATGGTGGTTACGGCTATACCCGTGACTACAATGTCGAACAGTTCTACAGAGACAATCGCCTGAATCCGATTCATGAAGGCACTCATGGTATTCAGGCTCTCGATCTGCTGGCGCGCAAGGTGGTGATGAATGACGGGGCCAATCTTGAGCTGTTGATGACAACCATATTGCACACGTCCAATCTGGCAGCGAAAGATGCAAATCTTTCTGAGTATGCCTCCATGCTGGATGCTGCGCTTTATAAACTGGTCGATGTAACCCGCCAGTTACACAGCAGCGGACATCCGCAGCTGACACTGGCCAATGCAACGGTTTATCTTGAGGCGGCAGGCCATATTGTTGTTGCGTGGATTTGGCTTGAACAAATGATTGTCGCCAGCGGAAAGGGTGAGGATTTTTATCTCGGAAAAATGCAGGCCGGCAGGTACTTCTTTTTTTGGGAGCTACCCAAAACTGGACCTTGGCTGGACCTTCTCGCGTCGCTGGACGATACGTGCCTGATGATGAATGATCGCTGGTTTGGTTGATGAAATCATACAGATGATGCTTCGGGTCGTACGTTTGATTTCCTGCTCAAGTTGATCAGAACTTGAAGAAGAGATAGTAGGGAAAGTGCTTTAATCCCACAAAATATAAAAAATATACAGGCAAAAAAAAGCCCCGACATTCAAAATGCCGGGGCCTTGTTTTGTTGTCAGGCTGTGATTACAGACCTACAACGTTTTCCGCCTGCAGGCCTTTAGCGCCTTTGGTGACGGTGAATTCTACGCGCTGACCTTCAGCCAGGGTTTTGAAACCGCTAGACTTGATTGCGCTGTAGTGTACGAACACATCTGCGCCGCCGTCCTGCTGGATGAAACCAAAACCTTTTGATTCGTTGAAAAATTTAACCTGACCGGTCACTGTATTTGACATATTGCCATTCCTTAAAAAAAAATAAATTACTAAAAGTTACCATCACGTCGAAGTAATGTTACGACGACGTCAAGCAAAAAAGACGGTTACAAATATGATATACAGGACGAGGGACTAATTGCGGCACTTCGTATTGCAGACATAAATATAGCCGGTTTTTTGGCTTGGTGGCGAGTCTACATCACAAAAGGCATAAGTCAACTTTTTTTTCATGAAAATCAGACAGATCCATTTAACTCTGTGCCAGCCGCAAAAAGATGTCACAAAAAACCCCGACATTTACCACTAACATAAACCATGCGCTCATTCCCTGGTTTACATTTTAAAACATACGCTTAGCGTCATCCCGTTGCAGTATTACAATATCAAGTGGGCTGGGTTATTATCGGGAACTTGATATCACGTAAGTTCCTCGAGGTTACCACCGCAATGAAAATAGCCTTCAAGCGTTCTGTGTTTTTAGCGACTGTAGTGTTGGGCTTATGCTCTGCACAGGCATGGGCAGATAATCTTTCTTACGCAACACCAGAGTCCGTGGGTATGTCCTCCGAACGACTTGAGCGTATTGCGCCGCTACTCAACCGATACGTAGACGAGGGCCAACTGACAGGCGTCGTCAGCATGATCGCCCGTAAAGGCGAGATAGTCCACTTCGAAGAGTATGGCGTGCTCGATGCAGAGTCTGGAAGACCGATACAAAAAGACAGCATTTTCCGTATCTACTCGATGACCAAACCGATTACCACCCTCGCGGTCATGATGCTGTATGAAGAAGGCAAACTTCAGCTGACTGACCCGGTTGAGCGTTACCTGCCAGCCTTCACTAACGTCCGTGTAGCAGGACCTGGCGGTGCTTTGGTAGCTCCACTGCGCCCCATGACTGTCCAGATGTTAATGACACATACTTCTGGTCTTACTTACGGCGTATTCGGAGACACGCTAGTGGATCGTCAATACCGAGACGCCGGTGTTATGACCAGCCCGGACAACACAACATTTATCGAACGACTCGGAACAATCCCTCTTCAGTTTCAGCCCGGCACCCGCTTTCACTACAGTGTTTCTACGGATGTGTTAGGTGCGCTTGTCGAAGCTGTTTCAGGGCAGACATTGGGCGAGTTTTTCCAGCAGCGTATTTTTGATCCATTGCAGATGGAAGATACGTTTTTCCAGGTTCCCGCTGAGAAGCTGGAACGCTTTGGCACCAACCACACGTTCAACCCGGAATCAAAGATGCTTGAAGTCAGTGACCGCGTAGCTGACAGCAATTTTGTTAATCGCCGTACATTCGAATCTGGTGGTGGTGGCTTGTTGTCAACCACGGAAGACTACATGCGTTTCAGCCAAATGCTGATTAACGGCGGAGAGCTGGAAGGCGAGCGTATTATTGGTCGCAAAACACTGGATTACATGACGCAGAACCATTTGGGGGGAATATTTGGTACAACGGGTCAACATAGCCCTGACGAACTACCCGGCATGGCTCGCGGCACAGGTTTTGGTCTGGGCTTCGCGGTGATCGAAGATCCGACAGCAGTGGGAGGAAACACCTCTACAGGCGAGTATTACTGGGGTGGCGCTGCAGGCACAATTTTCTGGGTTGATCCTGTCGAAGAACTGGTTGGTATCGTCATGATTCAACACATGAATGTACAGGTGCCGCTACGGGCTGTTTTTAAAGCCTTAACGTATGGCGCAATAATCGAGTAAATACGTTTGCACACAACACATCAGCAATGAATATAACAGCGTTGATGTGTTGATACGCCAGCCGGCTAACATAGACCGGATGGTTCAATAAATCAGGGAGAAGGTACATAACAATGCGCTTGCATCAGGCAAGTGATCGGGTAGTTATTAGCGGGCTTGGCCTGTGGACTCCGGATCATATAATTTCGAATGAAGAGTTGGTTACAGCGTTAAACGCATATGCCGATAAATTCAACTCAGAGCATCAGGCCGAGATTGAATCAGGCGAGATCAAAGCAGTCGGCAAATCTGATGCGGAATTTATTGAAAAAGCCAGCGGTATAAAACAGCGCCATGTCTACGTAAAAGAAGGCATCTGTGATGTAAACCGTATGCGTCCGCTGATTCCTGAGCGCAAAGAAGACGAATTGAGCCATCAGGCGGAAATTGCACTTTATGCAGCTCGCAGTGCCATGCAGGCTGCAGGAAAAAGCGCCGGGGATATCGATGCGGTCATTGTGAGTTGCGCCTATACCGAGCGTGCATATCCAGCAATCGCCATCGAAGTCCAGGAAGCACTGGGCATTGATGGATTCGGTTTTGACATGCTGGTTGCATGCTCTGCCGCAACATTTGCATTACACCGCGCCTGGGAAATGGTCAGCACCGGAAGCGCTCGGGCAGTGTTGGTTATTAACCCTGAATTAGTCTCGCCTCAGATCAATTATACTGACCGTGACAGCCATTTTATTTTTGGAGATGTTGCGACTGCAATTATCGTTGAGCCTGTCTCGACGGCAACCAGCGATCAGCAGTTCGAGATACTGGGCACACAAGCAAAAACACTGTACTCCAATAATATCCGCTCAGGCTTTGGATACATGTCGCGCGCCTTCGATTCTGATCCGTTTGGACCTGACAAACTTTTCCATCAGGAAGGTCGCTCAGTATTTAAAGAAGTCTGCCCGATGGCCGCAGAGCACTTGTCAAACCACCTCGCCTTGCATGGAAAAACGCCACAGGATGTCAGACGCTGGTGGTTGCACCAGGCCAACATCAACATGAATCTTCTGATCTCCAAAAAATTGCTTGGACACGTGCCAGATCAGGATGAAGCACCAATAGTACTGGATCGCTATGCTAACACTGCCTCAGCAGGGTCAATCATCGCCTTCAGTTTGCACCACAAGGATATGAAAGCCGGGGATATTGGAATGCTGTGTTCATTTGGAGCGGGTTATTCCATTGGCAGTCTGGTGCTGCGTAAACTCTGAGGGCCTTTTGATGATGACGTCAATTGGCAGCAAAAAATCTATTGCAGCCGCAGTGGCATTAACAGCCACTTTCAGTTTCGGCATGGCCGAGTACTCATGGTCAGCAACGCCTCAGGTACGAGGGCAATGGGCCGGGCTGATGGCACGAATCACCTCTGAACAATTTCCCTAGTTACCCGAGGGTGGCGCGCTGCGCTGGAGTAACGGATTACAGGTCATTCAGAATCATTACAAACCCGGCATTAATAGCCAGGGGCAGGCAACAACAAAACCCTTTGGCAGGACAGAGCATTTGTCTATCGTTCGTAGCGGGCTGAATTACACTCAGAACATCACAGCTGACGGCCTGTGGAGTGTGTTCGGAGAAGTGGGACTGGACTACGAAATCGATACCAGTATGGCGTTTCCGATCAATGATCGTGCCTCCATCGTCTACAGTGCAGCGTTGGTCCGGCAGATTGCTCGCGGCAAACGGGTGCAGGTACTTGTTGACCGATTCCAGCATGTTAACGATGACCGCAGCCGCAACAGCATCACACTGATTGGGGTCATTGATTTCTAACAGACCGGGGCGTTGCTGTTATACCTGTGCAACGCTTACGGTTATTGTGCTGCTGAGTTATTAATCTGTTTGTATTGTTTCCCCAGCCAAAGAGCCAGAAACACCCAGATCAATGAGACTGGCAACATGGTCAGAGCTAGTCCTGTCAACCCGAGCCCAAAATACATCATCGCTGTATATGACCAGGCTCCAAGCTGATCGCCCACCCGGTACACAAAGGTGTCGTTAAAATTCTTGGCTTTGTATTTGTCAGTTCGTGACACCACGGTGTAGAGGGA
>CAMBPO010000045.1 GCA_945869725.1 Klebsiella pneumoniae
GTCCGAGCATGCCCCCGATATTGTCTTCCATATTGGTGGGGCGGCTGGTTGCCGGGGTAACGGCAGTAATCGCCGGATGACTCAGCACAAACTTGAGGAAAAACTGCGCCCAAGTGTGAGCGTCAAATTCATGTGCATAGTCGGGAACCGGGCGGTCGCCGACCCGCGCCCACAGACGAGTGCGGCCGAAAGGAGCGTAGTTAAGCACAGCGATACCGCGTTTCATGGCCAGTGGCAGGATGACTTCTTCAACTTCCCGGTTATCCACGGCGTAGTCAGTTCCAATAAAATCCAGAGGTTCAGTGCGCATCACTTGAATCAGATTTTCGTACTGTTCCGGGAAGGTGGTAGTAATACCGAGGTATCGAATGCGGCCTTGTTCCTTGAGATCGCGCAGCAGGCCCAGTTGTAGAGCTGGATCTCCCATGTTATGCACCTGAATCAGGTCAATCACCGGCTTGCCTATGCGCTGGAATGAGGCATCTAGCTGAGCTCGCGCTGCTGCTGGATCTGCTGCCCCACCGCCACGGGGTGCCACATTGAGTTTGGTGGCCCAGAACAAAGTCTCTTGAATGCCCAGTTGCTGCGCGATGGCGCCCGCCACTTCTTCGGAGGCCCCATAACCTGGCGCGGTGTCGAAGACTCTGCCGCCCAATTCCGCCATCTTCGACAGCACCGAGCTCAGCGCACTGATATCTTCGCTGCGGGCTACAGCGGCAAAGGTAGCCGAGCTGCCCAGACCCACTGCGGGAATCAGTTGGCCGGTGGAAGGAATCGCGCGCGTGATCAATTGTGCTTCTTGTGCCAGTGCCAAAAAGGACGGACTAAAACTTAATGCCGCACCGGCACCCAGAGCTGCGCCCATAAATTGCCGGCGATTCAGTGAAGCTGCTTGGTTGTTTCTGTTCACGGACAGCACTGAAACCTGTGCGCCAGTGTCTGCGGCGTTCCTGTTGGTCATAAAGATCTGCCCTCGTTGGGGTTGGTTTAACAACTAACATTCAGAGTGTACTCACAGTAATCGTTATCTGACAATCATTCTCATCCGTTATACTCGCTGAATCGTATCGGGGTTAAACCCTGCCTAAACATCCTCGTAAAGAAGCCCCGCATGTCAGCAATCATTCGTTTTTATCAGGACAGTTTACAAAACCGGTCTGTCAAGTTTGTATTAACTGTGCTGGCGGTCTGGTACCTGCTGACTATTTTTGTGGTTCCTAATCGCCTTGATTGGCTGCACTGGTGGTACATATTTTACTTTCCGCTGGAAGCGGTGGTGTTCCCCTTGCTGCTGCTGATTCGGGGACGGGCGGCTGGATGGATTCTGGTGCTGTCCACGCTGTTGATAGCCGCTGGTCTTATATTCCGGCTGGCAGACATGGCAGCGCATATGATTTTCGCGCGAGCATTTAATCCGGTGCTGGATGCTTACCTGTTGAGTGATGGTTTTCATCTGCTGGGGTCAAGTATTGGTTATCCCGCTACCGTGATGGTATCGATTCTGATGCTGCTGACGGTTGGATTGGTGATCGCGGCGTGCTGGTTGTCGCTGATGCGAATCAGATTATTGTTATGGCGCTTCCCAACGCGTTGGACCGGTGGGGCGTTGCTGACAGCGCTGTTGATATGGAGCGCTATGGCGGCGTCTGGTTCAACCTTGACATCGCGTTACTTCCACGACCAACTGGTCTCACACACGTTTAATGCGGTTAATAGTCTTGTCGAGTTGCGTGCGTTCAGGGAGATCGTCAACGAGGATGTTTACACCCATGTTCCCGGTGAGCAGTTGTTTGGTGCGCTGCAGGGAAAAGATGTGCTGGTGGTTTTTCTGGAATCATACGGGCGCGTCCTGCTTGACAGCCCACGGTATGCCGACGCGATTCGTCCCGCACTGGAACGGGCAGGTAGCACTCTCAGCGCTCAGGGATATGCCTCGTCAAGCGCATTTCTGGCTTCTTCAACCATTGGCGGACTGAGCTGGCTTGCACATGGAACGGCGATGTCTGGATTGTGGATAGACAGTCAGTTGAGGTATGACGCGCTGATGATGAGTCAACGTCCGACACTGATCCGCTTGTTTCAGCGCGCTGGCTGGCGCACGGTCGGTGTCATGCCGGCCATTACACTGGCATGGCCGGAAGGCCAGTATTTTGGATACGATCAGATTTATGATGCCGCCGCGCTGGAGTATCAGGGATTGCCGTTTAATTACGTCACCATGCCGGATCAGTTTACGCTGGCGCGATTTCAGCAGCGCGAGCGTGATCCTGAAGCGCGCAGACCGGTGATGGCAGAAGTTGCGCTGATTTCGTCACACGCACCATGGACACCAATTCCCGAGGTGATTGACTGGGACAGCATCGTTGACGGCACCGAATTTAATGAGCAAGCCCAGCGTGGGCCTCGCACCGATCAGGTCTGGCAGGATATTGATTTGTTAAAGAGTCAGTATCGTGATTCAGTGGTGTATGTGCTGGACACACTAGTGTCTTACATCGAGAAATTTGGCGACAGCAATCTGGTTGTGCTGGTGATGGGCGACCACCAGCCCATGCCGCTAATCGCCGAAGGCGCCTCTGCACCGGATGTGATGGTGCACATCATCAGTGCGGACCCCGCAGTGATGGAAGCCACTGCTGATTGGCAGTGGACTCCGGGAATGCTGCCGGCGCAGGATGCACCGGTATGGCGTATGGATACCGTCCGTGATCGCTTTATCGAAACGTTTTCGCCGGGAATGCCAGCACATCCAGATGCCCGATAATACAGCGTCCATTGACGCTGTTTGCCAGACGAAACGTTTCCCAGTCATCCAGCGCCTGCGGGTCCAGACCGTACCCTGCAGCGACAGCACCTTTGATGCCGCGGATGAGGTCTGCAACCAATGTATGCTGGTCCGGACCAAGATCCCAGGCACTGTCGGCAATCTGTACGTCATATCCGGCACATTCGAGGGCTTGTTGCAGGTACGCAGAACTTTGTGGGCCCAATGCCGGGCCCAGGCCTTTGTCGCGGCGCTGATCTGCATTAAAAGCCTGCAGTACCTGCTGATCAAACGGATGAGGCGGCGTCCATTGGGTGCGCCCGTCGTAATTGAGCGCGGCGTAAAATGCAGTGGCCTGACGCGCCAGTTTTTCGACCAGGTGATCCACTAGGTCCGCAGAAGCTAGATCAAACAGCGCCGACGCAGACAGCAACGTTGCAGCACCAAGTGGCAGAGCATCAACGTCGAGCAGGTCAGCTTCATAATCCTCAATAATTTCTTGTTGTCCATGCCGCCTTAACGCTTCGTTGAGCAATGCGGGGTCGTGATCAATCAGCCTCCACACACATTGTTGTGCTCCAAGAGAGGTCAACGCGCGAAGCGTTGATCCGGTCCCAGAGCCAAGATCAACAATCAACGGTGATTGGTCAGCAACTATGTGCAGGTATTCAACGACCTGAGCGGCCAGTGCTTTGTCGCGCGCTGCCATATCAGCAGGTTCGCGCAGATCCAGCCAGTTAATTGAAAATCCACTCATACTCAGGGCCTCGATGACAGTGTCATCAGCAGTTTGTTCATGATTTTGGCAGTGTCCTGCCAAGCCGGCAGCGCGGCGGCGGCGGTCTGCGCACCCAGCCGCAATTGTTGGTATCGGTGTTTATCGTTGAGTAACTGTTGAAGCGCGAACGCCAGCGCCGTTGCATCATCGGCGTTAACAAGCACGCCTGCAGACTCGGGAACCACATCGGGCACCGCGCCGGTGCGGGCAGCTACGATGGGCAGGCCAAACGAAAGCGCTTCAGCAAACACCATGCCGTAGCCTTCAAAACGCGACGGCAACACAAACAGGTCTGCATTGGTGTACTCTGGTGTCAGATCCGTCACGCTGCCAATAAAGCTGATACGCTCACCAAGGCCAAGTGCGTCAGTGATCTTATGCAGGTGTGCGGCCCAGGCAGGGTCAAACTGCTGGCCTCCGACAAAACGCGCAGTCCAGGGCAGATTGGTGATGCGCGACAGTGCGTCAATCAGCACGTCATGAGCTTTGCGTTGAGTGAGCGTTGCCACCGTCAACAGCACCGGTGGATCGCCCTCGCAGGCTGCAAAACTTTGTTGCTGCGTGCCTGGCAGGGCAACCGTCAGCTTGGCTGGCGGGATGTTATACGCTTTGATAAGCAGATCGGCAGTTGCCTGACTGGTCACTACAATAGCGTTTGACAGATCAAGCGATTTTTTTTCCGAGCTTAAGAGTGCAGCCTTTTGTGCGGTAGACAACCCTGTCTCAAACGCCAGAGGATGATGGCACAGGGCAATTATCCTCAGCCTCTGGTGTTCCGTCTGTGCAATCGTATCCATGGTCCCCCACGCAAGACCATCTGCCAACACAACTGCGCCATCGGGAATTGCGGCCATCATGGCGGCAGCTTCAGCCATGGCGACACTGTCGGGCACCGGGAAGCTGTTTGAAAGTTCCACATGATGGACACGAATACCCATGCCTATCAGGCCGGCGATTAACTGTCGGTCATATTCATAACCACCGGTCATCGTGCTCAGCTTTCCAGGGATAACAAAATACAGATCTGTGTTCAAACGCGTCCCCGGGGCAAAATCAGCAGCATAAGTTCCAAACGCCGATATGACAATCAATCAAATGCCGTTGGCTGGAAAACCAGTTCAAGAGGTCTGAGCGTATAAGGCCTAAAGCTGAATTTATGCTTTGTAACCTATCAGGACCACTACTGGAGGCGGTAGCTTGCCTTAAAAAAGGCCGCACCGTAACATGCCGGATTATGTCAATAATCAGCGCTTTAAAGAATTCGTCAGTTACGCCATCGGTCACCCGTATGACCTCCGGACGTATCCCTACTGAGCACGGCGACTTTCAATTAGTCTACTTCACTAATTCCCTGGACAACAAAGAACACCTCGCGTTCTGCATGGGTGATGTCAGCCATTGCGAAGATGTGCTGATTCGTGTGCATTCTGAGTGCTTCACCGGCGATGTGATGGGTTCACGCCGCTGTGATTGCGGGGAACAGCTGCAGCGTTCCATGGCCATGGTTGCCAGTGAAGGGCGCGGAGTGATTGTGTATCTGCGACAGGAAGGCCGGGGCATTGGCCTCATGGCAAAGCTTGACGCCTATAATCTGCAGGATCAGGGTTACGACACGGTAGATGCCAACCTGATGCTCGGACACAAGGCAGATGCCCGTGAATACTCTCTGGCGGCCTGTATACTCGATGACCTGCAGATCAGGTCTGTGCGGGTAATGACGAATAATCCTCTTAAAATCAGCGCATTGCAGGCGGAAGGTGTGAAAGTAAATTCACGTGTTTCTCTGGAGGTGCCCGTAAACGCTGATAACGAAGTGTATCTATCAACTAAAGCAAGACGCATGGATCACCTGCTGCCTATGCAGTCTTTCAGGCCGGCAGTGCTGACACCGGTACCGGCAGTTTTTGTCAGGGATGTGCATGACACCCAATCAGCAAATTGAGCAATGGTTAGGCGGGCGCTTGTCGCAGTTCGCCCAGACTGACCGGCCGTTTGTAACCCTGAGTTATGCTCAAAGCTGGGACGGCAGCATCACTTTACATTCGGGCGCGTCTATGGCCCTGAGTGGTGAGCAGTCCGCAGTGCTGACCCATCAATTACGCAGCCGTCACGATGGTATCCTGGTTGGCATTGGTACCGTGATTTCTGATGATCCTCGACTGAATGTACGACTGTGTGAGGGGCGCGATCCGCAACCCATTGTGTTGGACGCGAAACTGCGCATGCCTGCTCACGCAAAGCTATGTCATCTGCCGGCAATGCGCTGTTGGGTTATCACCAGTTCCGATGCAAAGCTACCTGATACGATGCAACTGGACGTGATTCGTCTTGCTGGCGACAGTCAAGGACGCGTGTGCCTGCTTGAGGCATTAATTGCACTTAAAAAACGCGGCATTCACAGTTTGATGGTCGAAGGTGGCGCCGGTGTCATCAGCGCCTTTCTCAGGCACAAACTGGTTGATGCCATCGTGCTGACCGTTGCACCGCGTCTGGTGGGTGGGTATAAGGCCGTGGCAGATCTGGGATATGCAACACTGATTGAGCTACCAGAAATTTCACCCATGTTCACCGAAACACTCGGCAAGGATCTGATTATGTGGGGCGACGTGCGGTATCCATCATCATGACTCGTTCCGATAAGACGACCCTGCAATCTCTCGATACGGCTGTCACCACTGCCGAACAGTTATGGTTCACCGAGCCTCGCTGTGTTGAACTGCGCCATGCGTCGCTCGAGAATCCGGGGCCTGCACAACTACTGATACAGACCCGTTGCTCAGCCATCAGCGCCGGCACGGAAATGCTTGTTTACCGAGGACAGATGCCGGAGCAGATGGCCTTAGATGCGAGTTTTGAGTCCATGCAATCTACGCTGGGGTATCCCTTGCAATATGGGTACGCCTGTGTGGGGAAGGTCATAGCGACCGGGTCCGAAGTGGAGCCTGCATGGCTGGGAAAACGCGTTTTTTCATTTCAGCCGCATGTAAGTCATTACCTGACAAATGCTGATCAACTTATTGTTGTTCCAGATGATATTGATGACATGGCGGCGGTTTTTTTAGCCAACATGGAAACCGCTGTCAACCTGGCTCACGATGGCGCGCCTGTTATCGGTGAGCAGGTAGTGGTGGTTGGTCAAGGCATTGTGGGGCTGTTGTTGGCGGGTATTCTGGCGCAGTTTCCCCTCAAAAATCTGCTGACACTGGATGGTTTCAGCCAACGCCGAGCGTTCTCGCTTGCGGTAGGTGCTAATGGCAGTTTTGATCCGCTGACGCAATCTGATCTTGCCAAGCAGTGCCTTGGGCAGCAAGACGGCGCCGACCTGATTTATGAAGTCAGCGGTGTTCCGCAGGCCTTGAACCTGGCGGTTGACCTCAGTGGCTTCGAAAGCCGGATAGTGATTGGCAGCTGGTATGGCAACAAGTCTGCGGTGATTGCGCTGGGCGGAAATGCACATCGCAATCGATTACAAATTACCACCAGTCAGGTCAGCACGCTGGCATCTTCGCTGCGTGGGCGGTGGGATAAACCCCGTCGCTTTGATACCGCATGGGATATGATCCGGCGATTGCATCCAGAAAAGCTGATCAGCCATCAACATCCATTAACGGATGCTGCCGCGCTCTATCACTTGCTGGACACCAACCCCGGTGATGTTTTACAGGCAGTGTTTTTGTATCAATAAACCGGTTGCACGGCCGAACGTCAGCCGCCATCATGCTGGGCAAATTTTTTCAGGATTTCAACCAAGGATATTGTTATGTACAGCGTTGCCGTTACCAAAGATTTTATTGCCAGACATTTTCTGATCGGTGGAGACTGGGGCAGTGAAAATTTTCCACATGCACACCAGTATGTGGCTGAAATCTGTATCGAGGCAGCAGAGCTTGATAAACACGGCTACCTGGTTGATATCGTTGATATTGAGTCGGCGCTGACAGCGATTGTGAATGACTTTCGCGACAGTCTGTTGAATGACAAACCAGAGTTCGCAGGCTTGAATCCCAGTATCGAGCATTTCAGCCGCATCATCTGCGAGCGCATGCTGGCCACTATTCATCCCCCGGGACACGGCGTGTTGCAGGTTAAGCTGTGGGAAAATGCAAGCTGTTGGGCAGCCTACCGCAAGGCGTTTTAACGCAGCGCCCGCACGCACAGCACCCCGGCGATCAGCACCAGCACGTCGCGCAGACGCATAATGGCGATCACGCCCAATGCGGCGCCGGCCGGCAGCCCCAGCGCCTGAAACGACCAGAACACTGAAGCCTCCAGGGTGCCGATGCCGCCCGGCAGAGGCAGCAGCAGTGCCAGTCTCATGGCGACCAGTATCAACACCAGGCCGCTGCTGGACAGCGCAATGTTAAAAAAGCTCAGCACCAGCCACATCTCCACAATGATCAGTACCCAGCCGCCCAGCGATAGCAGTAAGGCCATCGATAACACCAGCTTTTGTGTGCTGATAGCCGCCCGCAGATCGCTGCCCAGGGATTGCCAATGATCGTCTATCGCTTGCAGTCGAGGGCTGCTCAGCCAACGCGCGCTGAGCTTTTCCAGTCTGCTGGATAACAGTGCTGGCTGACGGATGACAATCATCGCCAGGCCCGACAGCAACAGCAGTGCACCGGCCATCAACAGCAAGATCTGCTGCCAGTTAGTGTCTGCCTGCTCTCCAATGCCCGACACTGGCATCGACATCAGCAGACTGATGCCCAGAATCAGCATCAGAAAGTTGATCCACAGTTCAAAAAATCGATCCAGGCCCAATGACAGAATTGCGCTGTGTATTGCCATGCCGGTTCGTTTGTAGAGCCAATAAATCTGCAGGGGTTCACCACCAAACTGCGGGCCAGGCGTGATAAAACTGACGGTCTGTCCAGCCTGACGAATGATCAGCAGATGGAAAAATCCTATTGTCCCCCGCACCATGCGTGTCAGCATAAACCATCGGGTGTTGCCAGCCAGAACAACCAAAACATTGACGACTGCCCAGGCGCTCCACTGTGTCCATGTCAGCTGGCTCAGTGTTGAACCGATATCGGCCAGTGGCATCTGACTCAGCGTCCAGCTGACCAGAGCCAGCGCCACCAGCCATAGCACGGTGCCTGCATGCCGGAACTGCCGCATCAGGCACCATCCTGGCGATTGACCCAGTGGTCATCGTGTTGCCAGAGACTGTAGCGTCCGCAGCCCAGCAGCAGAATGGCAATACTTATAAACAGGCACAGATAAAAAAGCGGTTCAGTGACCGCGATCGGGGTATTCCACGCCAGCACCATCAGCAACAGCATCGCGCCAGCGCGCCCGGCAACACCAGCGGCCATCATCAGCACACTGACAAGTACCAACAAAACGGCGGGAATATCCAAAGTTCTGGTGAACGGATCTGCACTCCAAGCAACGCAGGCAGCAGCCGTCAACAAAACCCGCGCTGCAGGCATCGCAACAGTGTCAGTGGCACGTTTTATGTTTTCAAACAGCGCCTTCTGCGTTGGCTCAAACGGATTAATACGACCGCTGACAACGCACCAGTCCACCAGAAATCCGCTCAGCAACGGCAGCATAAAACCAACGCCTGCCAAGACTGTGACTCCGGCGTCAAACGGTGGCCACAACACCACCGCTACATAGCCCATCTGGAATCCAGCAAGTGTTCTGCGCAATTGACTGGGCGCCAAGGGGTAGACCGGCAGTTTGTTACGTTGGCGAATTTTTATGCCAGCCACAAACAGGTAATAGGCAACACTGACAAGCAGGTATGACCAGTGAATTTTACCCAGCAGCAAGGCCAGTACCGGCGCAACCATCAGTCCGAGTGCGTCAAACAAGGTGTCGAGTTCAGCGCCCAACTGACTGGTGCGTCCAGTTTTGCGGGCGATGAAACCATCCACACGATCAAAGATAGCGGCAATTGAATACGCGGCGGCTGCGATCCACACAACCACGGCGGCGTCCTCAAGAATCGCCGGAATGGCCAGGCAGCCGCCACAAGCGGCAATCAGCCATCCGCGCGTAAGGGTCATACGATTAGCCCAGCCCAGCCCGTCAAACAGGGGGACGGAGGCGTCGATCCGATTCAGGTGCAGCCGCGGACGGGTCAGCAGATAGACCAACAGCCACAACAATGAACTGATCAGCAACCATGGCAAGCTGTGGTTAAACGGAGTGAAAAGAGTGGCAAACAAGGACATGCCGAACAGCATCAGCAATCCCAGGATACAAATGCTGCGCAATTCTGTCTGCAGAGATCGTATGTCGTTGGCTTGAGTCATAACCCGAGAGTGCTGTGCAGCGTGGAAGAGAACAGCCGGCAGCGTTTGGTGCTGCCGGGCAAGACACGTGTTGCGTTATCCGATGTAGCTCATGATTGCTCCGGTCATTCCGCCTAAGGCAAGGATCGTCGATGGCAGAAAGGTGAGCATGTATCCGGCGCCGCGTGACTTGGGATCCTTGACATAGGAGCGCAGGTACATTTGCCGGCCAATGATAAACACCACGCCCAGGGCAGCGGCGATGTCGGTACTGACGTAGGTTGCAAACACAAAAATGGAGGGCAAAAACAGCACCAGACTCTCCAGTGTGTTCATGTGCACGCGGTAATATCGTTCAAAAATTGGGTCGCCGGACACGGCAGGAGCTTCTACTTTGTACGTCATGCGCGCCTTGCCTACCAGTGCTCCAAAAACGGTGTACTGAATCAACGACGCTAACACTACAATGGCTACCAGTTCCATTTTTTATCCTTATATTGAGGGTTGATGTTATTGGTGTCAGGCTATACAGGCCGCCTGATGTCAGGGATCATAGGCATGCCGCAGGTATAGCACAAGTACCCGGATGTCATTCACTCGTCATGGAAAGTTCACAGCATGTCCGAACATCACAAGTCAGCAGAAAACAGCGCTGCTGCTATCGCCGAGTATTACAACAACAATACCCGTTTGTTTCTGGGGCTGGGGGGCAGCGGTGATGTTGCGGCAATACATCGTGCGATCTGGGCACCAGGTGTGACCGATAAGGCGCACGCATTTAACTACCTGAATGTCTGTGTCGCCAATGCGCTGCAGCCCTGTTTGCTGCTGACAGACGGCAACCAACCGCAGTTGCTGGATCTTGGCTGTGGCGTCGGCGGAACTTCTACCTGGCTGGCACAGGCGCTGGATGCCAGCGTGACGGGTATCACCATCAGCTCGGAACAACAAAAACTCGCTACTGAGCGGGCCGCACGCTTGGGGCTCAAAAATCAGGTACGTTTTCTTCAGGGTGATTTTGCTGCGATGCCTGACCTGGACGCCAGTGATGCTGCATTTGCCATTGAGTCTTTTGTGCACGCGAGTAATGCCGAGGACTTCTTCAGCATGGCTGCGCGCTGCGTAAAGCCTGGTGGAAGGTTGGTGATCTGTGACGATTTTTTGAGTCCGCAGATCAATGCTCGTGAAGATGCCCCTGAGCAAGCAGATGCCGATGCCTGGATCAGGCGTTTTCAGCGGGGCTGGCATCTGAACAATCTGATCACTGCCGATCAGGCGGTGGCCGCTGCCTCACAACAGGGTTTTGATTTGCTCGAGTCCCATGACCTGTCTGCTTACACGCGATCCTTTCATCCGTTGTTGTTACTGATTATCAGCCAGCTGACCCGCATACCACTGCCCTGGTCGTATTGGAACAATCTTGCCGGTGGTACGGCATTGCAAATTTGTCTGCGTCAATCGTGGACGCAGTATCGCGTGCTGGTGTGGCAACGAAGGCAGTGACTTGCTGGCACATCAATGTTGTTCTGCCTGTGGATTCCGGATCATTTCCGTTGTAGCCTTCGGTCTGTATTGGAACGGTTTCCGGAGATAAACCATGATGCGACGCACACGCTTGTCACTTGCCATATCTGCAGCTTCTTTATTTTTCATAGGGCAGGTTTTTGCTCAACCCCCGATCATTCAGCCCGGAGCCCCGGGACAAACCAGTCGTCAAATCAGTGTAGAGGAAGCCTCTGCATTGGCAGGCACCCGCGTGACTGACGCGGATATTACGTTTATGCAGGACATGATCATGCACCATGATCAGGCCGTACAAATGACGGCCATGATTGACGGTCGCAGCCAGCGTGAAGAGGTTCGTCAATTGGGTGAACGTATTTCAGCGTCTCAGGACGATGAAATGCAGTTTATGGTGGACTGGCTCGAAGAACAGGGCCAACCAGTGATGCCGGCTGCGGCTGACCGCTCGCAGCATGCGCATCATTCAGGGCACTCCACCATGACGGGTATGCTCACGGATGCAGAGCTGGCCAACCTTCGCGCAGCGCAGGGCAATCAGTTTGACACCTTGTTTATGCAGTACATGATCAAACACCATCAGGGCGCAGTGACCATGGTGGACGAACTGTTAGCCAAACAGGGTACGGCTCAGGATCCGGTACTCTTTGAGTTTATTTCTGAGGTTAAGACCGAACAGAATAGCGAAGTAGAACGCATGACAATCATGCTGGCGACATTCTCGCCCGATCCGCGTGTGGGTCTGGGTGCCGGGTACTATGATGCTGGCCAGGCGTCCATGAACATGAATCTGTTGGCTGCTCTGCCCAAACCGGATGGCTTTTTTGATCCGGCCAATCCTATGGGTTTGCCGATGAGCCGGCTGAATCAGGCCGGTGAGGAAGCCGGTGAAGAAGATGAAGAAGCCGAGCCGCGTCCCAGTCTGCTGGACTTTGCGAACACCGATATGGCGTTTTCCGGTGACGTGATGATTGCTGGTAACTATCACGGTTTTAACGCCTATGACATCAGCAATCCCCTGAGCCCAGTGCATCTGAGCTCCGTGGTGTGTCCGGGTGGCCAAGGTGACGTATCGGTGGTCGGTAATCTGCTGATCATGTCTGTTGAGCAAAACCGTGGCCGACTGGACTGCGGTCTTGAAGGGGTCACCGAGCGTGTCAGCGGTGAGCGCTTCCGGGGTATTCGTATATTTGACGTCAGTGACTTCCGCATGCCGGTTCAGGTGGCTGCGGTGCAGACCTGCCGCGGTTCACACACCCACACGGTGGTAAAGGACCCTGATGTTGATGGCAATCTGCTGGTGTATATCTCTGGCACCAGCTATGTCCGGCCTGGTGAGGAACTGGATGGCTGTATTGATGATTCTCCGTTTGAGGACCCGAACTCAGCGCGCTTCCGTATCGAGGTTGTTGAGATACCAACGGCAAACCCACAAGATGCACGGATTGTCAGCCGACCTCAGGTGTTCACAGATGCAGCTTCAGGCGTGATTGCGTCACTTTGGGAAGGCGGTGATCACGGCCCAGGTACCAACAGCACCGGCGAAACCAATCACTGCCACGACATTACAGCGTTCCCGCAGCTTGGTGTGGCCGCGGGTGCCTGTTCAGGTAATGGCATCCTGTTTGATATCTCCGATCCGTTAAATCCGCAGCGCCTTGATCAGGTGGTGGATACGGGATTTGCATACTGGCACTCGGCAACATTCAACAACGATGGCACCAAAGTGCTGTTTACAGACGAGTGGGGCGGTGGTTCACGTGCGCGTTGTCGGTCATTTGATCCGATGAACTGGGGTGGCAACGCCATCTATGACATCGTTGATGGCAAATTGGCGTTCCGTGCTCATTACAAAATGCCTGCGCCTCAGTCTGAAGAAGAAAACTGTGTGGCACACAACGGTTCATTGATCCCTGTGCCTGGCCGCGATCTGTTTGTGCAATCGTGGTATCAGGGTGGTATTTCTGTCATGGACTTTACTGACTCATCCAACCCTGTCGAAATTGCTTACTTTGACCGCGGTCCGGTAGATTCCGAGGAGTTGGTGATGGGTGGGTACTGGTCGTCCTACTGGTACAAGGGCGTGATTTACGGAACTGAAATTGCCCGGGGCGTGGATGTGCTTGAGATGGTGCCGAGTAACTTTCTGTCTGCCAACGAAATTGCCGCTGCAAACCTGACGGCAACGGCGGTGTTGCACAATCCGCAACAGCAGCGCCAGATTGATTGGCCTGCAGAGCCGGTGGTTGCGCTTGCGCTGATGGACCAATTGCGTCGTGATGATGCGTTGCCGGCGGCGCAGGATCAGGCCTTAAGTTCGGCACTGACCAGAGCGGCAGCGGTTTTTGAAGATGGTAATGGTCAGGATACTGCGGGGGCTGAACAACTGGAGGCTTTGGCGACCGGGATGGCAGACAGCGCGGCGTCAACTGAAGGCAATACTCAGCGGCGTTATGCTGCCTTGTCATCCACAGTCAGGGATATTGCTGCGCGATTGCGTTGATCTTGTATGAAAAAATCGCAAAAGCTGATGACAGCTGTAACAATCGATTACTGCTGTGACAGGTGATAACAGCAGTAAAAGATGAGGACGGCCGCAACCGGCGCCGGCAGCCGCGCCGGATCGGCCGCATCCTTTGAGAGGACGCCCGGCGCTGCGCAACTCGTCCTCAGGTGCTGCGCACCTTGCGAACTCGGACAGTGCTCGCGCTGGTTCGGGCGCCCCCGCAAAGGATACGCGCGGCCTGATTGATCCGGATCGGCTGCCGGCGCCGGTTGCTCACTCTGAATTCACTGATCGTGCATCATTTAGTCTCGAGTGGTTTGTAATATATGTTCTGTAACTTTTTATATTTATGGATATAACTTAGAGGTTCTCATGTTGGCTTTGTCCAGAAAAATACGTCCAGTGATGCTGACGCTGCTGACGGGCGTGTTGATGTCAGTTGCTCATGCCCAGGATTTATCACAGGTCACGGTGACACGGCTGTTGGATGAACCGATTATCACGCCGGCGTTGGATGCGCGCATGGGCAGTAATATTCAGGGGCCATCGCTGATCAGGGTACCTGAGTGGGTAGAAGACCCGCTGGGTGCGTACTACCTGTATTTCTCGGATCACAAGGGCGAGTACATCCGGCTGGCGTATGCTGATGCGTTGACCGGACCTTGGACCGTGTATTCGCCAGGTACGCTGCAATTGTCAGCGTCACACTTTCCTGAGACCTGTCCGCCGTGTTCGGTACCAGAGGATAGTGTGGTGCCAGCGTATGCACATATTGCGTCGCCCGACGTGATTGTTCGTGAGGATAGCCAGGAGCTGGTGATGTATGTGCATGGCCGTGACCCGATGGTACAGGTGACACGTTTGGCCACGTCATCGGATGGCATTGATTTTGAAGGCGCGCCTGAAATACTTGGCCGGCCTTATTTCCGCACTTTCCAGTACAAGGACTCTTGGTACGGGCTGGCGATGCCGGGATTTATTTACCGCTCGCAAGACGGATACACAGCTTTTGAAGAAGGCCCGCGTTTTTTTAATGATGAGATGCGCCATTCAGCGGTGTTGGTGCGCGGCGACACCTTGTATGTATTTTGGACACAGGTCGGACACGCTCCGGAGAGCATTCTGCTGACTGCCATCACCATGGGAGATGATTGGACAGCTTGGTCGGAGTCAGAAACTGTTGAAGTGCTCAGGCCTGAGCGCAGCTGGGAGGGCGCTGGTTTGCCGGTGATTCCGTCAGTCAGGGGTGACATCATAGTTCCGGCCAATCAGCTGCGCGATCCGGCGGTGTTTGAGGAAGACGGTCAGGTTTATCTGTTGTACTCAGTCGCTGGTGAAAGTGGTATCGCCATTGCTCGTGTTGATGGCCTCCCGCAAATCTGAGAAGTGCCTGATATCAGTTCTCAGAGATTAAAGCGTTGTCGTAAAAACAACGCGATGCCTTCCTCATTGTGGTGGCCGATGACGGCGGTTGACGCTGCTTTGACTTCTTCTTTGGCATTGGCTGGTGCATAGGCTTCATCGGCCATGGCAAACATGCTGAGGTCGTTATCACTGTCACCAAAGCACAGTACACGACTAACTCCCAGACTGCTGCCCAGTTGTTTCAAGGCATTGCCCTTGCTGGCCTGGCTATGATGGATGTCCAGCCATTTCAGATCCTTGTTTTCCATCGCCATACCGGAATAAGACACCAGGTGCTGTTCGTCGGCGATGTTTAACTCGATGGCGCCAATGGTCAGACTGGTCCCGAGCATACTGACATTGGTAATTTGTGATCTTGCCGGCATTGCACTCAAAGGCAATACGTTGGCTGAGAGCCGTGAATAAAACATTTCCAGCAGGCGTTTTTCAAACTCATGTTGTACCGGTGGGTGATAGATAAAGTGTTTGTGATCGTCAGTCACGCAGTGTACAAACGGGGTGACGTTTTCAGATATCGCCGCTCGAATAATATGTTCGGCTTCTGCATTGCTTAAAAAATTTCCCAGTGACAATGACTCACTGCCCGGATCCCAGACGATCACGCCATTGATATAAATGTGCGGTAACAAAAACCCGTGGCCAGCAATAATTTCTTGGGCGGAGTGTAAATTGCGGCCAGTTGCAACCGTGTAGGCGATGTTGTTAGAGGTCAGCAGTTTGAGAGTTTCAGCGGTGAAGTCTGAGATACGGTGATCAGCGCTCAGCAGTGTGCCATCCAGATCAAATACAACAAGTTCCATGATGATGCGCGTACCTTGACTCAAATAGTTAAGGGGCAAGCATAAACCAAAGCAATGGTATCTGCCATTGGCCGCACCGCTCGTGTCAATGTTATGCTCCGAGGCATATCGTAATCAGAAGGATTTTTTGTGATCTGGGATAAACACAATCCATACACAATCATGTTACTTGTCGACAGCAGTGACATAGATGAGTTGGGGCACGTCAACAACGCCGCCTACGTGCGCTGGCTGGAACGTTGTGCCTGGCGGCACTCCGAGTCCTTAGGATTAGGCGTTGCTGAATACAAAACGCTGGACCGAGCCATGGTGGTGCTGCGCCATGAAATAGATTACCTGGCAGCCGCCTATCTGAATGATGAGGTGATGGTAGCAACCTGGATCGTCACATCTGACAATAAGCTGCGTCTTACGCGTCACTTCCAGATTTTACGCCCCAGTGATCAGGCAACCTTGTTGCGCGCGCGCAGCAATTTTGTGTGTATTGAACTTACTAGCGGCAAGGCCCGACGCATGCCTGACATTTTTGTAGAAACCTATGGCAAGGCAATAACAATAAGTTAGCCAGGAAGTCATTATGCGAGAACGCGCCAGATAAACCGGAGCCTTCTGGTGGTCTCATAAGATCGAGACTTTTGTTTTTTTATCAAATAATTTTTGTGATGTTTTGTGAGAGTACTGATGAAATTTTCTGCAGCGATGGTCACCGCTTTGTTGTCTTCCATGTTGGCTGTTCAGGGTTTTGCGCAGGACGCTGCCCAGTCGGAAAACACCGGTCGTCCCGGCCGTCTGGATCTGTTGACGCTGGAGCAGAAAGTGGCCAATGGTCAATCCTTCCACACGCATCAGTCCGAAGCGGTGGAGCCGTTCCGTATTCTGGGGAACATCTACTATGTTGGTGCCAGCAATCTGGCTTCCTACCTGATTACCTCGCCACAAGGACATTTTTTGTTGGATACCGGTGTGCAGGGCATGACTGACGACATCAAACGCAATGTCGAGGCATTGGGATTTAGGATGAGTGACATCAAGATCATTTTATCGAGTCATGCGCATTTTGATCATATTCAGGGCCACGCCATTATGCAGCGCATGACAGGCGCGCAGGTGTTTGCGCTGGAGGCTGATGCGGACGCTTTGGAGGCGGGTAAAGATTTATCGCCTTTGGGTTTTGAAGGCTGGGAACCTGTGAAGGTAGACAGGCGCCTGCAGGACGGCGAGGCCATTCATCTGGGTGAGGTGACATTAACGCCAACCTGGGCGCCCGGGCATTCGCCTGGCTGCACCACTTGGAGTATGGATACGCAGGACTCCGCAGAAACCCTGCGCGTGGTGTTTTTTGGCTGTAACGGGCCCAACGATGGCGTCCAGTTGATCAACAATCCGCGTTTTCCGACCTTGGT
>CAMBPO010000046.1 GCA_945869725.1 Klebsiella pneumoniae
ACAGCTGCATCCTTCGCAGCCATCCAGTGATACGCGCATCAGCCTGCAGGAAGCAGACTTTCGCTGGCAGCTCAACGAGGACGCCATGGCCACCGACAAACTGTCAGATGGTATCCGTAAATTCCACGCTGACTACCTGTCACTCAGGAAAATGCTGTCTGAAAAAATCTGATCGCACAAATAGCAATTAACCAATTAACCAGCTAACAGCTAACGAGCGCAGTGGTCAGCAGTGCCTGACAGACCCATCAGGCCACGCCTATCCTCTGACGGGATGCCCGAAAAAGCGGGAGCACTGTCCGAGTTCGCAAGGTGCGCAGCACCTGAGGACGAGTTGCGCACCGCCGGGCACCCCGCCAGAGGATGTGGCCGGTCTGTCAGGCACTGCTGACCACTGTGCGGCTTGCGCGAATTGCGCGCGAACCATCACCACCGGCAATCGTGGTTGCACCATACGGCGTGCCACCACTGACGGCAGAGATATCAAACATCTCCGGCGTGGTGTAACCCAACGGCACAATGGTCATGCCGTGATGCGCCAATATTGTCTAGGTAGAGGTGATGGCATCGTAATCGGCCAGCTCCGCAGGACTTGCGATGGGTGCCTGTTGTTCTGCCTTCCCACTGGAATTTTTGAATACCTCGGCCGCCATGGTCTCGGGTACGCGTTTAATGATAACCTCCACGCCGTTTCCCTGAGGTTTGATCGAGCTATATCAGGCGTAAATGAAAGTGCTCCGATGAATGATGCAATAAACTGCGACAATCAATCGGACATATCGATAATGTTGATTACCCAATCAAGAGTTGATCCGTCATGAGAGCGTTACTGTCCCTGTTAGGCCGTGCCATTGACACACTTGGGCTGTTTGTTGGTCGTCTGCTGTTTTTGTTGGTGCTGGTCGTTGTGGTGTTGATGATTTTTTCAGAACCCGATGCGCCGCAGGTGCCCTCTGAATCGGCCCTGGTACTGGCGCCCGCGGGTGTGATCAGCGAAGAAGTGCCGATTGCCAATGCCACCGATCTGATTCTGGGCAGTGGCGTTATGCGTGGGTCCCTGCTGCACGAGATGCAAGAGGCGTTACTGAGCGCCGCCTCTGACGACCGCATCAAAGCACTGGTAATCGATACCCGCGATTTGATCAGCATCAGCCCCGCGCAGATGGAGGCCTTGGGCAGCACCATTGCGCTGTTCAAGGACAGTGGCAAACCCGTTTACGCTTGGGGTGAATCATTTAACCAGCAGCAATATGCGTTGGCATCATACGCGGACAGCATCATGCTGCACCCCATGGGCAGTGTGATGCTTAACGGCTATGGCGGCAGCCAGCTGTTTTTCCGCGATCTGCTGGACCGCATGAATGTGACGGTGCATGTGTTCAGGGTTGGTGAGTTTAAATCCGCGTCAGAGCCATACACGCGCATGGATATGTCAGAGGAGTCGCGCGCAGACAGCCAGGCGCTGGTCGATGCGCTGTGGGGTCGCTACCTTGATAACCTTGCGGCCAACCGCGAAATGCCCGCAGAGGTCTTTCAGTCCTATGCCGACCAATACGCCCAGCGTCTGGTAAGCGCAAACGGAGACATGGCGCGTGTCGCTTTTGAAGCCGGTCTGATTGATAACATTGCGGGTGCCGACAGTTTTCGGCGTCAGGTCGCAGCGACCGTCGGTGTTGAAGATGGCAGCTTCAGACAAATACATTTTGAGGACTATCTGTTGGCCAGCGCCACGCCGCTCCCCGTGATGGCCGATCAGGTGGGCATTATTGTGGCGCAGGGCACCATTATGCCCGGCGAGCAGGCGCCGGGGTTGATAGGCGCCGATTCCACGGTAGAGCTGATCCGCCAGGCACAGCAAGACGATGCGATACGCTCAGTCGTTGTTAGAGTTGATTCTCCCGGCGGCTCGGCTATTGCTTCTGAAGAAATCAGGGCTGCGTTGGTTCAGTTGCAGCAGTCCGGCAAACCGGTGGTGGTTTCCATGGGTGGTACGGCGGCTTCCGGCGGCTACTGGATTGCAGCAACCGCTGATGAAATCTGGGCATCGCCGGCGACCATCACCGGGTCAATTGGTGTGATTGGCGTGATCCCGACCTTTGAAAATGCACTGGCTTACCTGGGTGTGGGGGTTGATGGTGTCGGGACAACCGCGCTGGCCGGATCAGGCGACCCTCTGAGTGGTCTCAATGAGACCATGCAGACGATTTTTCAGAGTAATGTTGAAGATGCCTACCGCCGCTTTCTGCAACTGGTTGCTGATGGTCGTAACATGAGTGTTGCTGAGGTTGATGCCATCGCGCAGGGCCGCGTCTGGACTGGTGAGCAGGCACTGGGCCTGGGTCTGGTGGATTCGCTGGGTGACCTGGATCAGGCAGTTAATGCGGCCGCACAGTTGGCGGGCCTGAATGAGTGGCAAAGTGTCTATTTACATCGCGAATTAAGCCCGGGCGAGCAGTTTCTGATCCAGATGATCGATACCATGGGCACCGCTCAGATACAGGCTGCCGTGCAAAACGGGCTAGGTTTGGCTGCGGGTGTTGCCGGCGGCACATCGGTTGATTCGCTCTGGGGCGCTGCTCTGTCTGCGTTGCCGCCGGCGCTGCGCCAGCACTGGCAAGCCATGCTGGATATAGTGCTGCCCGGAGACCGCGGGTATGACCGATTACGCATGATCATGGTCTGTGATACCTGCCTCGGCGCTTACTGATCAGCGGTCAGTTTGGCCGATAGAGGAGCGCGCTCATGAGCTCGCTGCAGGATGCTCCAGGCCAGACGCCTTGTGCGGGTGCTTGGTCACGTTTCCTGCTACTGGTCTGGTGTATCGCAACTGATGGCAGAGTTGAGTGTTCATCACGATCAGCATTTGCGGATACTGCGTGACGGGATTTATCGCTTGGCTTTTTTTGAGGCACGATAGTAATTTTTCAGAGAGACGCTCAGAATAGCGCTCCCGCGTTCAGGACATTGATGTATGTCGCAGTTCATCAGCAATACCGCGCTCAGTCGCATCCTGCTGTTATTGGTAGTTGCCGCCGGTGTTTTCTTTTTTATCGGTTTTCTGGTGCCGGTACTCGCCGCACTGATTATCTGTTTTGCCAGCTGGCCGATTTTCGAACGCCTAAAAAAGCGCTGCAACAACAATTCAACCATCGCATCCACCCTTGCAATAATAGCCATCATTCTCGGCTTGATCGCTCCGTTGGTGGCGGTTATTTCTTACACACTTGAAGAAGCCAGAATTTTTATCGCATGGCTCATTGAAGCCAATGAGAACGGTGCTGAAGTGCCGGCGTGGATCAGCTCAATGCCAGGGGTGGGACAGGCACTGGAAGCACAGTGGGCTATCTACCTCAGTGAGCCCCATCAGCTTGGGCAATTGTTCAATCTGGTCAGTGGCCAGCAGCTGGGCGGCATTTCGCGCTGGCTGTTGAGTTTCGGTTGGTCAGCCGCGGGGATGCTGCTGACGCTGTTGTTTATGCTGATTACCTTGTTCTTTTTGTATCGTGATGGTGAAAAACTCGCCACGCAGCTTGATACCGTTGGCGAGCGCATTCTGCCGGCGCGTTGGAACCGGTTCTCGCGTGTAGTACCGGCAACCGTCAGCGCCACCGTTGTGGGAATGACACTGGTCGCCATCGGCGAAGGTATTGTGCTGGGTATTGCCTACTGGATTGCAGGCGTTCCATCCGCTGTCGCGTTTGGTGTCATCACCGGGTTTATGGCGTTGATTCCGGGTGGAGCGCCACTGGCATTTACACTCATCTCCTTATATCTGGTGGGCACCGGGGACATGATTGCCGGCATCGCCCTGTTTGTCTGGGGCAGTGTTGAATTGTTTATTGTTGACAAGACCATCAGACCAACATTGATTGGTGGTCCGGTTAAACTTCCCTTCCTGCCGACCTTTTTTGGATTGATAGGCGGCGTAAAAACCATGGGCGTTGTCGGGCTGTTTGTGGGTCCGGTGCTGATGGCTCTGCTGGTGGCAATCTGGCGCGAATGGTTGCGCGAAGAACCCTGATTTACCCTGTCTCCGTGGTCAGGCTCGAATTTTGCAGTCTGAAGCGTGAGGCAGTGATATACGTTAAATAACGCAGTGCTTGCTGACTTGTGTGCCCCGTAATGGCGCACCTTCTTGGCTCACGCTCTGTTTTTGTGCGCTATCTGTGTGTCTCATCATCCAAAAATGAAAAAGTAGCATGCGCTTTTAAGTGCAGCTGACCGGGAGAACCGCCATGAAACTGATAGTTGCGATCATCAAACCCTTTAAGGCCGATGATGTGCGCGAAGCGCTGAGTGAGTTGGGAGTCAGTGGAATGACACTGACAGAAGTGAAGGGCTTTGGCCGGCAGAAAGGACACACCGAGCTATACCGTGGAGCTGAGTACGTCGTTGATTTTCTGCCAAAAACCAAAGTGGAAATTGGCGTGCCTGACTCGCTTGTAGACCAGGCGGTTGAGGCGATCTGCAAAGCGGCAGCCACCGGGAAAATTGGCGATGGCAAAATTTTTGTCATTCCGGTTGAGCAGGTGGTTCGCATTCGCACAGGCGAAACCGGCAATGCGGCGATCTGATCGGGTCATCAGCGCTTGACGCACTTACTCACTAAAAATATCTGTACAAGGAAAACCTGATGTTAACCATAAAACACAAATTGTTAACGGTGGTTGCAGCCGTCTTGTCCCTCGCGCCGGCGTTTGCCCTCGCACAGGATGAAATCAGCGGCGCAAATACCGCATGGATTCTGACCGCCACCGCGTTGGTGCTGTTCATGACAGTGCCAGGCCTTTCGCTGTTCTACGGCGGTCTGGTCCGCAGCAAAAACGTACTTTCTATTCTGATGCAGTGTTTTTCAATTGCTGCTGTTGTCTCGATTCTCTGGCTGGTCTACGGCTACAGCGTTGCTTTCGGACCGGGAGACAGTGGCTGGTGGGGCGGCCTGAGCAAGGCGTTCCTGTCAGGCATCACCATTGATTCGGTCTGGGGTGACATACCCGAGCCGCTGTTTGTGGCCTTCCAGATGACGTTTGCGATTATTACCCCCGCGCTGATTGTTGGAGCATTTGCCGAGCGCATGAAGTTCTCCTCCATCATGTTGTTTGTTGTGTTGTGGACAACACTGGTGTACCTGCCGGTGTGTCATTGGATATGGAACAGCAACGGCTGGTTATTCCAGATGGGCTTCATTGACTTTGCAGGCGGCGCGGTGGTGCACGTCACAGCCGGTGTGGCCGCGTTGGTGATGGCTATCATGCTGGGTAAACGTCGTGAGTTTCAGGTTTCCCCAATGATTCCGCATAACCTGACCATGACACTGACTGGGGCAGGTATGCTCTGGGTCGGCTGGTATGGCTTTAACGGTGGTAGTGCATTGGGTGCAAACGGAAATGCGGCCATGGCCTTGCTCGTCACTCATATGTCAGCCGCTGCCGGCGCCTTAACCTGGATGACTATCGAATGGGTGCGTCACGGCAAGCCCAGTGGTCTGGGTGCAGCAACAGGCTTGATTGCCGGTCTGGCAACCATTACGCCGGCGGCCGGCTCGGTGGGTCCTGCCGGCGGTATGTTGATCGGCGTAATGGGTGGTTTTGTATGCTTCTTTGCCACGCACTACCTGAAAAACAAACTTAAGATTGACGACTCACTGGATGTGTTTCCGGTGCACGGTGTGGGCGGCATGCTGGGCCTGGTGATGGCAGCCGTGTTTATCTCCGGTGATCTGGGTGTGTTCAGCGGCAACGGTTATGCTGAAGGCATGGCGCTGGGTTCACAACTGGGCGTTCAGGTTATTGGTCTGCTGGCAACCGCTCTATATACCTTGGTGGTCACAGTGATTCTGATGAAGGTTGTGGGCGCGATTACCTCGGGTAACCGTGTCAGCACAGAAGATGAAATGACAGGTCTGGACATCACTGACCACAACGAAAAAGGCTACTCCATGTAAGCAGTCAGGCAGGGGCGGCAGCTGCCAGAGGCTGCCCCGTCTGCTTGTTTGTTCGCGGATTAATCAGCGATGACGCTTGCCACATTGGCTGCAAGATGGTGGGCATTGATGGTGCCCACAATCGCTGAGCTGACTCCGGGTTCTGACAATACAAAACGCAGACTCTCCGCACCCGGCTGTTCTGTCGCAGTTGCCTCCCTTATCGCGTTACCGCTGTTTAGGGCTTTTTTGACCAGCACACCTTTGCCAAGGGCATGGGCCGCGCGGATCACTTCAAGTTCACTGTTGTCCTGCAGATTAAAAGTCACCATCACCACATCTGCATGTTGTAGCGCCAGCAGGCCACCGGTGCGGGTTTTACCTGACAGGCCAAAGGCGCGGATCAGTCCTTCCTCTTTCAGCCGCAGCAAGGTTTCAAAACAATCTGAATGCTCAATGATGAGCTCGTCGTTGCCGTCAGAGTGAACCAGGACAACATCAAGGTAGTCGGTGCGCAGACGCCGTAAGCTACGCTGCACACTCAGCCGCGTATGTGCTGCGCTGAAATCAAACCGGGACTTGCCGCCAACAAATTCTTCACCGGTCTTGCTGCACACGACCCATTCATGGCGATTGTGTAGCAGCCGACCAAGACGTTCTTCGCTGCTGCCATACGCTGGCGCCGAATCAATCAGGTTGATGCCCAGCGAACGCGCCGTGTCTAACAGATTGCGTAACTGAGTGTCATCGGGCAGCTCAAAAGCCGCAGGGTACTTAACTCCCTGATTGCGGCCAAATTTGACTGTACCCAGCCCCAGAGAGGAAACCTGCAGTCCGGTACTGCCCAGCGCTCGCGAAGGCAGCAAAGATTTTGGTTCGTACATCAGCGAATTTTCTCCCAGGGCGGGTGGGCGTGGTCTGCCGGTGTCAACAAACTGGCAAGTTCAGAGTCTTGCATGGAATGACGGATGCCTGACAATTTGTCCGGCAACAATTCACAAACGCGGTCGCCCAGATTGGGACACAGGCTCAGCTTTGTCGGCCAGCAGACCATAACGTTTGCGCAGGTGCTGACATAAGCATTGTCTGGCCTTTGCAGGTCAGCGACACGCGGTTCTGCCCGGTTGATCATAAAACTGTGCCAGGTGGCGCTTGAGAAATCTACCCATGGGAACAGCGTTGTCAGTTCAGCTTTCGCCCGCGCTTGCTGGCTTGCGCCATCAAGGACAACACCTGACTCGGCAAGTTCACCGCCAATGTACCAGATCCATTCGCCGTTACGCCCATCGTGGCAGGGATGTGAGGTAATGGTCAGGCGCGGCGTCATTCCGATACTGTCCCCGATACAGTGCAGGTAGGCAGGCGCCGGGTGTCTTACACGCACACAGACCATGTGCAGCGGGCGGCGCTGCATCAGCGGTTTGTTGAGCGGCGCTGATGGCTGCCAGTCTGCCAGCAATGCTTCATTGCCTTCTCCGGCGCACAGAATGATGTGTGCTGCAGTGATCTTGACAGGCCCTTGCAGGCCTTCAACGTAGACACACGCAGCGCTGTTGTCTTTCTGTTGATCCGCTGAGATCCTGATATCCACACCTTGCAGAATGCGGTCCTGCCACGGTCGTGCCAGGTTCTGCATCAGAGAAGGGGTATCCAGCACAAAATCGCTGAGACGATACAGTGTCCCTTGTGGAGTATCAGTTCGCGAGCTCAGGCCTTCGGAAAAAAAAGTGGGATAGTCAGCCGGCTCCAGCGTGTCGATTCTGCCGCGCAGCGCTTTGCTGCCGAGGAAGGTTTTTAGACGCGACCGTACGCTGCCGGTGGACCACATGTAATAGTGCTCTGACAACACACGCGTATCACGAAGATCAATTTCACCACGACCTTCCAGGCAGGCGCGCCAACGGGCCGGCATGTCAGCGATTGCGCTGCTGGCAGGGCTCAGTACCCCGTTGAGTGCATATTTGAGGCCGCCGTGAATGATGCCTTGTGATGCCAGCGTTTGGTGATTGCCCAGCGTATTTTTTTCCAACAGCATCACATCGTGACCATGGCTGCTCAGGCGGTTGAGCAGCCACAGCCCAGCAATACCTCCGCCAATAATTACTGTGTGAGCTGGCACCATTCTGGTGCTGTCATGTGACCTGTTGTCTGCGGTGCTCATAACCAGCGTTGCCGTCTGAAATAATAGAGCAGTCCGGCGCCACAAGCTGCCATGACCAGCATGATCAGTGGATATCCCCATCGCCAGTGCAGCTCTGGCATATAATCAAAATTCATTCCGTAAACACCGGCAATAAATGTCAGTGGCATAAAGATGCTGGCAAACAGCGTCAGGGTTTTCATGGTTTCGTTCAGGCGCTGGCTGCTCGACGAGACATACAGGTCGAGCATGCCAGCGAGTAACTCGCGCAGCGTTTCCATATTGTCGATGATGTGGATGCTGTGATCGTACACGTCGCGCAGATACAGACGGATATCACTGCTCGTAATAATCCCCTCGTCTCTGCTGAGACTACTGAGCACCTCGCGCATTGGCCAGACAGCCTTGCGCAACAACAACATCTCGCGTTTGAAGTGGTGTATGCGATGCACAATGTTCGCCGCCGGACGTTGAATCAATTCCTCTTCCAGATCTTCGATGGCATCGCCCAGTTGTTCAAGCAGCAGGAAATAATTGTCAACCACGGCGTCAATCAAGGCATAGGTAAGATAGTCCGGGCCCAGTTCCCGGATCTTGCGTCCACTGCGGATACGGGCGCGCACCCCGTCAAACACTGTCCCGGGTTGCTCACAGAAGGTCAGCAGATAATTATCGCCAACAATCAGACTGATTTGTTCTGCCTGCAGGCGCTGGCTGGTTTGATTGAAACTCAGCGCCTTGATAACAATGTAGAGATAGTCATCGTGGACTTCGATTTTCGGACGGTGATCGGTATTAAGAATATCTTCCTGCACCAGCGGATGAATCGAAAATCGTTCGCCAAGGCTGCGCACAACCTCAGGATTATGTAATCCATCAATATTGATCCATCCGGTTTGTTGCGCATTGATTTCATGTGCGCATTGCTGCACATCCGCGATTTCCTGCTCGTGTATGGCATCCTGATCGTAACGGATGTAGTGGATCTCTGTGAGCGCATTACTGATATCGCCGATGTGAACTAACGTGCCGGGCGCAGCACCGACCTTTTTACCGCGTTTTTTGATCAGCCCGGATTTTTGTTTAGCCGCATGGACCTTGGACATTATCATTAACCTTTGCCTGGGTTCTGGGTTACCGATGTTCAGGGTTTGCACATGATGTGGAATCCTGCAATCATCCTCAGCGTTGTTTGGTCATGGTAACACGCCCGCTGTCTGCTGCACTCACCGGTGAGAGTGGGCACGGGGAAAGGGAATTTGTGAACAGAGCCTTTTATAATTTTGTGTTTTATCTGCTACTGCCCATCATTGTGCTCAGGCTGTTGTGGCGCGCGCTGTTTCTGCCAGAGCCGGCGTATGCAAAGCGGTGGGGCGAGCGGCTTGGCTTTGTGAAACAGGCCAAAGCCAGTCGCTCCGAGACGCAGTGGATCTGGGTGCATGCTGCCTCGGTTGGTGAATCGGTTGCCATATCTCCCCTGGTTCTTAAGCTACGCCGCGAACGTCCACAATGGGGGATTGTGGTAACCACCATGACGCCCACCGGCTCCGAGCGCATTGACGAATTGTTCGGCCACGATGTCTGTCATGTGTATGCACCGTACGACTATGTCGGTGCGGTAAAACGCTTTCTCAACAGTTTCCAGCCTGCGCTGTTGATCCTCGTGGAAACCGAGCTGTGGCCAAATCTGGTGTATTACAGCAAAAAAAGTGGGGCAAAAATCATGGTTGCCAACGCCCGGCTCTCGGAGAAGTCTTACCGTGGGTACGAAAAATTTGCGGCCTTGGGCAAGCCGATGCTCAAGCAGATTGACTGTATTGCCGCGCAGGCGGACAGCGATGCGCGCAGGTTTGAAAAGCTGGGTATATCTGCCGCCACAATCCGCGTCACGGGTAGTATTAAGTTTGATATTGAATTACCGACGAATCTGGCGCACGCAAGTGCTGCGCTGCGAGCCCGCATTGACGGTCCACGCCCAGTGTGGATAGCCGCCAGCACCCGAGAGGGTGAAGATGAAAAAGTACTTGCTGCCCTGCGTCTGGTGCAAAAGCAGATCCCTGATGTGTTGCTGGTGTTGGTTCCGCGCCATCCGGAACGATTTAACAGTGCAGAAAAACTTTGTGAAAAAGAGCGGCTGGGTGTTGTGCGTCGCAGCAGTGGGCAGCGCGTAGATCAACACATATCGGTGTTTTTGGGTGATAGCATGGGCGAGTTGCTGGTGTACTACAGTCTGGCGCAGTTCGCTTTTGTGGGTGGCAGTCTGGTGACTACCGGTTGCCACAACATTCTTGAGCCGGCGGCGTTGGGGTTGCCGGTCATCACCGGGCCTTCGCAATACAACTTCCAGACCATTTGTGAGCGGCTGGCTGAGCATGGAGCGTTGCTGACCGTCAGAGATGAGCGTGCACTTGCTGCTGCCGTGATTGATTTATTCACTGATCATCAAAAGCTCACATCCATGGGCGATGCCGGCAAAGAGGTTGTTGCCGCGAATCGCGGCGCCCTTGAGCGCATATTCACCCTGGTCGACAGCCTGCTGCCGACCTGAGCTTCTTCGTATCAGCTGCCCTGCATTAATGGTCGCCGCGTCAGGTTGTGCACCCCGTGTGGTCCGACCCAGATATTGTCTTCTATTCTGATGCCACCCAGCGGCAGCAGCTCTTTGATCAACGGCCAGTTCAACAATCTGGCATCGGCGCCTGAGCGCAGGGCATCCAGCAACACCGGGATAAAATACAGCCCCGGTTCTATGGTAAACACCATACGCTCATCAATCGCGCGTGTTGTTCTCAGTGTGGGGAATTCTGGTGGCGGTGGTGCAAAATTGCCATAAGGATCAGCAAGACGCCCGCCAACATCATGAACCTGCAAGCCCAGCAAGTGGCCAAGACCATGAGGTAAAAACGCGCGCGTAATGCCTTTGGCCAGCAGTTGTTCAGCGCTGCCAAAACAAAGTCGACTGTCTATCAGCAGCTGTGCAAGTTTTGCATGGGTTGACTTGTGTAACTCAACAAAGCTGGTGCCAACGCGGATCTCATCAACAATTGCCAGCTGCAGAGTCTGCATGCCTGCCAGTAGCGCCTGAAAATCTGCCTGCGTATGCGGTGCACACCAAGTACGTGTGATGTCTGAGCAATACGAATGCCAGCGACAGCCGGCATCGATCAGCAATACCTGATTATCTGGCTTGTGAGCGTGTGTCGCCGTAAAGCGCTTTTTATGCTGATAGTGCAGGATGGCGCCATTGGCGTTCAGTGCCACAATGTTGTTATAGGGCAGTTCCGAGTCCAGCACCCGGCAGGCCTGCAGGTAGGCCATATGAATAGCGTACTCATCGCCGCCTGCCAGAAAGCACTCATGTGCCGCCTGATGGCCAGTCAGTGCCAATGCGCTGGCATCGGCAAGGCAATGAACCTCATAGTCTGTTTTGTAAGCGCGCTGGTAATCCAGCCAGGTCAGAAGTTTGGGCGGATTGACCTGATCAGTGTTGCAGCCTAACGTGGCCGCCAGCTGTTCATCTTCACCCAGAAAAATGAGTTGATCAGCGCTCACGCCGGCGTCCCGCAGTGCTTTGCCGAGGTCGGCAACGGACAACAGAGTGCGAATATCAAAAGATGATGCCCACCACTCCGGCATATCCAGATGCTGATCGTGCCAGTAGTCTTTGGGCAGTACCGGCAGGAATTGCGGGGCGTGTCCGGCGCGCAGCAGGACAAAAAAATCCGGTCGGTCGACAGGAATCCAGCGCAGGAAATGTCCCCATGCTCTGAAGGTACCGGCGTGATCATCAGCGAAGTGATAATGCAGTTTTCCGCTGTAAATCAGTACCGCATGATCCGCGCATCCGCAGTGGTCAAGCGCGTCCATCCATTCCAGTTGTTGTTGATTGATATGATCTTTAAACAGTGATTCAGTGTGCATGGTTGAGACCAGAACTCAAAGTGGGGCGGCTGTGTGATAATACCCCCATCGTCGCCAATGGCCAATGCTTCAATGTCTGAATCAAGCCTTACGCCAGCCCCCGCTTCCTTGCAGCGCAAGATTATTCATTGCGACTGTGACTGCTTTTATGCGGCGATTGAGATGCGCGATAACCCTGAGTTGCGTGGCAAACCTCTGGCTGTTGGCGGCGCCAGTGACCGGCGCGGCGTGGTGGCCACCTGCAATTATGAAGCGCGCCGTTTTGGTGTGCACTCTGCGATGGCAACGACCACTGCACTGCGCCATTGCCCGCAGTTGATTGTAGTGCCCCCTCGCATGGACAAATACCGCGAAGTTTCCCGTCAGGTGCAGGCAATTTTTAGTGACTACACCGATCTTGTTGAGCCACTGTCGCTGGACGAGGCTTATCTTGACGTGAGCCGCACGCAGGCCTGTCGGGGCAGTGCAACCCTGATCGCTGAAGAAATCCGTCGCCGTGTCCGCGAGACGCTTGGCATCACCCTCTCCGCCGGCATAGCACCCAACAAATTTTTAGCTAAAGTTGCCAGTGACTGGAACAAACCCGATGGGCAGTTTGTGATTCGCCCTGAGCAGGTGGATGAATTTGTGCTGCAGTTGCCGGTCGAAAAACTCTACGGTGTGGGCACCGTCACGGCTGCCCGGCTGAATGCGATGGGTATTCAGACCTGTGAAGATCTGCGTGGCTGGACGCCGGAGGCACTGCAGGCGCGGTTTGGCAGTTTTGGTGCGCGTCTGTATGAACTGAGCCGAGGAATTGATCACCGTGACGTTAAAGTCGAGCGCCAGCGCAAGTCATTGAGTGTGGAAACCACCTTTGTGCATGACTTGCCCGATCTGGCGGCCTGTCTGCGTGAGCTGCCTGCTTTGTATGAAGATATGCTGCGCCGCTGGCAACCCATGTCTGAACGCTACCGGATTGGCGGGAAGTTTGTGAAACTCAAGTTCAATAACTTTGTTTCGACAACTGCCGAGCAAGCGGCCGACAACAGCGCGACATCGCTGTTTGCAGATCTGCTTGAGCAGGCTTTTCACCGCCATGACCGACCGGTGCGGCTGTTGGGTGTCGGGTTGCGCCTGCTGCCCGTTGACCACCGCGCCGCTGATCAGTTGTCTCTGGCGCTGGAACCGGAACCGGAGCAGGAGCAGGAGCAGGAACCGGAGCAGGGTTGAGTCTGAGCCCAAGGCTCAGGCAGGGTTGTTCTCGTTATGCACGCGGATCAGACCTTCCTGGCACACTGAGGCCACCAGAATGCCATCACGGGTGAAGATATTGCCGCGGTTGAAACCTCGGGCCTGCGATGATGAGGGGCTGTCCTGTGAATACAGCAGCCAGTCATCCATACGGAAAGGCCGGTGGAACCACATGGTGTGATCCAGGCTGGCCACCTGTAGCTTGGGATCAAACAGGCTTTGTCCGTGGGGCCGCAGGCAGGTCTGCAACAAGGTCATGTCCGAGGCATACGCCAGCAGGTGAGCATGAAAAGGATAGTGCTCGGGCAATGTGGTGTTCAGCCTGAACCAGACGCTGGTTACCGGTTCCTTGGGGCTTGTATCAAACAGGCTGTTGACATCAACATGACGCAGGTCCACGGCAAACTGCCGCGAAAACCGCTCCAGCAACGCTTCGCTAATGCGTCCACGGAAATGTTCCGCCATCTGTTTGCGATCCGCACACTGTTCTGGTGGCGGGACATCGGGCATCAGCGCCTGATGTGATAATCCGGGCTCGGGCACCTGAAATGAGCAGGACATGTTCAGAATGGCCTTGCCATGCTGAATGGCGACAACGCGCCGGGTAGTGAAACTCTTGCCGTCACGGATGCGATCCACCTGGAAAATGATCGGGTGCTTCAGATCGCCGGGTCTCAAAAAATAGGCATGCAGGGAATGTACATGACGGTCTTCAGGCACGGTACGGCTGGCACTGAGCAAGGATTGAGCCAGCACCTGACCGCCGTACACCCGCATCCAGCCTTCACTTTTGTGTGCGCTGCGGTAAAGGTTTTCATCCAGTGTTTCCAGTTCAAGATGATTAAACAGCTGCGCGAGCTGACGATTTTCCTGTGTGTCCATGGTGTTGATCCGTGACTGACAAGCGAAAGGTATGTCGGCAGTTTAGCAGCAGCACAACTGTTGCTGATAGCTTTGACAAAGGACAGGTCTGACAAAAGACAGGCAAGACAAAAGACAGGCAAGACAAAAGACAGGCAAGACAAAGGACAGGTCTGACAAGGCCGGGCAACTTGTTGGCCAGCCCTTTACCCTCTCTGCATGCCCGGCGTATGATCGCCGCTTATACCCGTACAATAACAACAAGTATTTACCACAGGAGAATCACATGAAACGTACACTTTTGGGTCTGACGTCGCTGGGCGCTCTGGTGCTTGGCACTTTTCTGTTGCAGCAACCGGATGTGGACGCTGCCGACGATGCCCTGGCGGCAGTCAAGCAGCAATTTGTAGGTCACTATGAATTGGTCAGCTTTATCAATTACCCTGCAGAAGGTGGTGAAGTCGACAACAATTATATCGGCCGCATCATGTATGACGAGCACGATCAGATGTCCGCACAGGGCATGCCCAAAGATCTTCCGGCACGAGCTGCGCAAAGCACCACCAATGTCACTGGGGGATTTGCCTACTGGGGCCCGGTCACCTGGGATATCGATCAGAACAAGGTCACTCACCACGTTGAAGGCTCTCCTACCCGTGGCAGCTGGGTCGGCGAAGACAATGTGCGCTACTACGAATTCACCAGTGATGGTTTGCTGAAATTATCCATTCGCGACGATAACGGGCGAACAACCGGGACTTTGACCTGGCGCCGCATCGGCGATTGAGCCGGCTCTTCTCAGCCAGCGCCTGCCAATTTTTTGTGATTAGCGCATCTGTAGCCGTCAATGTTGTTGCAGGCGGCAGGCAGATGACTTCCGCTATACCCCTCATGGCTGCAATGTCAGCGCAATAAACATGGTGCCGGCCTACGTTGGTTACCTGCTGGCTAATGCGCTGACCGGAAAAACCCGCGCCTGGCTGATGGGTCAGGGCAAATGTATTGCTGCCATTGATGCAGTGAATGCCATGGTGTTGTCCTGTTGCCTGATCCCGGTATCCGATGAGCCTGCATCACACTTGTGAAGCAGGCGGCTGCTGCGCAGTCTACCGTAATGAAAGTACTGTGGTCTGACGTGATCAGCTAGAATGCCGACTAGCTCAATAAGACCAGTATTGTCAGGGGGAAAAACCGTGTCACTGAATCATCAACAAGCAGCGCAGCCGACGTCGCGCTTTGTGTTCAGTGATCGATGGCTGGCGGAGTCTGTCCGGCTCGGCCTGTTGTCATCCCCCCGGGGCTGTTTACCGATAACCGCCCAGCAACACACCCAGGCAGAGCACTTAGCCAGGCAACACGCATCCGACCCAGAACAGCGGGTACTGCGCTGGGCGCAAACACTGGCGCAATCCTCAGGTCAGCTGCAGGGCATGCACATATGGCGTCAACGCTCGGCATGGATGTTGATGTTAATGCTGGTGTTGGCATTCAGCGCTGGTGTGTCAGTGGCCTTGGGCATTCTGGGTAATGGTGCATCACCCGTTAACGTGGTGTGGGCCTTGGGCGCTTTGCTGGGCGTTAATCTGCTGATGCTGATGTTCTGGCTGGCGACCTTGGTGATGACCCCCGCTGAGCTGTCCCTGGGTAATGTCTGGTTGTGGCTGAGCAGGCATTTTGGAGGTCGCGATGCCGTGCTGCTTGTCCGGTCCTTTGCGACGCTGAGCAGCCGCGCCGGTATCAGCCGTTGGTGGATGGCGGCAGTTACCCATTTGTTATGGAGCAGTCTTGCCCTGGGTGCTCTTGTTGGGCTGTTGCTGGCGTTGTCGCTGCGCAGTTTTGTGTTCGTCTGGGAAACCACTATTTTGCCAGACTCGCTCTTTAACACCCTTGTGCAGGGAATAGGCTGGTTGCCGGCGCAGTTGGGATTTGCAATGCCGGATGTGGACGCGGTGAGTGCCGCAGGCGCATCAGGCAATGATGCGTCTGCCCAGACCAGCGCGCAGCGAGTGTTATGGGCCGGCTGGTTATGTGGTGCGCTGCTGGTTTATGGCGTTTTACCACGATTGCTGCTGTTGCTGTGGAGTGTGTGGCAACTGCGAGTAGGTCTCAACGCGTTCCGGCTGGATATTCACCTGGCTGAATGGAGCGATCTGACTGCGCGGCTGTCTCCATCCGCGCAGTCTGCGGGCGTGATTGACGCCGAGCCGCCAATCTACGTGCAGCCCGGTCAGCGCGACCAGCGAAATCTCTCGGCCCAGGGCACGCCGCTTGTGGTTGCGTTTGAGTTGAGTGATCAGATTGTGTGGCCGGTAACGCAGCTCAGTGACTTTCAACAGCAGTCTGTCGCCAGTCGCCAGCAACGCATAAACACACTTGCGCGTCTGGATCAGTCGCCGCCGCGCGCATTGTTATTGGTGTGCGACGCTGCGCAGACCCCGGATCGCGGGTCATTGTCGTGGCTGGCGGATGCCTCGGGGCGGGCCTTGCACGTTGCGGTATTGTTGGCGGGCCAGGGCACCGACAGTCGCCGGCAGTTATGGCGACAGCAACTGCAGACGCTGGGCATTTTATCTGCGGCTGTGTTTGACGATGAGAGCGCGGCACAACGTTGGCTGGAGGCTCATGCATGAAGCAGCGCATTGATCTGTCACCGGGTGTCAGCAAACCACTGCGCATTGCCGTGGCCGGTCACACCAATACCGGCAAGACCTCCTTGTTGCGCACATTGACCCGTGATGCCCGGTTTGGTGAGGTCAGTGACAGCCCGGGAACAACTCGTCATGTTGAAGCCGCCCGCTTGCTGGTTAATGGTCATGTGTTGCTGGAGCTGTTCGACACGCCCGGCATTGAAGAGCCAATCGACTTGCTGGCGTTGCTGGAGCAACAG
>CAMBPO010000047.1 GCA_945869725.1 Klebsiella pneumoniae
GCATGCCGGTTGCAGGGATATCAAACTCTGGCAATGTAACAATCAAGTCTGGTTCACCCATTGACCACTCTGTCAACTGAGCATCTACCTGCGTCAACAGGTCATCGCCGTCACCGCGCTGCGCACCTGCATCTATCCACGACAACAGCTGTTGTTTCTCTTCAACAGACAGGCTCATGTCATGGACAAATTCACCAATTGCAGGATCAGCATGCCATGGCGGCATGCGGCGGGTGAGCACTGTTTCACGAATCATAGGGGAAAAGCCCTGTACCATCGCGTGATTGGTCATGGCCCAAGGCCCAATGCCGCCAGGGCGGTGACAACCAGCACATTTCTCCATCAGCATCGGCGCTACGGTGTCACTGTAACTGACATCCACGGGAACCGCGTGCTCTGGCAATGGCTCGGCAGTCGTCATTTGTGCCAATTGTGCCGCAGGGACTTCGCCGGCAATCAGGCTTTGCAAGGAAGCCGCCAGATCTGGGTGAACCGCGGAGCCTGATTCATCCAGTGCCGGGCCCCGGTAAACGATTTCCCAACGCTGGGGATTGATCAACAGCGTTTCACCCGCATAGCGCAATCCCAGCGTTGATGACACCATGCCGGCGTCATCCTGAAGCACTGACTGTTCGATAGAATGCGTGGTTGCGAATTCCAGCAACGCCTCTCTGTTCACACCAGGCTCTGGATTGATCAATGCCATAGCGACGCCGTTGGCTTGCGGGTCAATACTGTCCACCAGTGTGGTCAGAGACTTGAGTGCATAATCTGACCCAGCCAGGCTGGACATGAGCAAAACTGCTGGGCGCTGGCCATGGTAGTGCAGATTAAATGCCTTACCCTGCTGATCCAGCAGCGTGAAATCCGCTGCGCGGGTGACATCTGCATTCAGCTCACTGGCCTGCGCATGAGAAGCCAAGGCTGAGAGCCCAACTAGCAGGCTGACAAGTAAATTTCGATGGAATTTGGACATAATTACCTCTGACGCCGGAAGATGTAAAACGGCTGCTAAAAAACTATCGGGACATACGATAGCATTGAACAATTAGTTCAATGCCAAGTCAATCGGCCAGAAGTAACCCGCTGTGCACAGCGCTCTCAGACTGATTGATTTCCCGAGAGTTTGTAGTTGTCCCGAATGAAGTTCCCCAGCATAGTGAACTCATCCTGACGCGTGCTGGCCTTGCGCCACACCAGTCCGATTTGCCGTGAGCTGCCAGGTTCCATGGGCGTAGTTTTGATACGGGTGTTTTTTAACAAACTTGAGTTCACTGCCATTTCCGGCAGATAGGTAATGCCGAGATCCGCGTCAACCATCTGAACAAGTGTCAACAATGAGGTTGCCGTGATATTACTGACTTTATCGACATTTTTTATGTTGCAGGCTGACAAGGCATGATCACGCAGGCAATGTCCATCCTCGAGCAGCAAAATGCTGTCGCTTGGCAACTCGTTCAGGTCGTAATCGCCCGGGCGTATCAACGCGCTGTTCTGTTGGTGAGCTAGGAAAAATCTATCCTCAAACAGCACCATATCGGTGGTGTTGCGTAACTCGTAAGGCAGTGCAATCAGAATCAGGTCGAGCTCGCCATCCATCAAACGCTCATAAATCCGTTCCGTCAGATCCTCTTTCAAATATAACCTGAGATCGGGAAACTGCGCGCGAAGCGCCGGTAGAAGTCGAGGCAGCAGAAAGGGAGCAATCGTTGGAATCACACCCAGCTTCAAAGGACCTGTCAACGGCAACTGATTGCCTTTGGCCATTTCCACCAGATCTTCAAGTTCTCTGAGCACCACCCGAGCTTGTCTGGCAACATCTCGGCCAAGGCTGGTGACAGTGACGTTTTTATTCGTCCTGTCGACGAGCTGGATATTCAGCATATTCTCCAGTTCCTTGATCGCCACGCTGAAGGCCGGCTGTGACACAAAGCAGGACTCCGCTGCTTTGCCAAAATGTTCGTATTGTTCCAATGCAACAAAATACCTGAGTTGTTTGGTAGTTGGGAGATGGGCCATCAAAGGACCTCCGATTTAGAGACGGATACTGCCTGCTGAAACAAACGACGACCTGACGATCGATTCCATTTATCACTTTAATTCATATAATTCATTTTATCTATGCCACCGGCATTCCCAGCCTTCGCGGCTTTCAAGACAATCACATGCACTTTGCGTCTATTGTTTAGCGGTGGAAGGTTATCGTTCTTATCAAATACCTATTAGCCGGCCTAGTGCCCAAAACATCAGTCGGCCTTTTTACGGCAATCCCCAAGGATTCTGCTCAGAACTTCACCCGCCTACAGCCACCACACAAAATACTGTTATACTCGCGCCGGTTTGAATTTCTAATAGCGACGAAGGGTGACAGCAGATGCTTATAGACACCACGATGCGTTTTAGCGGACCCGCTCTTGCCAGCAGACTCATGTCAGGAGCACAACCGCATCATCATCGCGAGCGACAGCGTCCTCGCTCGCTGTTTTGTGTTGCGCTAAGTTGCGCATGCCTTGCTGCCACGCCGCTTGCAGCCATTGCGCAATCAGCCCCACTGAGTTTCTGGCAGGGCGAATGGCAAGTCGAAGCCACCACCTTTACGCTGAAGGTAAGCACTGAGGGCAATCGTTTTTTTATCGAGCCCGTGCGTCCACTCGGCCTTGAGTGGACGAGCACTAATGGCACTATCGATGGCAATACCGGCACGATTCAAGTGGAATATCAGGGGGTAAGCGCACAGGTCATGGTACAGTTGATCTCTGACAGCAGCGCGATTGTTCGCTCCTTATCATGTCAACCGGACTACCATGTCATTTGCACTCTGGTACAGAATCAACAGGCTTTGTTTATCAAACTGACAAACGCTAACCAGACAGAGTAGCGCCTGAAGGATTAGCAACTTGGTGCCTTACACTGATCAGACCAAATCACGTGCACTGTTGACGCAACGGCCTACAATGCCATATTCAATCGCTTCATCGACCGACATCCAGTAATCACGATCCGTATCTTTTGCTACCCGCTCCACGGGTTGTCCCGTCTCACTGGCGATTAACTGATTGATTCGCGCCTTCATCTTTACGATCTGTTCTGCCTGAATTTTGATATCTGAGGCGCTGCCGCGTGAGCCACCTGACGGCTGATGAACCAGAAACCGAGTATTTGGCAACGCAAATCGATGCTCTTTGTCCGCTGCGAGGTAAATAGTCGTTGCGGCGCTGGCAACCCACCCGGTTCCAACTACACGCACAACCGGCTCGATAAACTTGATAATGTCATAGACAACATCACCCGACTCAACATGCCCGCCTGGCGAGCTAATGTAGATGGTGATGGGATCATTACTCTCAGCCGCCAACGCCAGCAGTCTCTCGGTGATGTTTCTAGCCAGCCGCTCGTTGATATCTCCGAAAATGGTGACCGTGCGCGCCTTGAAAAGCTTTTCGTCCAACATTCGATTCGATGCCGGGCCTGGCGTCTCATTAGCAGACAGATTGTGTTGCATACATTTTCTCCATAACTATGCTTGTTGAACGGGGTGAGATTCCGGCCCCAGCCCATTGAAGCTGATTAACAGTTGAGGCAGCAAGGTCAGCGCACCGACCAACGCCACCAGCATGGCAATACTGGTCAACAATCCGAACACAATGGTCGGGATAAAGTTGGACAGCACAAGAATAGAGAAACCCGCCACAATGGTGAGTGATGTAAAATACATGGCACGAGCGATGCTGCCATGGCAGACATACATCGCGGCTTTGTAGTTGCCAAGCCTGTGGAACTCACGGCGAAAGCGGTGTACGTAATGAATGGTGTTATCCACACCAATACCGACCGAAATAGCCGCGATGGTGATGGTCATAATATCCAGCGGTATGCCCAGCCACCCCATCATGCCCAGCACCAGCGCGGCGGCAATGATGTTGGGGATGATACACAGCACGGCAATACGCATGGACTGGAACAACATCAGGAACATCACCATAATGACCGCCAGCACCACACCCAGCGTCAGAATCTGAGACTGGTAAAGGCTCTGCAGTACATTGTTGTAAAGCACCAGCGTACCGGTAACTTCAACCTGCTCAGGCGTTAAACCAAAGTTATCTTGCAGCCCCTCGCGCACTTCACGGATCAACTGGTCACGATTCAGTTCAGGGTCTGACTCAATAACACGAATGTTAAACCGCGCCTGGTTGTGCTCAACTGATAAAAACGGATTGAGAACGGTTGTGCGCAGGGTTTCCGGAAGCATGGTATATAGCAGCGCCCAGAGAAAACTATCGATGGGTTCGCGTCCATTTAACTCCTCAGCAAGCTGAACAACAGCACCAAAGGACAACACTTTGCCGGTGCGAGGATGATCATCCAGAAACTCGTGCATCTGCTTGATCTGGTCCATCTTGTCCGAGGTAAACCAATAAGCGTCACTGTTATCTTCTTCAAAACCGTCATCAAAGCCGTCGTCAAACCCATCATCCAGTGCCGGCTCGTCGGGCAGGTTGACCAGCACATCAAAGGATAATGTTCCACCGAGTTTGTCGTCGAACAGCTTCATTCCCTTGTAGATTTCAGTGTCCTCTGCAAAGTAGTCGATAAAACTGTTTTCAACTTGCAGGCGGGAAATACCTACCGCGCTGACGACAAACACCAGTGCAAAAATCCATAACAACTGGTTGCCGGTGCGATCAGTGTAGCGGGCGAGCATATTGGTGATGCTGAAGCGCGGGGTACCTGATTTGACAACATCAGGCTCTGCAGGCAGCAGACTCATCAACGCCGGGAATAACAGGAATACCACGGCCAGTGCGGTGACAACACCTATGACCATGATCCATCCAAACGAAATGATGGGTGTAATTCCACTGACCACAAGCGAACCGAACGCCACCATTGTTGTGAGTGCGGTATACAGACAGGGCTTGAACATCACCAGCACGGAATGCTTCAGCAAGCGCTTATGGTCTGTAAAATGCCTTGTCGCCCTCAGTTCCCGGTAGCGAACTATCAGATGCACGGCCAACGAAATAGTGATGATCAACAGCAGGGACATAAAATTAGACGACACCACTGTGACTCGCCAGTCCATCAGCCCCAATATGCCCACCACAATAATGCCTGCAAACGCACAGCATACCAGTGGCAGTATCACCCAGCGTTTACGCCGGAAAATCAAACCCAGTGCAATCACAATAAAGGCAAACACCACAACACTGAAAGTCGCCAGATCACTGCGCACAAACGTCACCATATCATCGGCGATCATCGGCGCGCCGCCCAGATAAAGATCAGCCTGGTCCTGATAGTTGGCGAGAATAGCGCGGATGCTGGTAATGTCTTGGTGTCTCAATTCTGCTGCGGCATTGCTGTAGACATCAAATTCAGCGCTGACAGTATCCAGTTCGAGGGACTCATCCGTGCTCAGTCCTTCCAGATTCAGCTTGTTGCGCAGCTCAGTGCGCCGATTGATCAGCTCAATGTAGCGGGTATCCATAAAAAAGCTGGCCAGCATGGCGCCGGTGCTGCCGTCAGGACTGATCACCGCATTGCTGAAGACGGGGTTTGTCATCAACTCTTCACGCACGGCTTGCGGATCCTGCCCCTCATCCATAACGGTCAGGTAATCCTCGGAGATGCCGGTGAGCGGGGTGTCTCCAAACACGGGAACGTTCAAAAGGCTGTCAACCGACTCTACACGTTCCAGCGCCAATAAATCTTCCCGAATGGCTGCCATGATGGCCAGCGATTGCTCGCTCAGCAAATCCAGTCCGCGGGGCTGAAAAGCAATGGTTACCGAGTCGCGAACCCCGTATCGCTGGTTGATCACCCGGGAGAACTCCAGATCCCTGTCATCCTCCATCAGCAGGGAATCGGCTGAGACATCAAGCCTGAAGTTCTGAGCGTACCAGCCGAATCCACCAGCCAGCACCACCAACAGACCAATGACCAACCAGGGCCGATCAAATACCAAAGCACAATACACACGGGAAATCATTGAAGACATGACACTAATCCATCATTCCGACAGGGTTGACGCAAGTGCTGGGCACTATACCGCTTTGCAGGCCGAATTGTTACGTCTGGCGACTAACATCGGGGGCTTATCCCTAAATTTTTCCAGACTTTGAATGCTCGACATTAACCCGCTCTGATTTTTTTTGCGTAGAAGCGCACACAATTCGTAATTATGAGGGTCTTGATATACATCAAGATACTTGATTTTGTGAAACGGTAATTGGGTATAAGTACCAAACGTGGCGGTATCATGGTGCGGTAGTTATCCGGCGAGTATGCGGACAAGAACATTGAATTCCTGATGCTTAACTCATTTATTCAGGACGACATCCCTCAAATTCACAAAGAAGCAGAAGAATTCAAGATCACCTTCCCGATTCTTAAAGATGCAGATCAGTCCATTGCCCGCTCCTTGGGTGTCGAGCGCAGGGCTGAGGTATTTGTTATTGATCCGCGCACCCGTGAAATCCATTTCCGCGGTCCGATCAATGATCAGTTAGGGTATGAGACCCAGCGACTGCAGGTGACTCATCATTATCTGCGCGATGCACTGGAAACTATGATGGCCGGCGGCAAAGTGGACATGAACGATATCCCTGATGCCAAGGGCTGTCTGGTTGGATTTTTCCTGAGCTGAGTGTTACATGCTTACTCGTGGGGAAACCCGCATAAATAAAGATCGGTTCAACAGCCCGGGCTTTTTTTTATGATCGGCGTTTGTAAAGTCTGGGTGATACAGCCAGCCATAAAACAGCCAGCACGACCATCATGGCTTATTCCACAAACGCACGCTCAATCACATACTCCGCCTGAATGCCCTGTCGGGATTCTTTAAACCCGGCAGCATCCAGTATTTTGCACATGTCCTTCAACATGGTAGGACTGCCGCACAACATAAAACGGTCATGCTCCGGTGACATGGCCGGCACTCCAATCTTTTGCGACAAAATTCCATCGATCAGTATATCGGTAACGCGCCCCTGATTAACAAATTCATCGCGCGTGACCGTGGGGTAATAGACCAGTTTCTCTTGCACAACCTCACCAAAAAATTCGTTTTGTGGCAGTTCATGGGTGATGTAGTCGCGGTAGGCTAGGTCGATGATGCGGCGCACGCCATGGACCAGAATAACTTTCTCGAATCGTTCATAGACAGCCGGATCACGAATGATGCTCATAAATGGCGCCAGCCCTGTACCAGTTCCGATCAGGTACAGATGACGACCCGGCAACAGGTGATCTGCAATCAATGTGCCCGTAGGTTTGCTGCTGACCAGCAACTCGTCACCCACTTTGATGTTCTGCAAACGTGATGTGAGCGGCCCGTCTGGCACTTTGATGCTGAAGAACTCCAGTTCCTCCTCATAGTTGGCACTGGCGATGCTGTAAGCACGCATCAGAGGGCGCCCGTCAACTTCCATACCAACCATCACAAAGTGCCCATTTTCAAAACGCAGGCCTTTGTCTCGGGTCGTGGTAAAGCTGAACAGTGATTCATTCCAGTGATGTACGCTGGTGACACTCTGTTTGGAAATCGCAGCCATTTTGTTGTCCTGTCAGTCTTCGAGTCAAAAAACGGGCCTATGGTAGTCAATCACCGCTTACCAGTAAAATGATTTAACAAGATATAGTTAATCGACCTAGCAGATATATAAACAGAGGAAACATCGTGCACTACACCTTGCGCCAACTCGAAGTATTTCTGGCAACCGCATGGCATGAGAATGTATCACTGGCGGCTGAAAGCTTGTCCATGTCGCAATCAGCGGCCAGTGCTTCGCTAAAAGAGCTTGAACAGCGTTACAACATGCAGTTGTTTGACCGTGTGGGCAAACGTCTGCAACTCAATGATTTTGGCAAAAGTCTGCGGCCGCGGGCCGAGGCATTGCTGAGTCAGGCACGGGAGTTTGACCACCTGCTGCAGCATCAGGGCGATGCGGGTGACATCAAGGTCGGCGCCACGCTGACGATAGGCAATTATCTGGCAGTGCCCATCATGGCGGAATTCATGAGCCGATACCCTGGGACCCTCATCCGTCTGACCGTTGAGAACACAGCGTCAATCACTCAAAAAGTGCGCAACTTTGAACTGGATGTAGGGCTGATAGAAGGGGAGTTGCAAGACGACGCGCTGGAAGTTATTCCCTGGCGTGATGACGAACTGTGTCTGTTTTGTGCACCGACGCATGAGTTGGCGGGTCGGCCAACGCTCAGCGACAGCGACTTGCTTAATGCACAATGGATTTTGCGCGAAGCCGGATCGGGAACACGTCAGGGATTTGACCGATCCGTCCATGGACTGTTGCCACATATGAATATACGACTGGAATTGCAGCACACCGAGGCGATCAAGCGGGCAGTGGAGGCGGGTCTCGGCATTGGCTGCCTGTCCCGCATCACGTTACAAGAGGCGTTCCGGCGCGGCAGTTTGTTGCCATTGTATGCGCCGCATCGCAACTGGATGCGGCGCTTCTACTTCATCCTGCACAAACAGAAGTACCGCAGCGCCGGCATCAATAATTGGATGAATCTGTGCCAAGAGGATGGCGCTGACGACTTCAGCGCCTATGGTCCTGACCAGTAAATCAGCAGACTACCCGCTTAAGGTGTGACTGCTCTGGAGGCATTGGCAGGCAATGCCGGCAGGTTACCCACCATGCCGTCAGGTCTGGCCTTGGCCAACATGGCCTGATACGCGGGGCGCGCTTCAATTTTGCTGATCCATGCGTTGATGTGCGGAAACTGCGCCTTGTTGACAATGTTGAGGTTCATTGCAAAATTGATCGGGAACAGCATCATGATGTCAGCCGCAGAAAACTCTGCCCCGCCGAACCAGGGATTATCCGCCAGAAAATTCTCGGCAAACTGCACAACCCCTTCAGAATCCACCAGTGGCGAACGCTGCTGAGGCGGCTGTATCTGCCAGACACGATAATCGGCGATGGCGCGCGACGCCAACGAACCTTCTGAGTAGTGTATCCACAACAGGTGCGTCGCAAAGTCTGGTGAGGCTAGTGGCGGCACCAGACGTCCACCACCGTGACGAGCCAGAATCATTTCAATGATTGCGCCTGACTCAACCAGCACCTGATCGCCGTAGGTCACAGTAGGCGCTACCGGCATGGCCGGGTTGATGGCGCGAATCGCCGCCATTGAGGCCGCCAGATCTCCGCGCGTGAAATTCAGGGCATATGGTAATCCGAGCTCTTCCATCAACCAGACCAGACGCTCTGAGCGACGGCCTTCCAGGTGATAGATGGTAATTTCAGGCATCGGCAGCGCGTCGGCAGCGCCCTGCGCTTGTACTTGCGCTGACGGTGTAGCCACGCCAATCACTGCGGTGAATGACAGCGCTATGGCAAGCAAGAAACGTTTGGTATTAGCAACAAAAAGTTGTTTCATGACATCAGAGGCTCATTGAGTGGTGCCTTTTCGGGCACGGGTTGACGAATTTTGGAACACCTGCGATCGCAGCATACGCTGTGTTTCTGTCTAAACACAATGACATCAGGCGCTGTCCGCCTGCTGCAATAAACGTTGCGCCTGTTCATACAACTCGGCATTACTGACCAGAATGTTTTTATTGTGAAAAACCGGGCTCACCCCTGCAGGCACTGGCTGGAAATGGCCATACGATGCGCCAGCTTCCTGGGCAATCAGCTGAGCCGCTGCAAAGTCCCAGACACTGAGATTCTCGTAATAGATATCTAGGCGCCCCATTGCCACCCAGCAGATATCCAGCGCAGCAGAACCGAGCCGACGCAGATCCGCGCAATTGTCGAGCATCACCGCGAGGCGCTTTACCAAAGGCGCCAGATTATCCTTTTCGTATGGAAAGCCAGTTGCGAACAGCGCGCGCCTGATATGCGTCTTTTGCGCGACATGAATCGGAATTCCATTTAAGAATGCGCCCTGCCCCCTGCGCGCATAAAACATCTCATCCGCAAAGGGATTAAACACGACACCGCACTGCACCATCCCTTGTTCAATGTACGCTATTGACACCGCCGAATGCCCATGATTGTGGGCGTAGTTAACCGTGCCATCAATAGGATCAATAACCCACAAAGGAGCAGTAATCTGGCTGAGCCCTGCCAGATCGGGCGCAGACTCTTCGGCCAGAATCAGGTGACCCGGGAATTGGTGTCGGATAGCATCGCAGATCAGTTTATCGACCTTGATGTCGGCTTCCGTCACCAGTTCAGTTCCGGAAAATTTGTAATGTGATTGCGGGCCGCCATGCTTGCGCAACTCGGTGACCATCATCGCCCCCGCTGTACGGGCGATGGATTGCGCAAACTCAAGTATCTGATTGATGTCCGTCATGGGTGTCCAAAGTTTTAGAGTTTCAATGTTTAAGAGGATAGTGCTGGTGGGCAAAAAATTGTGCTAACTGTTCACTGTCAGGTTTAATGCATTTGAGAATTCATCACGTCCCAATTTTCCTGTAAAAAATGTGTTGAATGACAAACTGACACGCTCAACATTCTCCGTTACTGGCCTGACACCATGACGGACATTTGAGGGGAACAATAACAAGTCACCCATTGCGGTCTGCACAAAATATTGGTTTGCGTTGTAGTAATTGTCCTGCTGCTTCACCAACTCGTACCAGATATTGTCTTCGTTACGATAAAAGCTGATGCCATCCACTGGCGCCAGATTGATGTACAACACACCGCTGACCACGCTGTTGGGATGGGTGTGAACATGGTGAGACTGACCTTTCCCGGCCAGAGTCAACCAGGACTGGGTAATCTGCAACTGCACCTGGTTGGAGGTATTAAAAACAGTCTTGGTGTACTGCTCCAGATTTGCCTCTACAAACTCCCTAATAACAGAGAGCTGTGGCGCGGACAGCACACTTTTGTCTACCGATGAATGATTGTGAATGGCAGGTACGGCGCCCTTCAAGGCCATCCTGAAGAAGTCCAGTTCCCGGGTACTGAATGCACGGCCCAGCGCGGATCGGTAAACTGGCACAGCAAACATGTTCATTAAGTCGTGCTGCATGATCTGAACCTGACAGAAAGACGTGGGAGCGAAATGGCTTTAATAATGTGTGCTCAGTGCAAGGTTCGTCAATGACTAATTGCCCGCACACCACATGGACTGTCAATCAAATCACAGGCACTTCTTGATCGCTCTGACCAGATCATTTTTGCAAATGGCTTGGTCAGCACATGATCCATTCACGCCCGCAAATATAATGAGGGAAGCCCAATCGAGCACCGCTCTCAATTGTTTGAGTTAAAACCACAGGTGGTTTATCCTGATTGGACATCAAGCCACCAGAAGGGAGTACACTCCACTCATGTTTAAACCTAGAAGCTCTTTAAAAACGGCAATGTTGACCCTGACTGTTGCTTTTGGCGCTATGGCAGCCATTGCAAACGGGCAAACTGATTTCAGCGACCCGGGAATGGCGCCTACAAATGATCTACCTAATCCATACGAGACTGTCGAGGGCTTTCTCAAGCTACCCGAGGGTCGCACTTGGGGTTCTGCTAGCGCAGTCCACGTGGATATAGATGGAACAAGCGTTTGGGTGGCGGAGCGATGCACCGGAAATACCAATGCGTGTGTCATTAATAGTCATCTCGACCCAGTCATGAAATTTGATGTCAACGGTGATCTGGTGACAAGTTTTGGCGCAGGTCTCATCGCGTGGCCACACGGTATTGAAGTTGATTCCCAAGGAAACGTTTGGGTAACAGATGGGCGAGACAATCAAGTCGGTGATACAGTGCCGGCAGAGCGCTACGGGCACCAGGTTCATAAGTTCAGCCCAACCGGTGAACATCTGATGACCTTGGGCGAACCCGGTGGCGCGCGAACCCCGGGCTACCTTTTTCAGCCGAACGACATTCTGGTAGCACCAGATGGCCATATATTTGTTGCGGAAGGGCATTCTAATGCCGCAGATGCAACTGCGAGAGTTCTCAAGTTTAATGCACAGGGTGAATTCGTTCAGGAGTGGGGATCGCTGGGTAGCGGCCCAACAGAGTTTATGCAGCCTCACGCACTAGCAATGGATTCTCAAGGTCGTTTGTTTATTGCTGACAGAAGCAATAATCGCATTCAGATTTATTCTCAGAACGGTGAGTTGTTGGATTCTTGGCATCAATTCAGCCGTGCCAGCGGACTTTTTATCGACGCAAATGACACAATTTATGCGGCCGACTCAGAGTCAGGCTCTGTAAATCCCGCAAATGTTGCATGGTTAAGGGGTATTCGAATTGGTAGTGCGCGCACCGGAGAAGTAAACTATTTGATTCCTGATCCTCAGCCCGATTGCCGCGGAACTTGCACAGCTGAAGGCGTAACAGTAGACCGAAACGGCGTCATCTACGGCGCAGAAGTTGGCCCTGTGGGCGGGATCAAGCGTTACGTACGTCAATAATTTCTAATCGAGTGATGAGAGGCGGCTGGTCATTCAGCCGCCTCATATTTATCTAGCTCAATCATGGCCAAGCTTTCTGTTTGGCTAAGCTCATCTATCCAAGCTGGACTTCCACCACCACAGTAGACACTTCCTAGCTATGTTTTCAGCATAGGAGGAGTTGTATGCATGGCCCCAGATTTACCCCAGAGTTTAAAGAAGAAGCAGTTCGACAGGTCGTGGAGAGAGATTACTCTGTTTCGGAAGTCTCAGAGCGTTTGGCGATGTCTGCACACAGCATTCATAAATAGGTCAAGGCAGTTAAACCACATAAAACTGACCAACATGCAGCTGACTTGCTCACAGAGAAGACGGACACTCTGACACTGAAGCCAGCACAGCTGCGCAGAACTGAAGAAGAGCGTGATGTTTTAGAAAAGGCCTTAAGCTACTTTGCGAAGGAGTTCGAGAAAAGTACCACTTCATGTTTGAGCATCGTAGTAATTACGGTATAAAACGATGTGCAGGGTGCTAAGCATCGCTCGAGACCGGTACTACCATTGGCTTGATAACGGACCGTACAGTTGAGGATCAGCGTTTACTTGGCTTAATCAGGCACTCTAAAGACGCCAGCGGATGTGTGTATGGCGCTCCAAGGGAGTTACTGAATTTTCGGGAATTGTGACAGTGTTGCGGAAGAAACCGTGTTGCAAAGATTATGAGCAAAAATAAGAAAATCAAAGTGATGCGCGGCCAGCAACAGGAAGGCCCTCACATGTCGCCCCAAACATATTGAACAAAGAGTTCAGTGTATCTGATCCTGATGTGGCATCGGTGACTGACATAACCTATATCCGTCTCTGGAAGGAATGGTTATATCTGGCTGTTGTACTAGATATCTATTCGCGCAAAGTTATTGCGCAAGTCCATGAAGTCTACTATGCATCGAGAACTGGTAGTTGACGCTCTGATTATGACAGTGTGGCGACGAAAGCCTAAATATCTTCGCTAACACATTCAGATCAGAGATCACAAGACGGATTCAACCGGTCGTAGCAACATTCAGATGTGGAACTTATTTTAGATATTCGTTCAGTTATTCGGCGGGGGTTTTCCAGCCAAGTATCTTTCTGGGTCTAGTACTCAGTATATGGGCGACAGCTTCAATCTCTTGCGACCTCAATCGAGACAGCTCGGTGCCTTTCGGGAAGTATTGTCGCAGAAGGCCATTCGTATTCTCGTTGGTGCCTTGCCGTCAGGTCCACTTGGGTTGTTTAAGCCCGGAGGCCTTATTGGCCCCCTAATTTTTAGGCTGGGATCTATCTATGTTGTTAGGGAAAGTCCGTAATCAATGGCAGAGCACTAAAGTCTAGTCTTCTTGCTGAGGCAATACGAACCTGTCAATTTAATTGTCACACAATAGGAACAAAAAAATGCACAAATTATGTTCAGGCATCAAATTGGGTTTACTTTCTAAATCCTTGGAACATATAGCCTTCGCTTCATAGACTTACCCAGCAGTTGCGCACGCCATCTAAAAGTACTAACAAATGATACGAACACAGAGGCTGCGTAAGGGATAGCTTGTATTGTAAGGACAATAGTCCACACGCTCATGTCCGGGCTACCAAACTCCCTTGGCGTGAATGACAGTGTCAACACTACTAAGGCTAGACTCACTAACATTAACAACTCTTCTCGCACATCAACCAACGCCTGAATTACCGCTGAAGGTTGAGCACATTTTGGGGTTCTGACGAATGGTTGGTCATTTGTCAGCAACCCTTTCAGGGTCGCCAACCCCACTGTATGAGATAAGGAAAGGCCTGCAACAGCGGCAGCCATTGTTTGCCGCAGATTCGCCTTAACGCGAGATCGATAAAGATAGACCATCTTTGATAGCTTAAAAACGAATAATGAAAGCGGCAGAACTGAGAACATCATCAAAGGTGGATCAATCTGATTTGGAGCAACAATCATAGCGACCGACCATGCGATAGCTGCCAAGTTAAAAATCAGGTTGAAGCCGTCAGCAACCCAAGGAAGCCATCCTGCCAAAAAGTGATATCTTTGACCACTGGTCAGTTTAGAGGTTTTGGTTCCAAATAATTCTGCACTATGGCGCTTCAGTATCTGCATTGCACCATAAGCCCACCTGAAGCGTTGCTTTTTGTAGTCGATAAACGTATCTGGCATCAGGCCTCTGCCATAACTGTACGGCAGATACATGGCCTCATATCCTTGCTCAAAAATTCGAAGCCCGAGATCCGCGTCCTCAGTGATACACCACTCACCCCAGCCCCCGATATCATCCAAGACCTGGCGACGGACCATAGTCATTGTTCCATGCTGAATAATCGCATTTCGTTCGTTCCTAGTGACCATGCCGATTTCAAAGAAGCCTCTGTACTCAGAGAAGCACATCGATTTGAATGCGTTCTCATCATTATCCCTGTAGTCTTGGGGCGACTGAATGATGGCTAACTTGGGATTTGTAAATGCGCCTGTAAGCTCGCTAAGCCAGTTAGATTCAACCTGATAATCACTATCAATCACCGCAACGATCTCTGCTGCATTATCTGTCCTCGCGAGTGCGAAATTGAGAGCACCGGCTTTAAAACCTTTCAAGGGCGATACGTGAAAGAATCTGAACCTCTCACCTAACTTAAGGCAGTGCGCCTCAACGGGCCGCCAGACAGCCTCATCTTTAGTGTTGTTATCAATTACCAAAACTTCAAAGTCTGGGTAATCAAGACGTGCGAGGCAGTTAAGTGTCTCGATCATCATTTCTGCAGGTTCATTGTATGCAGGCACATGAATAGAAACTTTAGGTGCAATAAGAGGATTTATCTTTGACGGTTCAATTTTTCGCTTGCGCACAGTATACCAATGAGCCTCAGCCCATTCGTGTGCCTCAGTAAGGAGTATGGTTATGACGCCTAGCATCCCAATTATTAGCAAGAAACCAACTATGATTGAAGTCACTGTGAGGTACTGCTGGGAGTAGTCATAAATTATCCAGACCATCACTGTAGCTGTTCCGAAAGAAACTAGCGCCATTAAACCCCAACCCTTGGCTCTCAAGGTCTCACTATTTACAGCGAATACCCCCAACATAATGATGGAAGTCAGAATTGAAATAGCGGCCAATACATGCCAGTTTGGCAATTCAACTATAGGCTCTGCAAATGAAAATTTCGGACGCCTATCTACGTCATAGACACCCCAGTATGCGCCAACGCCACCTTCGTTCTGAGCCTTCCAAGGCTGGTCAAAGGCTTCCATCAAAAAGTAACTGTAGTTCTCTTGATCAGCACGATGTAGGAATCGTCGGAGAAACAATGCTTCATTAGAGGTCGACGCAACTGCAGCCTCTCGCGTTCGGCCACTTGACGGCCAGCCTACTTCACCAATCAAAATTTTCTTTTCCGGGAATGCCGACTGAACATCATTTACCCGTTCGACAACATAATCTATAGCAACGTCTACGTGAATGCCTTCCCAATAAGGGAGCATATGAACAGTTACGAAATCAACATAACTCGCGAGTTCTGGATACTTAATCCAAACATGCCAAGGCTCTGACGTGCTTACTGGCTGGGTAACCGACTGTCTTACTCTCTCAATATAGACTGCAAGTTCAGCTGCCTCGAACTCGCCTCGTAGAACGGTCTCGTTTCCCACCATTATGCTAGTAACGTTGCTATGCTTGTTAGCAAGATTTATCGCCGCATTGATTTCATCTGTGTTGATCTGCTCATCAAGACCAAGCCAAACGCCTAATACCACGTCCAAGCCATATTCCTCTGCTATACCAGGTATCTCACCCAAAGACCTCAGACTAGAATATGTTCGAATCGCTTTTGTGCTTCCTGCCAGCAGCTCAATGTCCTCCCTAATTTGCTCCGGGGTGGGCATTACGTTAATGATCGCATCCTGTCCTGCTCGAAAAGGGGCGAATGCAAACCCATTTATTTGTTCAGGCCACGCTACGACCTCAGTAGGTCTATTGGTAAGAGCCCACAAAGTAAACGTCACCGCTGCAAACAATACTGCAACAATCAGACTCGAAATACGCATATTTGAAATTCGTAAAAGAATTAATAAAGGGATCTAAGCGGCGCGCATCATAGAGTTACGAACCGCATCAGTCAATAGGGAGAACCATCAATATATTTTCTTGTCAATATATAAAATAGAACGCTTTATGATCGATTGTGTCAAAATTATGGAAGCCACTGTAATCTTTGACTATTGTAAAATCCAGAGAAATAAAAAAGGGCCATCCCTTCTGGGATGGCCCTTTCGCTTTTAAATGCCTGACGATGTCCTACTCTCACATGGGGAGACCC
>CAMBPO010000048.1 GCA_945869725.1 Klebsiella pneumoniae
CAAGAGAGCTTCGCGTCCATCAATGTGCAAGATCTGATGCCCCGGCCGCCTCTTGTCACTGCCTTTGAGTCACTACTACACGATATGGACATCCTGCCAACACACCTCCAACGTTTTTTAACGCAGCTTGAGTCTATCAGTGCGAGGAGAGCATCACTAAGTCCATGAAGATAGTCGCAGACGAAAACATTATGGCGCTGACCACGCGGTTGCCTAATGCCATTGATTGGGTGCTTAAACCCGGCCGTGCCATTTGTGCTGCAGATCTGGTGGACGCGGATGCCTTGCTGGTCAGATCCATTACGCGGGTGGATGAACACTTGCTTAAAGGATCGCCGGTTGGTTTTGTGGCAACAGCAACCAGTGGAACCGATCATCTGGATCTGCCATGGCTGGCCGCCAATGGCATCGCTGTTGCTGATGCCGCCGGCGCTAATGCCAATGCAGTGGCAGAGTACGTTATTGCATCGCTCGCGGAACTGATGCTGGAAGAAAATCTTCCTTTGTGGAAGTTGACTGTTGCTGTCATTGGAGTGGGCCATGTTGGCTCTGCGCTTTTAGCCAAGCTGACCGCATTGGGAATATCTTGTGTTGCGTGTGACCCGTTTCAGCAGATTCTTGCCGGGGTTAGCTATGTTGAATTGAATACGGCCCTGCAGGCGGATGTCATTTGCCTGCATACACCACTAACAGATCACGTCAGTTATCCGACATACCACATGCTTGATGAGCATCGACTGAAAAAAATTAATCCTGCAGCGATTATTGTGAATGCAGGTCGCGGTGAAGTCATCGACAACAAAGCTCTGCTTGCGCATCTTCATCAGTGTCCACAGCAGCGCGTTATCCTGGATGTCTGGGAAAATGAGCCCAAGCCTTCGCCACAGTTGTTGCAAAAGGTGTTTATTGGTACTCCGCACATTGCCGGCTATAGCGTTGAAGCAAAACTGGCTTCAACCAAGGCGGTTGCTGCCGCACTGATAAAACACTTTGCGCTTGAAAAGTTAAAAATACCCATGCACTCAGAGGGTGCGATGCGCATGCACGATCAGCGTTATGAGGGAGATTCTGCAAGTTTGATGGTCCGCAAAGGATCCGATCAGCAAATGTTTGCCGGCATAGTCACCAAGGCGTTTTCACCGAAGGCAGTAAGCCGTCGTTTTAAAGACATTTATCAGACCACATCTTTCAGCTCGGATGTCGGCGCAGGAGCAGAGGTGTTTGACAGTATTCGTGCTGATCTGAGCGCACGCAGAGAATTCGGCGCAACACATGTTCCTGCGGCGGGCTTCAGTCCTCAATTGTCAGCCTGGTTACATGCGGCTGGGTTTATAGTGCAGGCTTAGAAATTTACTATCTGCAACATGGGGTGAGCCGCGCCGCTTACTTCCGTTGTACCCCTATAAAATATCTAGTAGGTCTGAGCCCACTTACCCAGGAAGCGCTCGATTTTGCCGATAGCCTGCTGTAATACATCGATAGTTGGCAAAAACACAACGCGCACATGCTGTGTGTCATTGATGTTAAATGCACTGCCTTGCACCAACAGTATCTTTTCACGCTCCAACAGATCCTGGATAAAGCGCTGATCATCAGCGATCGGATACATCTGTGGGTCGAACTTGGGGAACATGTAAATTGCACCTTTAGGTTTTACACAGGTCACGCCCGGGATCTGGGTTAGCATGTTCCACGCCACATCGCGCTGCTCACGCAAACGGCCACCGGGCAGAATCAACTCGTTGATACTCTGATAGCCTCCAAGCGCAGTCTGCACTGCAAACTGCGCAGGTACATTGGCACACAATCGCATGTTGGACAGGATTTCGAGTCCTTCAATGTAATTGCTGGCCTTCTCCTTTGCGCCACTCAAAATCATCCAGCCTGAGCGAAAACCTGCCAGCCGATAAGACTTGGAAAGTCCGTTAAAAGTGACAATCAGCAGGTCATCACACATGGATGCTATCGGTGTGTGTACTGCACCGTCGTATAGAATTTTGCTGTAGATTTCATCAGCAAAAATAATCAATCCGTGTTTTCTCGCCACACGAATCACATCGAGAAGCATATCCTGACTGTAAACAGCCCCTGTCGGGTTGTTGGGATTGATGATGACTATAGCGCGCGTCTTGGGTGTAATTTTCTTTTCAATGTCTTTGATATCCGGAAACCAGTCTGATGCCTCATCACAGATATAGTGAACGGGTGTGCCGCCCCCAAGGCTAACTGCAGCAGTCCACAGTGGGTAGTCGGGCGCCGGAACCAGCACCTCATCATTATTGTTCAGCAGTGCCTGCATCGCCATTACGATCAGTTCGCTGACTCCGTTGCCCAGGTAGATGTCATCAATATCAACGCCATCGATACCCAGTTGCTGGCACTCTTGCATAATGGCTTTGCGCGCAGAGAACAAACCCTTGGAGTCACTGTAGCCCTGTGCATTGGATAAATTGCGTATCACATCTTGAATGATTTCGTCAGGCGCCTCAAAACCAAAGGCGGCAGGATTACCAATATTCAATTTGAGAATCCGGTTGCCTTCCTCTTCAAGCCGCTTGGCTTCTTCGAGTACAGGGCCGCGAATGTCGTAACAGACTTTTGCCAGTTTGTCTGACTGTCTGATTTTTTTCATGATGCTGATTCCGGGATGTGCGCAGAAGGCCGATATTGTAAACTGCCGTAGGAAAAATGATAGTGGAGTGCCCGGCATACAGAGCACAGGGGCATTGCATCCGGATAACGAGAGAGGAGATGGTGAGTTATGACTAAGCAGGTGAATGAAATCAAAGAGAGTTTGCGTGAAAAACTCGATGCGCAAACTTACCGTATAGTGTGTGAATGTGGGACTGAGCCCGCGTTCACGGGCAAGTATTGGGATTGCAAAACGCCAGGCGTGTATCACTGTGTGGTTTGCGAAAGTGGCTTGTTTGATTCATCTACCAAGTACGATTCGGGTTCAGGTTGGCCCAGTTACTATACGCCGCTGTCCGAGACTTCATTGAAGCAGCGAATAGACACTGCGCATGGAATGATCAGAACTGAAGTAGTCTGCGCCCAGTGCGAGGCGCACCTTGGGCATGTGTTTAATGATGGCCCGCCGCCAACCGGATTGCGTTACTGCATCAATTCCGCCGCACTGGATTTGAAACCAAGCTGATGAGTTTTCTGCGGCATTTTGCCCATGCAGTAACCATGGTCACGCTCAGCATGACATCGGGAGGAGCCTTGCATGCTCAAAATGTTGGTGTCGAAGGGGGTGGATTCAGTCAGAGTTCCGCAATAGGGCTATATGTCAGCCGTGGTCTTTACGGTCAGGATTCCCCCACCCGCGTGCGATATCTTCCATACACTCATGAGGTGTCGTTTAGTTCCTGGCGTCTGCGGGGAACCTTGCCTATGTTGGAGATTGATGGGCCTGGCAATGTACTCATCGATGTAGGTAATGTTGGCGGGCGCAACTCTGCAATGGTATCCGAGCGGGGCATCGGTGATGCTACGGTGAGTGCAACTTACGAGCTGCCTGTATTTGCAGAAAATTTGCCATTTTTTGACATTACTGTTGATCTGAAACTGCCGTTGGCAGACGAACGAATTGGGCTGGGGACCGGCCGCCCTGATGCAGGTGCGCAACTGGATGCGTATTTCCCGTTAGGTCCTGTCAACATGTTTGCCTCCGTCGGTTATCGCTATCGCCACCGTTCGCCAGTTTACGAGCAGTTGAATGATTCTGTGAATCTGTCCTTGGGTGCAAGTGCCTCTGTGTATGACGCTTTACAGGTTGGCCTTATGTATGACTTCAGAGAAGCTGCTTCTGCATACAGTGGCGATACACATGAACTCATCCCATATCTTTCATGGTCTGTTTCACCTGCCTGGAGTCTGATGCTTTATCTGGTTGCAGGTTCCACTGCAGATAGTGCAGATAAGGCGGTCGGATTGCAGTTAACGCATCAGCACCGTCAATAAACAGCCATCAGATCCTCATGGGTTGTGGTCTGGAGGGGGCGACAGTGGCGCGGTCCACGGCCGGGCGTAATCGCTGGAAAGGAGGTAGTTCAGGCCGTTGTGCACGCCCGCTGTTTTGTCGAGGATCAGGCGGGGAAGTTTCGGTCAGAATCTCGGGTAATTGTTCGGCATTGTTTGTCGCCAGTTCATCTGTTGTTGGCTCCGCTTCTTGTTGAAAAAGAGGCAAGGAGAGCGGTTCTGGCGCCGGAATCTCCGGAATCTGCAGGCTTATCTCCAGTTTTGGTGTTTCGGTTGACAAATCCTCTGAGTCAGCAAGTTCAATCAACTGGCGCAGGTAAAGTGATGGCGTGGAGTCATTTGGGTCCAATACGCGCAGTGCGTCAGGCTCTCCTTGTGACAAGAGGTCAGTATTGCGGAACGGATCTTGGGGAGGGTTCTGACGCAACTCGATCAACGGAATTATTTCTGCAGGAATTACAGCGGTTTCCTGTTCGCGGGGAAGCCATGGCAAAGGCCAATCTTGCGAGGAATCGTTTGATGTTGTTGAGTCGTCTTGTTGGTTGTTTTCGTTGCCAGATCCGGCGTCGCCAAGAAATGGGGATGGGCCTCCGGTTCCGCCAAAACCACTATCGCCAGGTAACCCGGTTTTTCCGGTACCACCCATGCCGCTACCCTGATCGTCCCCACCTCCGCCATGGATGACGCTACCATTTTGCAAAATAGCACCAATGCTGTTCGCGGCTATCAGTAGACTGCCAAAAAACAAGACCATGATCATGATCATGGCTGTTGGGTAACGCCGCAATGCTAAAACGGTTTCAACCATGAATTGACCCCTGGTCTGCGTCTGTTCTTCCTGTACCGGTGTCGGTTGTCGGATGAGCTGACGTTTTTTCCTGATAGTCGTTATAGTGGAATACACCAAAATTCATACGGTAAAGCGCCTGATTGTCGCCTAAATCGCTTTGTTGCAGACGCAGGGCGCGCTGATTCATCTCTATCAGGGACGCCATGCCCAGTTGCGCCGCAAGATCCTGCAGTTCATCCAGTGAGGCTTGGCTGAGTTTGTTGTAATAAACACTGCGATCAAAAAACGCAGGCTTTTTGCCCATGATGTTATGGATGCCTGCATTCAGATGATCCTGAATATTTTTTCCAAAGAAGAACAGTTTTTCATCAACACCCTTGTCAGGAGTGAATGCGCCGGTGTTGAGTACGACCCTGTCGAGCTCATCCAAGTGAGCGATGCCTAGTCTGATCCACTCATCCAGTATCACCCGCGGTCTGATGTCCTGTCGGCACACAGACTCAACAAGATCATCAAAACATACCTGCCCGGGTGAAGTTGACGGGGTTTTCAACGGCAAGGGGAGAGGCGTGTGATCAGTGCTGCGGAACCGCTCCATGCCAAGCCAGTAAGAAATGCATTGCGCTCCAATAGAAACTGTCCGGGGAGCAAGAACAGCTTCTGACTCTTCGGCCCGTAATCTCTTGACGTCTTTGCGGTGAACTCCTGTCAGCAATGTAATCCGGCTGTCGGATTGACGTCGGTCATCCAGTGCGAATTCTTCATCGGCCACCTCGACATAAACGGATTTGAGCAGGCTGATCAGATAAGGATAAGAGACTTGAAAATGTAACATCAGTCGGACAGCGGGGCGCAGAATTTTCCGGATAGCCGTAATCAGAGCTTCCGGAGCCTCGCCAGGATTGTTCTGATGATTTTGAGTATTCATGCAGAAAGTATAGCCAGAGGTGGGAATTTATCCCACAACTATTTTATGGCTATTCTGGCAGCGCTATTGACGTGGGAATAATTCCCACATACCATCCAAGTCTAGAAAGATCAACAAGGTAGCTGTATGTTTGCTCGATTTAGGGACGATATTGCAACGCTTTCCTCCGCACTGGACTCAACCTCCGGCGCCGAAGTTGCCGATCGGGTCCAGATTCTAAGGCTGGCTGATGGCAGATTGCTGGCATGGAGTGAATACGGGCACCGTCATGGTTATCCTCTTATTTACTTGCACCGTCAGGCTGGGTCGCGCGTAGAGGCAAAATTGTTGCATGAATCTGCCTTTGCTGCCGGTTTTAGGTTGATCGCAGTCGATCGTCCAGGAATGGGTTACTCCAGCTTCAAACCCCTGAATGCCATTACAGAGCTTGTCGACGATTACCAGCAATTGATAGATCGTTTGGGCTTGAATCACGCGGGACTTGTCAGTTGGGGCGCAGGTAGCGTGTTGGCGCTGGAAATTGCCCGGTGTTTAAAGCCGAAAATCAGTGTGGTGAACCTGATATCTCCCTCGTGCCTGCGATCAGGATTGCCAGAGTTGTTCAGGTTCAGAGGGATAGCGACGACTGTGACTCGATTAGTGCTGTCATCGCGCGCTCGCAGAATGGGGAGTGATGAGGCCGGATACTTTTCAAAGTGGCGTGAACAGCTCAGTTATGCAGACAAAAGGCAGGTCGATGATCCTTGGTTCAGCTCATTAATGGCAGAGGTTGCCAGGCAATCTTTGAGACAGGGCAGTGCCGGGGCCGCCCAGGATTTGATTTTGAGCTGTTGTCTAAAGACATCTGCTGTCTCTGGAATATTGGTGCCGGTTCATGAGTGGTCAGCAGAGTCTGATCATGTGCTGGATTTGCTTACACCCGATGCCATGCCATGTTACACACGGCACAGGGTTCGGTGGCAGGGGGAGTTATTTATAAACCGCTCAGCCACGGATATCTTGAACGTTGTGAGGAAGTCGCTTTCCCTTAGCCCTGTTGCCTGCGCCCCAGTACTGCGCTGATGCGAAAATGAGGTTTTACGCTCACCATTGCATCCTGTTCAATTTGCTGTAACTCTTGAACAAATTTGGTCAGCATCAATTCAGCTTCATCACGGTATCTGAAGGGGCCGACGTCCTTACCTTCCCTAGTGTGGAAATACCAGAGGTCGGCGCGACTGAATACTCTATCGGAGTTCTTGAATTCTGCTTTTGGGGTGTCAGTCAGGCGATTGTGTTGGGAGTTGTGATCATACATGGCAAACTCTCCGTTTTCGTGTGAATTTTTTGTTGTGTTTACGACTGCAGTAGACCATGGTTTTCCATAATAGTATCCCTTCAGCTAACAAAAAATTGCGCCGGCGCAAATTGCTCTGATTTTGCCAGTCTGTAATTATTATTGAATAAAGATAGGTGATATGGGACAATCGCGCCTTTCAAAATACTCCGATTTCCACTTAACTCATTGATATAGCTAGTGGAAATTATTTAAGCTGACTTATAACAACCGTTGATACCGACCGTGCGCCAAGGGCATGACGGTCTGCGAGGAATTTTCATGCAAGTTTCGATCGAAACCACCACTGGATTAGAGCGTCGTATGACAATCGGCGTACCTGCCGCAGAAATAGAAAATGCTGTTGCAGCGCGTCTGGCCGAGGCGGCCAGAACTGTCCGCATCAATGGCTTTCGTAAAGGCAAAATTCCTCCCGGCGTTATCAAAAGCCGGTTTGGCAAAGGCGTCCGCCAGGAAGTCTTGGGTGACGTGATGAGCCGAGCTTATTATGCCGCGGTAAATGAGCAGAAGATCAAGCCGGCTGGACAGCCGAGGATTGAGCCCAAATCACTAGATGAAGGCAGGGATCTGGAATTTGTTGCGACATTCGAAGTTTACCCAGAGGTTAGCCTGGCTGACTTTGCTGCGGTGAAGGCTGAAAAGCTGATCGCAGATGTTACTGATAAAGATATCGATACCATGATCGAAAATCTTCGTCAGCAGCGCCAGACCTGGGAAGAGGTAAAAAGGCAGGCAAAAAACGGTGACCTAGTCAGCCTTGATTTTACAGGCACTATTGATGGAGAAGAGTTTCCGGGCGGCTCGGGTAAAGGAACCAATCTGGTGCTCGGTTCCGATCGTATGATCCCCGGTTTCGAGAAAGGGTTGTTAAAGTCAAAAGCTGGCGATGAAGTAACTCTCGAATTGAATTTTCCAGATGACTATCGCAACAAAGACGTTGCTGGGAAAGCTGTTATTTTTAAAGTTGCGGTAATCAAAATATCTGCAACTGTTCTGCCACAATTGAATGATGAATTTTTTGCTGCTTTTGGGGTGGCCGAGGGCGGACTTGACGGTTTTCGAAAAGAAGTCGCGAGTAATATGGAGCGTGAACTGCGTAAGGCAAGTAAAAATCGTCTGAAAACTTCCGTGATGGAAAAATTGCTTGAGCAAAATCAGCTTGACTTACCCAAGGCCTTGGTCGCTGCTGAAGTTAACGTGCTGAGACAACAAGCCCTCCAGCAGTTTGGCGCCGGCGCGAAAAACCTTGATCCGTCAATGTTGCCAGATGAATTGTTTCGCGAACAAGCCGAGAAGCGTGTAAAACTGGGGTTGATACTGGGTGAGGTCATCAAGCAGCGCGGAATGCGAGCTGAAGCCGCTAAAGTGCGTGAAGCCATTGAAGATATCGCAGCGACTTATGAGTCTCCTGACGAAGTCATCAGCTGGTACTACAGCAATAAGGACCAGTTGGATGCAGTTGAGTCCGCTGTACTCGAAGATCAGGTATTTGAAGTGATTTTTGAACAGGCGGCGCTGACTGAGCGTACCGTCAGTTATGAAGAGCTCACGCGCCCTAAAGCACCTGGTGCTGACGGCGAAGGGAGCGCAGACAAAGAAAAGAAAGCTTCGAAGAAGAAGTCTTCAAAAAAAGCAGCAGAGTCGGCCGATGACACTTCAGAAGGCGCTGCAGACTAAACACGCAAGAGACACGTTTGCCAATGAGAAGATCTGAAACTATTACCAGTGAATCGATGTTGTCACTGATTGAATCCAACCTAGTGCCTATGGTCGTTGAGCAAACGGCCAGAGGGGAGCGGGCGTATGACATCTATTCTCGCCTTCTCAAAGAGCGGGTAATTTTTCTGGTGGGCCCGGTCGAAGATCACATGGCTAATCTGGTGGTTGCACAGCTACTGTTTCTTGAGTCCGAGAATCCAGACAAGGATATCCATCTGTATATTAACTCACCGGGCGGAGCTGTTACTGCAGGTTTGTCAATCTATGACACCATGCAATTCATCAAACCTGATGTCAGTACCATGTGTATTGGACAGGCTGCTAGCATGGGCGCCTTCCTGTTGACTGGTGGTGCGAAAGGCAAGCGTTTTGCGCTTCCAAACTCGCGTATGATGATCCACCAGCCTAGTGGTGGCGCACAGGGGCAGGCCTCGGATATCGAGATACAAGCTAATGAGATTCTTAAGATGCGGCAGCAACTGAATGAAATCATGGCATTTCACACCGGTAAATCGCTGGCCGAGGTTGCCCGTGATACGGAACGTGATAATTTCATGAATGCAGAGCAGGCGGTCTCATACGGCTTGATAGACAAAGTGATTACGCGCAGAGCCGTGTAGAGTCCGGGAGTAAGTGCATGTCAGATGATCGCTTTAAAAAGAGTGATGACAACGGAAAATTGTTGTATTGCTCTTTCTGTGGCAAAAGCCAGCATGAGGTGCGAAAGCTCATAGCGGGTCCATCAGTCTTTGTCTGTGATGAATGCGTTGACCTCTGCAACGATATCATTCGTGAAGAAATTCAGGAAAAAGAGACTGAATCAGGACGCAAGAAACTACCAGTTCCAGAAGAAATCAAGAAAACACTCGACGAGTATGTTATCGGGCAGGACAAAGCCAAAAAAGTATTGGCTGTTGCAGTTTACAACCATTACAAGCGACTTGGTTATGATCGTCGAAGCGACGATGTTGAATTGGGTAAAAGCAACATCCTGATGATCGGTCCGACTGGCACTGGAAAGACATTATTGGCTGAAACTCTGGCGCGTTTGCTTGATGTGCCATTCACAATTGCTGATGCTACCACGTTGACCGAAGCTGGTTATGTGGGCGAAGATGTTGAAAATATTATTCAGAAATTGTTGCAGAAGTGCGACTATGATGTTGAAAAGGCACAAATTGGCATCGTGTATATCGATGAAATCGACAAAATTTCGCGGAAGTCAGATAATCCTTCAATAACCCGCGATGTGTCGGGTGAAGGCGTTCAGCAGGCATTGCTTAAGCTGATTGAAGGTACTATTGCTTCAGTGCCGCCTCAGGGAGGGCGCAAACATCCTCAGCAGGAATTTTTGCAGGTGGATACGTCCAACATCCTGTTTATCTGTGGTGGCGCGTTTTCTGGCCTGGATAAGGTTATTCGCGATCGATCCGAGAAAAGCGGTATTGGGTTCAGTGCCGAAGTTAGAAGCAAAGACGCGGACAAGCTTCCAGGCGACACATTTAAGAATGTAGAGCCTGAAGACCTTGTCAAGTTTGGCTTGATTCCTGAATTTGTTGGTCGCCTTCCCATGATTGCTACGCTAGATGAGCTTGATCTTGACGCTCTGATGCGGATACTGAAGGAGCCAAGGAATTCACTGATAAAGCAGTACGCAAAACTTTTTGAAATGGAAGATGTTGAAATTCAGTTCCGTGATGATGCTCTTCAGGCGATTGCCAAAAAAGCCAAAGAACGCAAAACAGGGGCGCGCGGGTTGCGTTCAATTATGGAAAGTGTTTTGCTGGAGACTATGTTCAAAATTCCTTCTATGAACAATGTCAGTAAGGTGGTGATAGATGCTGCTGTAATCAACGGCGATTCTGAGCCTTTGCTGGTGTATGAGACTGAGCCGTCAGCAATCACTAAGGTTGCTGATTGATTCTTGCTTGATACAATTCTGCTATCGATAGTCATCTCTTTATTAAACGTCGCAGCTCTTGAATTCCGAGAGCTGAGGCCTCAAATTGAGCATCAATAGACACAACGATACTGGTGAGAATGATTATGGGTGATGTTTCTGATAATCCCTCCAGCCTGAACGCAGGGCTTCCGCTGTTACCGCTTCGAGACGTGGTGGTATATCCGCAGATTGTGCAGCCGCTGTTTGTTGGCAGGCCACGTTCAATCCGCTCTCTTGAAGTCGCCATGCATAGCCATAAGCAGGTTTTGCTGGTGGCGCAGAAAAATGCATCTGACGATGATCCCGGGATCAAAGATATTTACGCAGTCGGCACAATTGCCACTATTTTACAGTTAATACGTTTGCCAGACGGTACGGTGAAGGTGCTGGTCGAAGGTGTGACACGTGCGCGCATTCGAAGCGCAGAACTGGTTGATGACTATTTCCAGAGCCAAGTCGTGCCACTGCACTCAGACGCCCTTCCGGAAAAACAGGGTCAGCTACTGCTGAAATCGTTGTTGTCTCAGTTCGATCAGTACGTGCAGCTAAGCCGCAAGATACCTCCAGAAGTCATGAGTTCCATTTCGGGAATCGATGAACCAGGACGCATGGTGGATACCATTGCGTCTCACATGACATTACAACTACAGGAAAAGCAGAATCTTTTGGAGTTGGTGAGTCTCGAGGCTCGTATTGAACATTTGATGGGGCTCATCGAAGCCGAGATCGATCTCTTTCAGGTAGAAAAAAGAATCCGTGGCCGCGTCAAAAAGCAAATGGAGAAGAGCCAGCGCGAGTATTATCTGAACGAGCAGATGAAGGCGATCCAGAAAGAAATGGGCGAGCTTGATGATGCGCCCAACGAAGCGGAAGAGTTAAAAGGGCGAATCGAGAAATCCGGTATGCCCAAAGAAGCTTTGGATAAAGCGCTTGCAGAATGGAGCAAGCTGAAAATGATGTCACCGATGTCTTCTGAGGCATCGGTGGTACGCACCTATCTTGACTGGATGGTTAATGTTCCTTGGAAAAAGCGTAGCAAAATCAGTCTCGAGTTAGATCGTGCTGAAAAAATACTGAATGCTGATCATTATGGGCTCGAAGAGGTGAAGGAGCGCATTCTTGAGTATCTGGCTGTGCAACAACGTGTCAAAAAACTCAAAGGACCCATTCTTTGCCTGGTTGGACCTCCCGGCGTGGGAAAAACATCATTGGGCGAGTCGATTGCCAAGGCAACCAATCGCAAGTTTGTCCGTATGGCCTTGGGAGGCGTGCGTGATGAGGCAGAAATTCGCGGACATCGCAGGACCTATATAGGATCGCTGCCGGGTAAACTGTTACAGAAACTTTCCAAAGCGGGTGTCAAGAACCCATTATTTCTTCTTGATGAAGTTGACAAAATGGGAATGGATCACCGCGGGGATCCTGCGTCAGCGCTGTTGGAAGTTCTGGATCCTGAGCAAAACAAAAGCTTCAACGATCACTATCTTGAAGTCGATTATGATCTCTCGGAAGTTATGTTCGTTTGTACTTCAAATACCATGAACATTCCAGGACCGTTACTGGATCGAATGGAAGTTATTCGTTTGCCCGGATACACCGAGGCTGAAAAAATCAGCATCGCTTCGCGTTATCTTCTGCCAAAGCAGCTTCAGGCTAATGGATTGCGGGATCAGGAATTGACGATCCCGGAAGAGACCATTAAAGACCTGATCCGTTTCTATTCCCGTGAGGCAGGTGTCCGCGGATTGGAGCGGGAGATTGCCAAACTGTGCCGAAAGGTGGTCAAGGAGGCTGCCCTGCGAGATGCGAAGGCATCGGGCAAAAAGGAAACAATTACCATGGTTCTTACTCCTGAATTGCTGGAAAACTATTCTGGGGTGCGCAAATTCGACTATGGCCGTGCTGAGGAAAGCAATCGTATCGGACAGGTCAATGGTCTTGCCTGGACGCAGGTTGGGGGTGAGTTGCTGACCATTGAGGCCGTAGCAGTTGAGGGTAAAGGCAAAACAGTCAAGACGGGTTCATTGGGGGATGTAATGCAGGAGTCCATCCAGGCTGCAATAACGGTTGTGAGGAGTCGGGCGGCCTCGTTAGGCCTCAAGCCAGGTTTCCATGAGACTGTAGATCTGCATATTCACGTTCCTGAAGGAGCTACTCCTAAGGATGGTCCGAGCGCCGGCGTAGGTATGTGTACGGCGATTGTATCGGTGCTAACAGGCATACCCGTAAAAGCTGATGTGGCAATGACCGGCGAGATAACGCTGAGAGGGCAAGTGCTTCGTATTGGCGGACTTAAAGAGAAGCTGTTGGCCGCTCACAGAGGAAATATCAAAACGGTCATCATCCCTGCTGAGAATGAGCGTGATCTCAAAGAGATCCCCGAAAACATTAAGGCGGATCTCTCAATCCATGCCGTCAAATGGATTGATCAGGTGCTGGAACTTGCACTCGAACGCATGCCGTTGCCACTGCCAGATGTTGTCGTTGGTTCGAATACTTCTGCAAAAGATGCCAGAGATTCTGTTAAAGACGAAAATGCGGTCAGCACCCACTGACTGTGGCGGTTTCTGTTGACACGACTTTCGGCCGCTTGGTATAAAGTGGTCGTTGTACGCAGCCGGAACGCCGCGCGCCGCCTGATAGTTGGCCTTCGCCACAATTTTTGCTTCCAGATTGGAAGACAGCAGGGCCGCCAGCAAACCACCATGACAAATAATTAACAGGTTTAGAAAAACAAGGGGACATCGTGAATAAATCAGAATTGATCGAAGCCGTTGCAGCAAGCGCGGATTTGCCAAAAGCTGCAGCAGCGCGAGTGATCGATGCAATGATCGACACAATCACTGAATCATTGCAGAAGAGTGAGCCAGTAGTATTGGTTGGTTTCGGAACATTTGGCACTAAAGAACGTGCTGCGCGTGCCGGACGCAACCCCCAGACGGGTGCAGCTATTCAGATCAAGGCTGCCAAAGTGCCGGGATTCAAGCCTGGCAAAGCGTTGAAAGACGCTGTAAACGCCTGAATTGATTGATATTCCGGCGGGGCAATATCTGCTGAGCCGGGCTTGGATTTGTTTGGTAGACAATTTTACCCTCATGTCCATGTAAAGGGCGCATCTTTGATGCGCCTTTTTAGTTTAGATTGATACCCTCCAGGAAAAAGTATGCTGCAGTCGATACGTGATAACTCTCAAGGTGTCATCTCCAAAATCATTATCGGATTCATCATCGGATTGATGGCTTTGTTTGGTGCTGAATCTATTGTTGGTGGCTTTCTTGGCGGCAATGAAGCTGCATCGGTAAACGGTGAAGAGATTACAGAGCAGGAGCTTGCCCTTAGCCTGCAGAGCCTCATGGCATCGCTAGGAGCGGGTGTAGCTGACTTTGACGATGAATTGTTGAGGGATGTCGCGCTTGGGCAATTGATAGATGACAAGTTGCTTCTGCAGGCTGCCAATGACGCCGATATGGTGATATCACCCGCGTCAATTGATCGCGAGATTGTAAACACAGCCCAATTCCAAATTGGTGGTCGTTTTGATCAGGATCTTGCCAGAAGGACCATGACGTCTCAGGGTTTCAGCGCTCAGACCTATCGTGCGGTAGTGGCAGAGCGCATGCTGATGGGCCAATTGGTAAACGCTTATTCCAGCACTGCATTCGTGACCCAAGATGACATCGCACGTCTGGCTTCCCTGGAGATGCAAGCGAGAAATTTCCGGTTTTTATCTGTTCCACTTAGCAACAGAACCTTGGGAGAGGCGATTCCAGAGCAGGATATACAGGCGTATTTTGATGCCAATCCTGATCGCTTCTCCACAGAAGAGCAGATGTCTCTGCAATATGTTGTGCTAGATAAAAATGATATTTTTAATGAAGTCTTGATTGCAGATGAATTGGTGCGAGCTGAATACGAAGAGCAGCGCGCAGCAGCAATGGCTGATATTGAGAGGCGAGCCTCACACATTTTGCTTGAGGTAGGAGCGGGTCAGACAGAAGAGCAGGTAACTGCGGTAGCGGCTGGTATTAAACAGCGCCTTGATACTGGTGAGAATTTTGGGGTTCTGGCTCGCGAATTCTCTATCGATACTGTGTCAGCTGAAGCAGACGGCGATATTGGCTATACCAACGGGGCAGTTTTTCCAGACGCTGTTGAGCAGGCCTTGCTCTCGCTCGAAGTCGAACAGGTCTCAGACCCGATTGTTTCAGAGTTCGGAATTCACGTGGTGAAATTGACCGAGTATGCTGCTCAGTCGTTTCCCGAATACGACGAGATTTCAGAGAGGATTAGTCGTGATCTGAAAACAGCAGAGGTCGATCAGCTGTTTTTTAGTCGCATGGAAACCCTCGCGAACCTGGCATTTGAAACGTTCGATCTTCAGGCTATCAGTGAAGACCTTGGCGTACAGATTCAGCAAACCGAGTTTTTTGGGCGCTTAGGTGGCTCAGATCTAGTCACCTCAAATCCTGCGGTGATTGAAGATGCGTTCAGCTCAGATATTTTGACTGATGGATTAAACAGTGACGTTATCGAGTTGAGTGAAAGCATGGCCACTGTGATCCGACTAAGTGAGCACAGGCCAGTCAGTATTCAGCCGTTCGATGAGGTACGTGGGGAGATTGCCGTAACTCTTCGCACCGAACGCGAGCAGCAGAAAGCACAGGAAATTGGTCAGCAGATTATCTCCTTGATTGAGAATGGCGGCGACGCATCTGACGTTATTGCTGCTGAGATGCTAAGTTGGAGCGAACGTACTGGTGTTAGGCGGAACCAATTTGATTTGAATGTTGAGATTGTCCAGAATGCGTTTTCAATGCCAGCTCCTGCGGAAAACGAACCTGTCCGCGCAGGCTTCAGCCTTACCAACGGAGCTTATGTTGTGATTGAGTTGCAGGCTGTCATTCCAGGCAGCCCTTCCGACATGCCAGAAGATCAAAGAACACAACTGGCTGCCGCCATGCTGGATAGTCAGAGCCGGCTGACTTTCGACGCGCTGCTCGGAACTCTTAGAGAAAGCGCTACAATTCGTTAAGTCTTTTCGATTTGCATGCCGCAAAAGTCCCACAATAATCGCCGAGTCTGATGTTAAACATAACATCAGGGTCGGCTTTCGTGTTTTTAACTCTTCTATTCTATGTTGCCTACCCTAGCATTCTTTTTGCCGGATTGAATCTTGGTTACTCTTTTGCCTACTAATTGGGTAATAAATCGAGCGCTTTATGTTGTGAAAATATGTGCTTTAAATGTGCATATGTATGATGCAGTAGTGGAAAAGATTGGCAATCTATAGAGACTTTCCACTATTATTCCTGCGAACTTTATGTAGTGTCGCTACTCCGATGGTGATGCCTTCTGTATTCGCACTTCAAGTAATGTTCCTAATCCGCCCCGCCCTGCAGACTCTCGCGGGGATTGTTATGGTGCTCGCCAAAAGAATAAAAGTTTTAGAGGAAACACATATGACATTAACCTATGGTCAGGCATTTTTGAAAAGCTTTCTGGGGAAATCCCCGGATTGGTACAAACTGACGATTGTTGGATTTTTGATCCTTAATCCGCTGCTGTTTTTCTTTGTTGATCCATTTGTAGCTGGATGGGTTTTGATTCTCGAGTTTATCTTTACCCTGGCCATGGCGTTGAAATGTTATCCGCTGCAACCCGGTGGGCTTTTGGCAATCCAGGCGATTGTGATTGGTATGGCATCACCTGAGACTGTTTACCATGAGGCTGAAGTAAACTTTCCGGTGATCTTGCTGCTTATATTCATGGTGGCTGGCATTTCGTTTCTGAAAGAGATGTTGTTGTTTGTGTTTACCAAAATACTGCTGCGCATTCGTTCAAAGATCTGGTTGTCGTTT
>CAMBPO010000049.1 GCA_945869725.1 Klebsiella pneumoniae
GCCTGTGTCAGATCTCGAGTTGATCGAGGAGGTACGGCGCGACAACCCCTGAGCCCAGACTATATTTCCTGGATACAGTCATATTTTTTACAACCGTTGAATGAATGCGTTCAACGAGGTATGTTTATCGGCATCTCTATTTGGTTGACCGGCTTTCAGGCAACCATCTGTCTCTGTCATCCAATCTGGAGAAAACAGAATGCTGATAAAATCGACCCGCCTGTTGCAAATCTTTCCAAACAGGACGTTGACCGCTGCCCCCCCCATCACTTCACGCTTATCAATTGTCGCGGTTATTGGTCGGCTTTCCGGTTCACTTCCTGCATCTCTGTCCACCCTTATTTTCTCGGTGTTGGTCTTGATTCTGATGTCTTCTCCGGCGTCTGCTCAAAGAGGCCTGCCGGATTTTGCCGATCTGGTAGAAGACAACGCTGCCACTATCGTAAACATCACCACGGTTCAACGTGTGCCGGTTGGATCAGGCGCACAACAGGGCGAGATCGAAGAACTGTTGCGTCAACTCAGACCGGACGGGTTACCCATTGATCCTGACGTCCAAACCCGCCCCAGAGGAGGTGTTGGCTCAGGCTTTATCATGAGTGACGATGGCTACATCATCACCAATCATCATGTCGTGGCTAATGCTGACACGATCACCGTAACCCTGACCGACCGACGCGAATATTCTGCTGACATTATAGGCAGTGATGAATTATCGGATGTTGCACTGATCAAGATTGATGCTACTGGATTACGCGCTGTCAAATTCGGGGACTCGGAACAGGTACGAGTTGGCGAATGGGTGCTGGCGATCGGCTCTCCTTTCGGACTTGAATTCTCTGCAGCCGCAGGGATAGTCAGCGCCAAATCCAGAAACGTTCCGTCGCGCGGCCCTGCAAATTATGTTTCGTTTATACAGACGGACGTTGCAATCAATCAGGGAAACTCAGGCGGACCGTTATTCAATCTGGAGGGAGAAGTCATCGGTATCAACTCGCAGATCCTGAGCAGCACCGGCGGATCAAATGGCATTTCGTTTGCCATTCCCAGCAATATGGCACTGAATGTTGTTGAACAGTTAAGAGAAACCGGGGCAGTCAGTCGCGGCTTGTTAGGTGTTTTGATAAAGGATGTTGATAATGCACTTGCTCAGGCATTCAGTTTGGACAGACCTCGCGGCGCGTTTGTAGATGAAGTTCAACCTGGCAGTCCGGCAGAACAGGCCGGTGTGCTCAACAACGATATCATCCTTGCATTTAATAGCATCCAGATTGAACAGTCGTCCCAGCTTCCATTTTATGTAGGCCAGGTACGCCCGGGAACGGCTGCAGAACTTACTGTGCTGAGGGATGGCGAGACAGTCCAACTCCCTGTGATCGTTGGTTCTCTGCCGGGTGCTGATCAGGCATCCACTGGCATGCGGCCCAGCGCTCCGCGCGGAAATAGTCTGGCTCTGACGGTACAGAATCTGGATACTGACCTGCGCTCCGCTGTGCCAGCGCTTGCCAAAGGTGGTGTACAAGTAGACCAGTTGCGTGACGGACCTGCACTATCTGCTGGATTAGAGAGTGGCGACGTCATTGTGTCGCTAAATCATCAGGCCATACAAAATGTTGATGATTTTAATCGTGTAGTTGAGGAACTTCCGGCACTAGGTTTTGTACCGATCAGAGTCGTACGTGAAGGCAGGGGAACAACTCTGGTGCTTGAATTGCGCTGACAGTGCTAGCCAGATCATGTAGACTTGCGGCCTCCCGACTGATTGGTGATTCTGTTAAGTGACTGATTTAAGCCGTATTCGTAATTTTTCCATTATCGCTCACATCGATCACGGCAAGTCCACACTTGCCGATCGTTTCATTCAGCATTGCGGCGGCTTGAGCGACCGTGAAATGAGTGAACAAGTGCTTGATTCCCTTGATATTGAAAAGGAACGTGGCATCACCATCAAAGCGCAGAGTGTCACGCTGTTTTACGATTCCAAAGATGGTGAACGGTATCAATTAAATTTCATTGATACGCCCGGCCATGTCGATTTTTCTTACGAAGTTTCCCGCTCGCTGGCTGCCTGCGAAGGTGCTTTGTTGGTTGTTGATGCAGGGCAGGGGGTGGAAGCCCAGTCTGTTGCCACCTGTTATACCGCAATCGAGCAAGGGCTTGAGGTTATCCCGATACTTAACAAGATGGATCTGCCGCAGGCTGATCCAGACAAAGTACGCATGGAAATCGAAGAAATTATTGGCATTGATGCATCCTCTGCAGTCAGTGCCAGTGCCAAAACCGGCATGGGTATCATTGAAATCCTCGAAGAGATTATCCGCCTGATCCCGCCGCCAGAAGGTGATCGCAGCGCGCCACTGCAAGCATTAATCATCGACTCATGGTTCGATAACTACCTCGGGGTAGTTTCTTTAGTCAGGGTCATGCAAGGCACACTTAAAGTCGGCGATAAGATTATCGCCAAGAGCATCGGCAAAGCACACCACGTTGACCATGTTGGTTTTTTTAATCCCAAACGAAACGATCTCCCGTTACTTCAGGCAGGTGAAGTGGGTTACATCATTGCGGGAATAAAAGATATTCAAGGTGCTCCGGTTGGAGACACCATCACCTTGTCTTCTACACCGGACACCCTTCCTTTAGAGGGATTCCGACGCATACAACCTCAAGTGTATGCCGGGTTGTACCCGGTTTCTGCGGACGACTTTGAGGAGTTTCGTGACGCCCTGGAAAAACTGACTCTGAATGACGCATCACTTTTTTATGAACCTGAAAGTTCAGATGCGCTTGGATTTGGATTTCGATGCGGATTCCTCGGCATGCTGCACATGGAAATTGTGCAGGAGCGACTGGAACGGGAATACGATATCAATTTGATCACCACCGCGCCCACCGTGGTGTACGAAGTTGTACTACGCAATAACGAAGTGGTCCGCGTTGAGAGCCCATCATCGCTTCCTCCTGTAGCCTCCATAATTGAAACACGCGAACCCATCGTTATCGCGAACATACTGACACCCCATGAACATCTGGGTAATATCATCAATTTGTGTATCGCCAGACGCGGTATCCAACGCGATATGCAGTTTATTGGCAGCCAGGTGTCACTCTCATACGAGTTACCGATGGCAGAAGTGGTGATGGACTTTTTCGACAAACTCAAATCAGCAAGTCGCGGTTACGCCTCGCTGGATTATCACTTTATCCGCTTCCAGACTGCGAGCCTGGTACGATTGGATGTACTGATCAATTCTGAAAGAGTTGATGCACTGGCTTTGATTGTGCATCGCGATCAGGCGCATCATAAAGGACGCCTGCTGGTCGAAAAAATGAAAGAATTGATTCCAAGACAAATGTTTGACGTGGCAATCCAGGCCGCGATAGGCGGTCAGATTGTTGCACGTTCAACCGTTAAGGCGTTGCGTAAAAACGTGATAGCGAAGTGTTATGGTGGCGATGTCAGCCGTAAGAAGAAGTTGCTGGAAAAACAGAAAGCCGGCAAAAAGCGCATGAAACAGGTTGGAAATGTTGAAGTCCCACAAGAAGCATTCCTGGCAGTTCTCAAGGTAGATAGCTGATGAATATAGATTTTTCCTTAGTTCTGGTCATTCTTGTCACGATCTGCGGAGTTATCTGGCTTATCGATCATTTCTTGTTCGCAAAAGCGCGTGATAAGTCCGGGGCTACAGAAGAACCTATCGTTGTTGAGTACGCAAAGTCATTTTTCCCGGTTCTGTTTATTGTACTGATGCTGCGCTCCTTTGTGATTGAACCGTTCCAGATACCCTCGGGATCAATGATACCGACACTGGAGGTTGGTGACTTTATTCTGGTCAACAAGTACCACTACGGCTTAAAGTTACCCGTTGTTGGTACAAAGATTATGGAAAACAATTCTCCCCAGCGTGGCGAAGTGATGGTTTTTATCCCGCCCCATGATCCGCGTTATTTTATCAAGCGCGTCGTAGGCCTGCCTGGGGATCGGATTGACTATGAGAATAAAATTCTGCGCATTAATGGTGAACAGCTTGAGGTGGATATCGTCGATGAAGTGATGATTGAAACCGCTGTTGGTATGCGTTCAGGAATTCTGTTTAATGAGCAGCTCGGATCCGTTAATCATAACGCCCAGATCGTCACCAGCGACTCACGGGGATCATCACGCACCAGTTGGATTGTGCCTCCGGGGCATTACTTTATGATGGGAGATAACCGTGACAACAGCGCCGACAGCAGAGTCTGGGGGCCGGTTCCTGAGGAGAACATCGTAGGCAAGGCTATCGCGGTGTGGATGCACAAAGATCCCGGTTTTAATCTTCCATCCTTCAGTCGTAACCAGCGCATATACTGAAAGTGATTCTTCGTAATACCCTCAAGGCTGTTGTCGCTGTGACACTCATGGTCCCTTTGGCAATGACTGCCAGCAAATTGTTTGAGGCAACTCTAGAGCACTTTTTTGTTACCCAGACTGTGCGTCTGATTGTTACTGAACCCGGCATAAATACTCGTTCAGCGTTACAGCTAAAACAGGATTTGGTTTCCAGATTGCGTCTGCAACATATAGATTCAATGACCACTGAACAGATTCAAGTTGTCCGGCTCAGTTCTGTCACCCGTCTTCAGGTTCAGTACAATCAACCGGTTGAACTGTTTGGAACAAAGATTTTTACACTGCACTTTGACGAGACATTTCCATGAACTCCACAAAGCATCAGGCGTTGAAAATACTGCAACAAGCACTGGACTATGAATTCAACAACAAGGAATTGCTGACCCTAGCGCTGACACATCGAAGTGCTGCACGTCATCACAATCAACGTCTTGAGTTCCTGGGTGATGCGGCACTGGGTTTGGTTATGGCTGACATTCTTTATCAACGCTTTCCAGACTCAACTGAAGGTGACTTGAGTCAAGTGCGAGCATCTCTTGTGAACCGCAGCACATTGGCGGCTATCGCCCGCACGCTAGGTCTGGGAGACATCATTGTGCTCGGGCTTGGAGAGCAAAAAAGTGGCGGCCAGCAACGTGATTCCATTTTATGTGATGCACTTGAGGCTTTACTCGGCGCACTTTATCTCGATGGCGGCATGCAAGCCTGTACAGCCTGCATCAAAAGATTATTCGAATCTCAGCTTGCCCCTGGTGGTGAACAGCAGTTAAAAGATAGCAAAGACGCAAAAACCAGACTTCAGGAACTGATGCAAGCACAGGCGCTTTCGCTGCCATTCTACGAAGTGCAAGATATCCGTGGTGATGAGCATCAACAGGAATTTTATGTGTCATGTCGCGTGCCAATTTTAAATTTGACCGCCACAGGATTTGGAAGATCACGACGTGAAGCGGAACAACATGCAGCACAACAAGTATTGGCGAACCTAGAAAGTTTGTCAGCCAAACCTACTGATCAAGGCTGAGAGCACGAGTTCATGAACGAAAACAGTGAGACACGTTGTGGGTTTATTGCCATCGTTGGACGCCCCAATGTCGGCAAATCGACACTATTGAACCATTTGCTTGAGCAAAAAATCAGCATTACATCTCGCAAACCTCAAACCACCAGACACCGAATAACCGGTATAAAAACTGAAGGTGATGTGCAGTTTGTTTATGTTGATACTCCGGGGCTACACAAGGACCAGAAGCGGGCTTTAAACCGTGCGATGAATGCTACGGTCGCTGAAGTATTAAAAGATGTTGATGTCGTGCTGTTTGTAGTAGAACGTCTGGTATTTAATGATGAGGATGAAATGGTTCTACAGGCCATGGCAAAACTGAACATTCCTGTGCTGCTGCTGATTAACAAATGTGATCAGATAGACAATCGTGAACGCCTTTTGCCGCATATCCAGAAGATTGCTGCCAAACGCAACTTTGCTGAAGTGATCCCCATCGCAGTACTGACTGGTCATAACCTGGACACTGTTCAGAGCTGTGTTGCCAAGTATCTGCCTCAAGGTCCATTTATGTTTCCGGAAGATCAAATCACCGACCGGAGCTCGAAGTTTCTTGCAGCTGAATTGATTCGTGAAAAAATAACGCGTCAACTTGGTGATGAACTACCCTATGATGTGAATGTGGAAATCGAAAAGTTTGTTATCGAGGGGCCGGTGATTCACATCCACGGCCTGATTCTGGTAGATAAACCAGGCCAAAAACAAATTATCATCGGTCACGAAGGGGATCGGCTGAAAACCATTGGTAAAGCCGCCAGATTGGATATGGAAATAGCCTTTGACAGCAAAGTGATGCTGCACCTGTGGGTAAAAGTGAAAACAGGTTGGGCAGATGATGAAAGAGCTTTCCAGAGTTTATCCTGAGTATTGACGACAGGCGAGGTCTGAAGTGGTTCGGAAAATTGAGTTGCAACCGGCCTATGTCCTGCACACACGCGAATACCGGGACACCAGCCTGTTGGTTGATTTTCTGACACTCGATTATGGTCTTGTGCGTGCGGTAGCACGGGGTGTCAGAGGCGGAAAATCGCAAAAGCGCGCATTACTTCAACCACTGCAACCGTTACTGGTATCAATGAGTGGTCGCAGCGAATTGTTAACAATGGGGGCAATGGAGCCTGCAGCGCCGGTATTCCAACTTCATGGTGAAAGACTGTTTTCGGTGCTGTATCTCAACGAGATACTTTGCCGATTGTTGCAATCCGGACAGTCTCACCCAGAGATCTATCGTCTTTATCAAACCACATTAGTATCTCTTCTTAATCATTCATTAATTGAAATTGTGCTCAGAAGATTTGAATACCGATTGCTGCTGGAGTTGGGATACGGCCCTGATCTGACCATCGATGCCAGTACCGGAAACGCTGTGCTGGCAGATCAGCACTATTTGTTTGACCCGCAATTCGGACTCAAACTATGTGATGAAATCAGGAATAATCCTCAGGCAAATCGCTTCCATGGACAGCAACTGATTAAGATGAATCAGTTGCTATCAAGCGACCATGAATTCAAGGAAAACAAACCGTTGTTATCGGACGCCAAACGATTCATGCGTCAGGCGCTCAGGCCCCTGTTAGGGATAAAGCCGCTCAACAGTCGGCAATTGTTTATCTCTGCTAACTCATCGACTGTCAATAACCTACACCAAGACCACGATAACAGGTAAAATCTGGCCAGTTCATCGGGGCTGTCAAAAATGCGCGAAGCTTGTCAGCCAAAAGTTGCCTAGAATCCCAGAAGTTTATCATGTCATATCCCACGATAGATGCGTTTGTAGGTAATACTCCATTAGTCCAGCTGAAACGGCTGGTGGGTGATACCAGTAATACAATTCTTGTAAAACTCGAGGGAAATAACCCGGCAGGCTCGGTAAAAGATCGACCAGCCTACAACATGATTGTTCAGGCAGAGTTGCGGGGCACGATAAAACCTGGTGATACATTGATTGAGGCCACCAGCGGAAATACAGGCATTGCGCTGGCGATGGTTGCGGCTATTCGCGGATACAAAATGATTCTGATTATGCCTGACAGCATGTCTGCTGAACGCAAAGCATCTATGGCAGCTTATGGCGCACAGTTGATTCTGGTCAATGATAAACAGGGTATGGAGGGTGCACGCGATCTGGCCTGTCAGATGGCTGGACAGGGTCAGGGCAAAATACTCGATCAGTTTGCCAACCCGGATAACCCTGACGCTCATTATCGGATGACGGGGCCTGAGATCTGGCGTGACACGCATGGCCAGGTTACTCACTTTGTGGCGTCAATGGGAACAACTGGCACTATCATGGGTGTTTCCCGCTTTCTGAAGGAACAAAATCCAGCAGTTAACATTATTGGCCTGCAACCTCAGAATGGTTCAAAAATTCCGGGTATCCGCCGCTGGCAAAAAGAATATTTGCCTAAAATTTTTCAGGCAGAAAGGGTAGACCGGATCATCGACGTGAACCAGAGTGACGCTGAAAGAACCATGAAAGCGCTGGCAACGCAGGAAGGCATTTTCTGCGGCGTGTCATCCGGGGGTTCCGTTTTTGGAGCTCTGCAAATCAGTCAAGAAGTAAAAAATGCAGTGATCGTTGCAATTGTTTGTGATCGTGGCGACCGTTACCTTTCAACTGGCGTGTTCTCCTGACACCACAATTCAGCGAGTGAGACCTGTTTATGAGCAATAACCGACGACGCCGTCAAAACCTGCCTGCGCATCCCGAAACGCTGACCATCGAGCGTATGAGCCACGAAGGTCGTGGGGTAGCAAGGATTGATGGAAAAATCGCTTTTGTAGATGGCGCTCTGACCGGTGAGACGGTAACCGCCACATTCACATCCCGCCGAAGCCAGTTTGATGAACTAAAGCTTTTAGAGGTTCTGCAGGCCTCCGAAAAGCGTGTCCAGGCACCTTGCTCTGTAGCCGCCATTTGTGGCGGTTGCCTGCTGCAACATATGAGGCTGGACGCACAGATAGAACTGAAACAACAGGTTTTATTCGACCATCTCAAGCACACCGCAGGAATTATTGATTACAGCGTGTTGCCAGCCATGACATCCTCAACTCAGTCCTATCGAAGAAAGGCTCGCCTGGCTGTCAGGTATGTTCATAAAAAATCGGATGTGCTGGTGGGATTTCGTGAGAAAGCAAACACCTTTATTACCGACATGGATCACTGCACGACACTGGTACCCGCTGTTGGCACTCTCATAAAACCCTTACGCGCGCTGATATTGTCTCTGGATGGGTGCCGCGATATTCCGCAGATAGAAATTGCCGTTGGTGAAAAATTATGTGTCGCCACTGAGCAACTTGACAGTGTGCTGCGAGTCACGATGACCTTGAGACACATGGAGCCTTTGTCTGAGGCTGACAGGCAAAAACTGCGTGACTTCGCAGACCATTATCAAATCGAATGGTTTTTGCAATCCGGCGGGCCCAATACCGTGATGCGTTTCTGGCCAGAAACTGCCGACAATCATTTACAGTATTTTTTGCCTGATGATACCGGAGATCTGTGTATCTCATTTTTCCCGGGCGACTTTACTCAAGTAAATGCCGACATCAATCGAAAAATGATACATCAGGCGATTGAGTTGCTGGATCTGAAAGATGACGACAATGTTCTGGATCTGTTCTGCGGGCTTGGCAATTTTACCTTGCCGATGGCCAGACGCTGCCTGTCAGTCACCGGCGTGGAAGGCAGCGAAGACATGGTTGTGCGTGCAGCGCTTAACGCACAAAACAATCAACTGTTGAACACGCGGTTTTTTTCTGCGGATTTGTTCACAGATTTTGACAGCACACGCTGGGCTACATCGGGATATAGCAAGTTACTGCTGGATCCGCCTCGCTCCGGCGCCATCGAACTGGTGTCCCGAATCCGTGAATTGCTTCCGCAAGTCATCGTATACGTCTCCTGCAATCCTGCAACCTTGGCGCGCGATGCAGCGGAGTTGACTAAACAGGGGTATCGGTTGACTCATGCCGGCGTCATGGACATGTTCCCCCATACCGGCCATGTCGAATCCATGGCTCGTTTTGAACGAGTCAAATAAACAGGTTTCTGTATGGTCCAGGTTCGCGAAGAGTACTCGTTTAATCCTGACGGCAGCGTCAACTTTGAGCAGTGGCTGAATCGGCTGGAAACATATGTCGGCCTGTCAAAACACGAAGAATTGCAAAAAGCCTGTCACCTGAGCTGGCAGCTTGAACAACAGACCGTTGCGGAGCATAACGCCTGGTCGCCCGGCATCAGTAGTTATCGCACCGGCCTGGAGATGGCGGAAATTCTTGCCCAGCTACATCTGGACAGTGAAGCGATTGTTGTCGCATTGTTATATAGGCCTGTGCGCGAGTCGCGATTACCGCTTGTAGAGGTCAGACAAGAATTTGGCGACAGTGTGGCACGCCTTCTGGAAGGCGTTTTGCGCATGGCCGCAATCAACGAGACTGATACCAGCAAAACTCGCGTCCTGGGTCAAAGCCAGGATCAAATTGAAAACGTTCGCAAAATGCTGCTTGCGATGGTTGATGATGTTAGGGTCGCACTGATCAAACTGGCGGAAAGAACCTGTGCCATACGTTCTGTCAAAAATGCCAGTGAAGAAAAGCGTCAGCGCGTCGCGAAAGAAATTTTTGATATTTATGCGCCGCTTGCACACCGACTGGGTATAGGACAACTCAAGTGGGAATTGGAGGACTTATCATTCCGATACCTGCAATCTGATAACTACAAGCGCATCGCCAGCCTGATCGATGAGCGCAGGGTAGACAGGGAGCGATTCATCACCGAGGTGACTGAGGAGTTGCGAAGGCAGTTCAATCGTGCAGGAATTGATGCTGAGATAAATGGCCGAGCTAAAAATATTTACAGCATCTGGCGCAAGATGCAGCGCAAGCAACTAGATTTCAGCCAGATCTATGATATCCGCGCAGTCAGAGTGCTTGTACCCGAAGTGAGGGACTGTTACGCAGCGCTTGGTATTGTGCACAATATCTGGCGCGTAATTCCGAATGAATTTGACGATTACATCGCCAATCCTAAGGAAAACGGGTATCAGTCACTGCATACTGCGGTCATCGGCCCGCATCAGAAAGTTTTCGAGATTCAGATCCGTACTTATGCGATGGATGATGACGCTGAACTGGGGGTCTGCGCACATTGGCGCTATAAAGAAGGGATTGTAGATCCCAACTATAAAGATGGATTCGAAGAAAAAATTGAGTGGCTACGTCAGGTGCTCGCATGGCACGATGAAATGGGCATGGTTGGCGGCCTGGCAGAGCAACTACGCAGTGATGCACGAGGGGACGACAGAATATACGTGTTTACACCGGAAGGGCACGTTGTTGATCTGATGGCTGGCGCTACACCGCTTGATTTTGCGTATTACGTGCACACTGAAGTTGGTCACCACTGTTCAGGGGCGCGTGTTAACGACAAAATTGTTCCGCTTAACTATCAGCTTAAAACCGGTGACCGGGTAGAAGTCATGTCGAATCCATTAAACATGCCCGATAGAGAATGGCTCAAACCTCACCTGGGTTACGCAAACACCCCCAGATCCCGTGCAAAGCTTGTGCAATGGTTCAAATTGCAGAACAAAGAGCAGAATCTGCAGTATGGTAAGGACTGGCTGATGAATGAATTCAAAAGACTGGCGATTCGCAATATTCCCTATGAGGAGATTGCGCGAAAGCTGGGCTGTAAGAGTGTCGAGGGGCTGTTTGTGTCAGTAGGCACAGGTGCGATTTCAGTATCCGAAGTAATCGATATTCTCAGACAGCTCAGAACAGAAGTCGCAACGACTGACTTGTTTTCCGGCATTCAGACTGAGACGCGTGAGCAACAATCCCTGACTCTGCAACTGGGGATCCTCGCACACGACAGGACGGGGCTGCTGCGCGATGTGTCTACGATACTGGCGGGCGAAAGTATTTACATACTCGCAATCAATACACGTAGTAACAGGCAATCTGCCACTGCCTACATGCAACTTGAAATTGAAACTGACTCATTCAGCCGACTGGCACGGGCGCTGGATCACCTTAATGACCTTGATAGTGTCATTGAGGCGACTCGTCTGGAGGATCAATAACGTGAAAAGTAATCTCTCACAATCTGAGGCCATTGAAACACTGCTGACTTTGATGGCAAACCTAAGAGATCCTCAAAACGGATGCTCATGGGACCGAAAACAGACTCTTTCATCCCTGACCCGACATACACTTGAGGAAGTTTATGAGGTGATTGATGCCATAGATCAAGGCAATCCTGAAAAAATCTGTGATGAACTTGGGGATTTGCTGTTTCAAGTGGTATTTTACGCTCGGATTGCTCAGGAACAGGGCTGGTTCGATCTGAAAGATGTTGCTGAGGCGATTACACAAAAATTGTTACATCGACATCCTCATATTTTCCCAGATGGAACACTTGGCAGCTTTGGTCAGGCAACTTCATTGACCGCCCAGGAAGTTGAAAGAAACTGGGAAAAAATAAAAAATGTGGAACGAGTACGCGAGGCGCAAGGACGCTCTGTCAGTGTGATGGACGATGTGCCAACATCCATGCCCGCGCTGGACAGAGCCGCAAAACTTCAAAAACGTGCTGCTTCCGTTGGTTTTGACTGGTCAAGTGCTGGGGGGGTGATAGCCAAACTTGATGAAGAAGTCATCGAATTAAAGGAAGCCGTATCATCAGGTAACGAAAAGCAGCAACATCACGAGTTGGGTGATTTGCTTTTTACTTGCGTCAACCTCGCTCGACATCTCGGGCTGGATCCTGATGCGACATTGAGAGATGCAAACAAAAGATTTGAATCACGATTCAAATTCATTGAACAAACAGCGGCCAGATCTGATAAAGATTTGGCAGAGTGTGATGTCACCCTGCTTGACCAGTGGTGGCAAGACGCAAAAAATCAGAAAAATTAAAATTACTATTGAACACTGAACACTGGAGAAGACATGCGCATAATCTTATTGGGAGCCCCGGGCTCCGGCAAAGGTACACAAGCACAGTTTATCACCTCCGAATTGGGTATTCCGCAGATCTCCACTGGTGACATGCTGCGTGCTGCCGTCAAGGCTGGCAGCGAGCTCGGCAAATTGGTTTCCGGAGTAATGAACAGTGGGGGATTGGTAACGGATGAAATTATTATTGCATTGGTTGAGGAACGTATTAAACAACCAGATTGCGAGAACGGCTATTTGTTTGATGGTTTTCCACGCACAATTCCACAAGCTCAGGCGATGGTGGATGCGGGTATCGATATTGATCGAGTGATCGAGATTCGTGTCAACGATGAGGAAATTGTCAGCAGACTCAGTGGCCGCCGCGTGCATCCTGCGTCAGGGCGTATCTATCACATAAGGCATAATCCTCCGACACGGGAAGGCGTAGACGATCTGACTGGTGAAGCATTAATCCAACGCGATGATGATAATGAAGCAACTGTTAGAAACAGACTCACTGTTTATCATGAACAAACCAAACCTTTGGTGAATTTTTATGAAACTCTCGAAAAATCCGGTGCCAGTGTTCAGGTAGTGAGTATTGATGGACAGGACAGCGTGCAGGAAATCCGCTCCAGACTTGCGCGGGTATTACGCAAATAACTGCTACTTTATTCCAGCAAACCATCTGTTATTTAACCCATATCACTGTATGGTAATTTTTTTTTGTGTTATCGTGCCGTCGAAACACGGATCTGTCCGCGTTCAGTGATGATGGTGGTTGTCTTCCACAGTAATGGAGAGTTAATTGTATGGCCAAAGTAAAAGCGAAAAAGAAAACGTCTGCCGTGTCAGCAGTAAAAAAATTGAAAGACGCTGCCTTGGCAAAAGCAGAAGCCTCTCTGGCAAAAGTTGAAAAAGAACTTGCAGCCGGAAAAAAGAAACTGGAAGCCGCTGAAGCCAAAGTAAAGGCCGCAGCAGTTAAAGCAGCAAAAAGTACTACCGCAGCTGGAAAAAAGGCTTTGCTGAGTGCTCAAACCGCCGCAAAAAATGCTGCCGGAAACTTGACCGCCATAAACGATAAACTCAAGGCTGCCAGATCGCAGGTGAAAACCATCTCTGATTCAGCAAAAGCTAAAGCTGCAATAGAAGCGACAAAACAGTCCGCCGAAGCACGCAAGGCACAGATTGCCGCCAAAGCTGAAGCTGATCTTGATAAAGCAGTTAAAGCATTTGCCGCCCAGTTCGTAAAGAAACGTAAAAAATCCGATGCAGCGAAAGAAGCTGCCCGAAACAAAAAACAAAAGAACAAAGAAAAAGCTGCTGCAAAAAAAGCTGCTGCTAAAGCAAAATCAGCTGCCAGAAAAGCCGCTGCTAAAGCCAAGTCTTTAGCAAAATCGATTGCAGTCCGCGAAAAGGCCGCGGCAAAAAAAGCTGCAGCGAAAGCAAAAGCCGCAGCAAAATTAAAAGCAACCCGCGATAAAGCTGCTGCAAAGAAAGCTGCAATCCAGGCAAAAATTGCTAAAGCGAATGCAAAAGCTAAACCTGCCAAAAGCGCAACTGCCATAAAAGCAGCCGTAAAACCCGCAGCAGCAAAACCAGCAGTTAAAGCAGCTGCGGCGACCAAATCGCCTAAAAAAGCACCCCTCGCCAAGAAGGCTGCAGCAAAACCAGCGCTAAAAAAAGCATCAGCGAAAAAGCAGGCTGCAAAACCCGCAGCTGCTAAGGCTCCTGCAAAGAAAGCTGGGACCAAACTCATTTCCGCACCAAAAGCAGCAATCAAGAAAGTAGTTGCTGCGAAAAAACCTGCTGCTGTCAAAGCTGCCGCCAAACCAGCGGTAACCAAGCCAGCAGCAGCTAAAGCAGCCGCTGCGAAAAAAGCTCCGGTTGTAGTAGGCAAATCAGCTGCGACCAAGGCGCCTGCCAAACGTGCAGTTAAAAAGCCACAAGCTGCTGCGACAACCCCCGCTGCACCTTCGGCACCTGCCGCAGAAGCGACAGTTCAAAGCTGATCCTCCCGCAGACAAATCACATCCGGTGTTTCACCGGATGTGATGTCTGAACCTTCGAATCCAGTTAGAACGTCGGAATACGCAGTGTCAGACATTGATAAACATCCTCCGGCCCTGATCGATTCCTTCACCATACTTGCCATAGATAGTGCCTTTGATAAATGCTCGGTCGGATTGATCTCATCTGTTACCCGTAGCATACAAAGCAGCAATCAACCGCGTAAGCATGCTGATGAAGTTTTAACGATGGTTCAGAGTATTCTTAATCAGCATGATCTTGCACTTTCGTCAATCAACGCTATTGCCATGATCAGTGGACCAGGGTCTTTTACCGGTTTACGCATTGGCGCAGCCGTGACGCAAGGGCTTGCTTTTGGAGCAGGGTGCCAGGTCGTTTGCGTGTCATCTTTAGCGATGATGGCCTACGATAGCCTACGCAAGCGTGATCATAAAAACACATCAGAGATAACTTTGATTGCAGTGTGTGTGCATGCGCGCGAATCCGAGTTTTATTTTGCAGTTTACTCGTTAGACGAAGCTGGTTTCCCAACGGAAAAACTACCTGATCAAATGCTCGACGCCAGACAATTGCAGACCACTCTTGAAGATCTGGCTATTTCCGAGGTATCACATTCTAGACCCTTGCGATGGATAGCATCAGGGGCAGGGTGGGGACATGCCTTACTTGCTGACGTGAAGACACCTTTTAATGAGCATGACTTCAATCCTTCATGTGATGCATTACTGCTTGCCGATCTTGCAATCCATCAATTCCACACTGTTGGTGGCCTGTCACCCGAGCATGCCCTACCTGTGTATCTGAATGACGATCTGCACTATGCAACTGTCTAAGAAGTTGTGACGGGGCGGAGGCACAAGACTTGCGAACAGAACTGTTCCATCAAAACGAACGACTTTATCTGCATCTACCTGATGAGCCCGAGGCTGGGGTGCTTTGCGTAGACTTTTGTGAACCGGCACTGCAACATAGAATCAGTAAAGCGTTGTCTGCTGAGGCCGTTGTCAAAGCCATGGGGCAACGACCGCTGAACACAACAACAGCACATCCCTTAAATTCTTGCGAATCCCCAATGGTAACAGCAGCGCATTTGATAGATGCCACTGCGGGCCTTGGTCTTGATGCATTTATCCTGGCGTGTGCTGGCTGGCATGTAACTCTGATCGAACAATCGCCTCTGATCCATGCACTGCTCGCAGACGGGATGAAGAGAGGGATGCAGTCTGGCAAAAGCGACTCCTCCGCGGCGTTACTCACAAAGGAAGCATTAAGCAGGATGCATCTGTGTTCTGCCGGCAGCAGTCTTGACGTGATGCTGACTCTGCCTGAGGCCCAAGTTATCTATCTGGATCCGATGTTTCCAGACAGGGATAAAAGCGCCCGGGTTAAAAAAAATCGCTACCTGCTGCAACAACTGCACGGAGAGGAAGCCTTGGGAAATAATCTGTTGCCACTGGCACTAACGCTTGCGCGCAAGGTAGTTGTTAAAAGACCTTTACGTGCTCTGCCTCTGGATAACATACAAGCTTCAGCATCAATCAAAGGCAAGACCAGTCGCTTTGACATTTATGCAGGCAGCAACAATCGTCTGATGATTCCCTGATATATCAGCCCGAGCTCATCCAGATCCGCCAAACGCACATGCTCATCAATTTTGTGGATACTGGCATTACACGGGCCCACTTCGACCACTTCTGCACCCGTAGGGGCGATAAAACGACCATCAGACGTCCCGCCAGTTGTAGAAGGGGTTGTGGTAACACCATTAACCTCGAAGATGCTGCCTCTGACAGCATCGATCAGCACGGCATTACGGGTCAGAAATGGCAGCCCGGACAACTTCCAGTCCAAGCTGTACTCCAGCTCAAATTTATCGAGGATGGCCTCAGTCCGTTGACGGATAATTGTTTCATTGAGCTCGGTTGAAAAGCGAAAATTGAATAAGGCCTCCAGCGCACCGGGAATCACATTATCAACCCCTGTTCCTGAATGAATATTGGAAATCTGAAAACTGGTGGGTGGGAAGACTTCGTTGCCTTGATCCCAGATCTCTTGAGTCAGTTCGTATAAAGGCTG
>CAMBPO010000050.1 GCA_945869725.1 Klebsiella pneumoniae
GCAGCCAGTATCGTACCTGTGCAAGCTCAGCAATTGCCGACCGTCTCGCGTCCACTTGGACTGCCTGCGCCGGTCGGCCTTCCGGTAATCCCGATTTTCGAAGGAGCCTACGAAAACGAAGACGGCTCCGTCACTTACTCGTTTGGATACCTCAATCGCAACACTGACGAAGCAGTCGAGATTCCACTTGGCCAGAACAACCGTATCGATCCTGCGGAATTCAATGGCCTGCAGCCTGAGCGTTTCGAGACGACCCGCCATACAGGGGTGTTCACCGTCACCGTTCCTGCTTCCATGCGAAACGGTGAAGTCTGGTGGTACATCAAGACTGGTCAGCATGAAGAGTTGAAAGTGCCAGGTCGTCGCGGTCGCCTAGGATACACCCTTGACAGAACGCCACGTCCTGCCGGCTCGGTCTCACCCTTGGTTTCCTTTGTAGAAGGCGGGCCGCAGGGTCAGGATCCGGACGGACTTGTTGCCGATGCGCCGCTGACAGTCAAAGTTGGCTCGCCAGTGACACTGACAGTGCACGTTACAGATCCGTCTGTCCGCGACATGACTGATTCGCGCAACGTGAAAGGAATTCCTGTGCGGGTATCCTGGTACAAGCACCAAGGCGAAGGTCAGGTCTCTTTCGAGCGTCATCCTTCGTCCGAGCCACCACCCGAGCTGACAGAGCTACAACGAGCACGGGGCGTCCCACCAGTCGGCCCTGATGAAACTCAACTAAGCTCCGGCAACGGAAGCGCAAGTGTGATCGCAACCTTCTCACAGTCTGGCGAATATATCATTCGCACCATGGCTGACAATTGGGATGCAACTGACAGTACAGAGGCCGACCAGTGCTGCTGGACAAACCTGTATCAGCGCGTAACCGTGACCCCGTAACCAACTATTTTCCAAGTTGATTCAAAGAATAAGAGAAACAATTAGTTTCAGATATTGCGATCAAAGAGTGGACAAGCGAGTGCATGAGATTTACATTAAGTCAACGGCTTTAATAACTAGAAGGAGAGTATCATGAAAGTCAAGCAGTGTTTTAACAAACAGCTCTCAGGGAAAGCCGCATTCGGCTTTGCAGTCCTTGCAATGTTGGGATACACCGGTCAAGCCCAAGCACAGTCTTCATTGTTAATCGACTCAGATAAAGTAACTTACGCCGACCACGTTGCTCAGATAATCACAGACAACTGTGTTGTCTGTCACCGGGAAGGAGCGATCGGCCCCATGCAGCTAACCAATTACGAGCAAGTGCGTCCGTGGGCGCCGTTGATTGGTCTGCGCGTTGCCAATAAGGAAATGCCTCCTTACTCCTATGACGATCACATCGGCATTCAGGATCTGCAGGGTGACTGGCGTCTGTCTGATGATGAAATCAACACCATTACAGAGTGGGTTGCTCAGGGCGCACCGGAAGGAGACTGGGGCGATCGCTCGCACCCTGTAGCCAACCTCCCGCCCAGTGATGAGTGGAACTTTGCCCCTGAGTTCGGTCAGCCGACATTGGTGCTGAACTCCTCGCCAATTGATGTTCCCGCAATCGGCAACGATATGTGGCACCGACCTTTCGCCGAAACAGGCCTGACAACAGACCGTTGCATCAAAGCCATTCAGGTTAAGCCGGCCGGCAACGCCAAGGCTGTGGTACACCATGCCAACTCCAACGTGGAGGTCATGAATGCCGATGGAGAATATGAAGACGTAGGCATGTTAACCGAGTACGCGATGGGCAAGTGGGGCGAGATTGCTCCCGACAATATCTGCCGCACACTGCCGGCCAATGCCCGTATTCGCTGGGATATTCACCTCTTCCCAGGTGGGGTTGGAGCTACAGCGCCGGGAACGGTGATCGAAGACAACGTGGTGGAAATCGGCATCTGGCTGCACCCGGAAGGCTATGAGAATGTGGCCAAGTACAAGCAGGACCTGAAACTATACAGGCTGAATGAAGGTGAGCTGATTGTTCCTCCCCATGGCACTGCCATGACCCAGGGCTTCCACTCGTTCGACCACCCGGTGCGTATCGACAGCTTCCAGCCGCACGGCCACCTGCGCCTGCGCGCCGCGTCACTGCAGATCTACTACCCGGCCACTGGTCGCACTGAAGATATCAGCCAGATCTCCAACTGGAGCGCCACCTGGCACCACAGCCACATGTTTGAGGAAGAGGTAGCTCCACTCGTGCCGACTGGTGCGGTGCTGGTTATCAAGCAGTGGTATGACAATACCGCCAACAACCCAAACAATCCTGATCCGGATTTCTGGGTCGTGGACGGCAGCCGTACTGCGGATGAAATGTCGCATGCGTGGATTGCTGTGACTCACTTGGACGACGAAGGCTACCAGGAAATCCTGGCGCAGCGTGAAACGTCCAAGCAGCGTTCTGTAGCTGCTGAGTAATTTAACGAAGTGAGGCTCTGGCAACTGCCAGGGCCTTTTGAAGGACAGAAGAACTATAGAACAACGTCTACTGTTCTTTCTTACCCATGAAAAGTTGCAATACTACTGACACAACATGAAACAAGTCGCCGGATCACAATTGTTCGGCGGCTTTTGAGTACAGTAAGTGCGGTCAGTCAGCTTTGTGATACGTGAAATAGCCAGTAAAGTTTTCGTCCTTACTGTCCAGCCCAGACCGAACCTCGATGTCCGGGTCTGGATTAAAAGGATTGGAAATAGAGTTGTCAAAAGCGCCGGTCACGTGGACCTTGCTTCCCGCTGGAATCTCTACGGCCTCTGCAAGGACATAGTGAGGCTGCCACCCGTAGTTGTAAGCAGGCACACTCAACAAGTCACGTATGGTGCCATCGGGCAACTCCACACTGAATTTCATCTTCTTGCCACGTGCATTCATTTTGGCGCGCACACCAGTGATCACTACGGCCTCATCAAAAACGTATTCAGCGTGGGCAGGGATGTCGTGCTCGTTCGGTGGCAGCACTACCAAGGCAGACACCGCCTGCACGTGTCGTTGCTTCAGACTTCCGCTGTCCGGTGCATCCGCAAAATAGAGACCTATCTTAGTTGCATCGACTAATTCGGCGCCAATTCCAACGAAATGGAACTGCAGAGAAAGCTTGTGCCCTTTAGGAATAAATACTGCAGTACCTTCCGGGAATCGAGTTGCGGATGGATTTCCTGGCGAATAGCCATCAAGGAACGTGCGTGTTGATGTGCTTGCATAGCGCTCCTCTCCCCAGAAATCTTCGCCAGGAGCGGTGACAAAGCCCATCAGGTGGTGCAACGCACTGGTTGCATCCGGATGATACTGAACAGCTGTGACCCACTTGTCTTCATCGAAGGGCAATTCAACATCGGCATACACATAATCCAGAATGCCGGTTGCGGGTATACGCAGAGCAGGGGCAGTGACGATGATATCCGGCTCACCAAGAAGCCATTCCTTGCTCTCTGCATACGAGAATTCTTCGAGCGGATCAACGGGGCCATCACCACGCGGTGCTCCCGCTTTGAACCAGTGCAGCAGCGTCTGAACATCTTCGGTTGCGAGGTAACGAGCTGTCGTAGTATGCCCGATGCTGGGGTCGACCTGGGCAGGAGGCATGCGCTTGTTGAGTAACACCTCTCGAATCATCGGCGACCATCCAAGCAGTGATACATAATTATCGATGGCAAACGGACCGACACCGAACTGCCTGTGGCAGGACGCACAATTCTCAATGATTATGGGCGCCACCTCTGTTGCGTAGTCAGGAATATTGGTGGCATGCATTGCCTTGACAGGGTACTCCACAGTGCAATTTGCCATATTGCTTGTCTTGACGGTGTTCCGCAAAGTAGTCGTCAGCAAACTGGACAACGTGTCATCCAGTTCAGGCCCGACTGCACCTACGTAGAACAACGAGAGGCGGTCAGGATTGAGCACCCTGACATCCCCGGCACTCGTTATACCCAGTGCATCAGAAACCAATTGCCCGCTGTCCTGGAGAATGGGCAAAGTCAGATTGAGGTTACGCAGGGCGTCGCGATCCAAGTCTTGGGTATCCAGCAACAGGAATTCAATGCCCTGTTTGGCGTAACGATCGTGCAATTCCTGATATTGAGCTAGGGTCGCATCCATCCCCTGGCAGGATTGTGCGTAGGCCATAATGACGACGGCCTTGCGATGCTGGTAGCGACTCAGCTGATGGAACTCTCCTTCGCTGTCCAGCAATGCAAAATCGCCGGTCCGTTCCAGGGCGGCATTGACAACCCCGGAAGCCAGCGCTACGAAGACTATCAGGCTAGAGGCTTGAAATTTTTTCATGACACTCACCACCTCAACATGAACCAAACCCTAGAGACCGCATGTGCGACAATCAGCGCATTGGGTAATTGCTCACATGCTGCGTCGCGGCACGGCCACGGTTGCGCTCGGATTGGGTCAAACCACCGAGCGCGGGGCCACCTTGATTGAAGATCCCGCCCCGCAGCACAAACTCAAGGTATTTCCTCTCCTGATCTAGGTAGTTTTCTTTGTCTGTGAACGAGGTCACCGCCGCTTCGATCGCAGCAAGGCGGTCGGGGACGTCAGGATGTGCGAGAAGATCGCCGACGACCACTTTCAAGACAGCGATGTTGTCCAGTACATACGCTACGCCAGGATGGAAGCTGTACACATTCGGCGCTATGACAGGAAAGGTTGGGATGTCTGTCGGCAAAGACATGAGGCTGCCGTGAGTCGGCGAAGTCTTCTCTTCATAGAGCGCGATGACTATGTCAATGCCAGATTCAACCTCTGCATCGCTCTCAGCCAGGATCGTGGCTTCCAAGGCAGCGATCTGCAGCCACTGCGAGGCCCATGTCAGGCCGCTCAGCTGCGGAAAGCCTACGCGAAAAGCATACGCATAGGGATGATTGGACAAAAGATCCGGATGCTTGGGAAGTGCGGCCACAGACAGCGAATCCTCGCTCAAGTAGTTTGCCAGCGCGACATCCACGGCGGTGTACTTGTCGATCACATTGTTATCTAGAAAAATGTCCAGCAGGTTAATCCCGAATTCGCGGCCACGCTCCAGAACTGCAACGGCGCTCTCAGGAATACTGCCATTGGCGTCCAGAACATTGGCGATTTCTTCCGTTGCGAATTCATCGCGGATCATGGCCTGAAGCCCAGGTGTTGCTCTGGTCTCGAAGACTCGAAAGGGGCCAAGCATGGCCATGTGGTTGGAGGCAGTGTGGTAATGTGAGAACTCGGTTGCTGCCAGCTCTTCAATTTTCTCGCGCAATAGCACCTTACCAAATTGCGATTCAATGGATTCATTGCTAAAAACTATCTCTTCATAAACGGTAGCCTGCAAAACTTCTGCTGCGTTCAAATACTGTGCCAGCGCAGTAAATCGCGCCTCCATCATGCCAGCGGTTACAGTCTGTGCCTGCAAACCAGCTGGAACAACAGCGCCAGCGAACCAAAATCCGATCAGTATTCTCTGAAGAAGCTTGTGCATTGTAATCCTCCACAACTGTCTGATTTTCGGGCGGGATGTTTTGCCTATTTAAACGGCTAAAGGATAAAAGCCCGAGCCTCGTAAGTCCATCGGAAATTATCCCAATTTTACGTACATAGTAGAAATCAGTTTCTTTAAAAAGCTAAAAAGTGTCTGTCGAAGTTCGTGCCATTTACTTTGCCATTTCAGCCTTGGTTCTGGTCAAACAAATCGGGACACATTTTTGAACTTTATGGACTGATCCGTGTTTCCCGGACACCTCTGGCCTTGTCTATGAGCATAGGATGAAGTGTATGAGCAATCAAAGATATTCACCAGAATTTAAAGATGAGGCTGTCAAACAGATTGTTGAGCGGGGTAGAACCCCATGCTAATTTTCAAGCTTAAGAGATGCAGATGCATTAATCTTGGAGATACACTTCGACCTCATGGTCTGCTATCAGCCTAATCGTTTAGGGCAGTTCTTCGGGCATCAAATCTTGATGCAATCTGCGCGTCATAATATGACGCAAATTAACAGTAACAAGGAAATATCAGCCACTCTCTGCGCATTTGCACGTTCGTTTGTGCCCATTTTTACGACCTTTGCATCGAATATTTGACCCACAATACATCACTGATAGAGCGGGGTTGCACCCTACTATGGGGGAAAAATATAGAAATAACGACGGGGGTTAAATTTGGTAAAAATTAACATTACGGCGCTAAAGAGAGTGTCAGTTTCGTAAATCTTGAGTTAACCGCTCAATAATCGCTGTCCTGTCGAGTTCTTTGCCGAGCAAAAAAACGGCGCTAATATCTTGCGTGGCACGAATATCACTCAATGGATTAGCATTTAAGATGACAAAATCTGCTCTCAGCCCCTTTTCAAGTAGTCCGCGATCATAAAGACCGAGTTGTGATGCAGCTGAAGAGGTTGCGGCTGCAATTGCCTGCTCCGGCGACATTCCTAGTGCAACAAATATCTCTAGCTCTTTGTGACCGGTGTAGCCAAAAAAATGGTCCGGAAGTGCCCCTGCATCGGTTCCCAATATAATCGGAACTCCATGCTCCATCGCCGATTCAAAACTTTTTCTGATCGACGGCTCAAGATTCTCGATCAGGTTTTCTAATTGACGTTCAAGTTGGTTATTAGAACCAGAGGTAGATGGAGCGTCGCCAGTACTTGCAAACACTCTGTCAGAAAGCCGAGATAAAGTCGCAGCAGGCAAGGTTTCATGTAAAAAGGGGTCTTCAGCGATAGTCATGCGGCGGAGCAAAGAGAGTCCGAGGTTGGGAATAACGAAAGTATTCGATTCGGCGAGCGAGCGACTTAGGCCCTCACTGATCTCGTCATCGAATCTTCCATGTAAAAAACCAGCGACACCTGCTTGTACCAGTCGCGCAGTGTCCGCCGAGTCCTGCTGATGCGCTACAACTTTAATCCCTTGCTGATTCGCAGTACTAACCAGCTCGGTATAAAGTCGCTGTGCTAATTTTGGTTGAGTACCCGCTCGATCATCCACCCAGATTTTTATAACAGCATTTTGCTTTGGCTCTATAGCTGTTATCAGCGTCTGAATATCAGATGATTGGTCCACGCCGAACAGTATGTTTGTCTGTAGTGCCGCCTCTACAGCACGAATTTCTTCCAGGAATGAGTTATTCGGGCCGTAGCCTGTGGGGGCTACACCATAGGCAGCGAGAGGGGTGGCTACAGGCAGTAACTCAAGATCAATGGTTGCTCGAAGTTCATTTATCAAAGCAACCGGGTCGCTACCGGCTGAGAAAACAGTAGAGAAACCGTAGTAGGCATACTGTGAGAGATTGTCGATTAGGTTAGCTTTATTGTAATTTTCGGCTCCCCAACTGCTGACAGACTGATACCCTAGGTGCGCGTGTGCATCTATTAATGCCGGTATAATCGTCTTGCCGTTTAGTCGCTGTTTATAAGCTTCAGCTGGCAACTCCGCCTCTGTTGAAACAATCTCTACGACATATCCCTCTTGAATCAGGAGCCATTCGCCAGACTCATAGAGCTTCTCTCCGGAGAATATCCGGTCTGGCTGCAGGGCTATTAATTCTGATTGGGCATTTGCAAACGCGGGCAAGATTATAAAAGCCGGCAGCACGAGATAAGCGACACGCATAGTGTTATGACCCGGGTTTAAGTGTTGACTGATTCGTCACTTCGCAAACAACTGGTCACCCAGCGTAGTACAAAAAGTGATGACCTTACTGCCCAAATTAGTAGCATCGGCTCGGTGAAACGTTTGTATTATGCCGCCCTTTTTGCAAAAGCGGCAGTTGTTATATAGTTCAACGTAGTATGGGCGAGCGCGTGAAGCTGGAAGCCCTGCTGGCGGCGCGCAGTATTTTGCGCGCAGCGCAGTGGCTGGAGAAACGCCTCAGTGGAAAGCGTCCCGCGTGAGTTGAGAGCCTTACTCCACAGCTTCGAAGCGGAACACCAGGTATTCAATCTTGCCGGTCAGCTCCTTGAAACGGTGCGCAGTGCCGGCCGGCACCACGATGACATCCCCTACGGCTACCGTATGCTCTTCGCCCGCCTGGTGGGTGCCGGAGGTGCTGGGGCCGGCCCACACACGCGTCAGATCGGTCTCACGCGTATCGGCAAGACTGCCACCCAGGACCAGCAAACCTGTGCCTTGGGTGATCAGGTAAACCTCGGTTACATCGGTGTGGATCAGTCCGTTGGTTTCGGCCTGCACCCGGCGCAGTGCCGCGAGGGCAAACTTGCCGCCGGGAATTTCCACGCCCTGTATAAGGCGGTCCACCGTGTTTTCCATGTCGGACTGGGCTCGCGCGGCCGTGATGGTCGGCGCTTTGACCACGATGCCCTGGGCCAGCGCCAGCGGGGCCGCCCCCAGGGACAGAGCCGCAAGCATGGCTGCACAGGCCACGGCACGAATCGGGAGAGTGGAAATTCTGCGTGTCGTTCTTTTTGTTGACGCTCTTGGCATGGTAGCTCCTTGGCAGCCGCAATCGGCTGTAGTGGGTAAGTGTTCAGCGCCGATTTTGCACACAGGCTTCTGCGCAAGTAAAGCACCTGCCCACCTCCGCCAGGGCCAGCGTCATTTTCCTTCTTGCCGACTCTGGCTTTCGCGGACTTGATGAGCTTGGTTTTGTCCTGTCCGTTGTTTCTGATTTGATTTTAAGTTGGCCACTCGCTTAAAAGCTGAGCAACGGACTATGGATTTTCGCAGTCCGTTTGCCGGGTTGGGCGCAGTTTTTTACATCATTGATTTTTATTCTATTGATGGCTTTGGCCAAACGGACTATTAGGGTCTGGAGTCCGTTGTTCGCACTGATGGCACGCCCCGAGAAGTTTTTTCCGACACTCCTTTTACCCCTTATGAGGCTTGTTGAAGTGTCCGTGAAGACGGGGTGTTGAACTGCACTTAAAAGTGACGCACTTTCCCCTAAAATTACATCGAAAATTGACCGACGTATAACACTACCCTCGCGACCATTGAGCGGGGGTTTCAGGAGTGATAAACGTGGCATTATTGAGAGTAATTCGACGCTGGCATCATCGCGATGGCATCGGCATCTGGGACAACGCCAGATCGAGAGACAGTGCCACTTGTCTTACCCGATCAGGCTGTTGTCACACGGGGTCCCAGGTAAACACATCGGCTGAGCGTTGCAGATCATAAAAATCTGCCTGCAACGCTGGCATTGCGTGCTCGGCAATTGATTGCGCCGTCCAGCCTTCGCTGCGATGCACCGAGCGCAGGGGGCGAGGCTGACTGATCAAGAATATTTCATTGTTACGCACAGAAAATATCTGCGCATTAACCTGTGAGGCTTCGTCACTTGCTAGATAAACGGCCAGCGGCGCGACTTTGGCAGGCGACATTTGTTGCAGTTTTTTAACACGCTCCTCCTCTTCTGGTGTGCTGGTGGGAATTGAGCTGATCATGCGACTCCAGGCAAATGGCGCTATGCAGTTGGAGCGCACACCAAAGCGCTGCATATCCAGCGCAATGGATTTTGAAAGTGCCACGATGCCCAGTTTGGCCGCAGAGTAATTTGCCTGTCCAAAGTTACCGATCAGGCCAGACGTGGACGTCATGTGCACATAGGCTCCACTGCCTTGCTCTTTAAAATAAGGCGCAGCGGCGCGACTGACGTAATAAGCACCATACAGATGCACCTTGATGACCGCGTCCCATTCCGGTTCGCTCATCTTGTGAAAGAAGCGGTCACGCAGGATACCCGCGTTATTCACAATGGCATCCACTCGCCCGAACTGCATAATCGCCGTTTCCACGATGCGCCGGGCATTCGCCGCTTCAGCGACACTGTTGGTATTGGCGACTGCTTCCCCACCCTGTGCAACAATTTCATCCACGACTTTCTGTGCTGGCCCCGCATCGTGACCTTCACCTTCCAGCGACGCACCAATATCGTTTACCACTACGCGGGCACCGTTGGCCGCCATCAGCAAGGCAATCTCGCGACCGATACCGCCACCTGCGCCGGTGACAATGACAACCTTATCCTGCATAAAATTTTTATTGTTCATGTTCTGTCCTTTTCTAACTGCCCCATCTGGTTTTTATAGGGTGCCGTTTGCGCGCAAGGCAAGAATATCCGCTTCCCGATACCCCAATTCCTGCAACACCGCGATGGTATGTTGGCCAAGTGCGGGCACAGCGTCCATGCGTGCCGCAAATGCTGACGGCGAACCGGGTGGTAACAGCGCCGGCAATTCACCCACCGGACTATCAATATTTACCCAGCGCTGACGTTGTGCCAACTGCGGGTGTTGCCACACATCTGCCATGGTATTAACACGCGCATGGGCGATGTTTGCTGCCTTGAGTCGCGCCACAATCTGTTCCGAATTCAGGCTGGCAAAGACCTGATAAATGATCTCATGCAAACTGTAGCTTGCAGCCAGGCGTAAAGTATTGGAACTGAAGCGCGCATCACACGCCAGCGCGGGCTGTTGCAAAACAATCTCGCAGAATACCTCCCACTCGCGCTCATTCTGCACACCCAGCAGCAGTTGCTGCTGATCACCTGTCGGGAACGGGCCATATGGGCAGATGGTGGCATGTGTCGCGGCTTTACGCGCGGGCGGTTCAGCACCTTCAAACGCGTAATACAGCGGATAACCCATCCACTCTGTCATGGCCTCAAGCATGGAAATCTCGATATGACAGCCCTTGCCCGTGCGACCGCGTTGCAGCAGCGCGGCGAGAATATTGCTGTATGCATACATACCGGCAGCAATATCTGCTATGGAACAACCTGCTTTGACCATCTCGGCCTCATTGCCGGTGACCGACAGAAAACCAGCCTCGCCCTGTATCAAAAGGTCATAGGCTTTGCGATCACTGTCAGGGCCGCCTTCCCCGTAGCCTGATATATCACAGACAATCAGTGTCGGGTAACGCTCATGCAATGTCGCGAACGCCAGACCCAGTCGTTGCGCCGCGCCGGGTGCAAGATTCTGAACCAATACGTCCGCCTTTTGCAGTAAACGCTGCAGGACCTCATCACCGCCCGGTTTTTTGATATCCAGTGTCACACTTTCCTTGGAGCGGTTAGTCCATACAAAATGCGAGGAAAGACCGCGCACCCGATTGTCATAGTGACGGGCAAAATCTCCGTTGCCCGGACGTTCAATTTTGATCACGCGCGCGCCCATATCTGCCAGATGACGTGTGCAATACGGCGCCGCGATGGCGTGTTCCAGTGTGACGACCGTTATACCTTCAAGTGGGCGCATAGTTTATGCCTTAAACAGGTTCTGCCTTAAAATGAACGCGGCAGGCCCAGCACGTGCTCGGCCACATAAGAGAGAATCAGATTGGTGGAGATCGGTGCCACCTGATACAAACGGGTTTCGCGAAATTTGCGCTCTATATCGTATTCTGTGGCAAACCCGAAACCACCGTGAAACTGCAGGCAGACGTTGGCAGCTTCCCAGGAGGCATCTGCGGCGAGCAACTTGGCCATATTGGCTTCGGCACCGCAGTCCTGCGCTGCGTCATACAGTTCGCAGGCGCGGAACCTCATCAGATTTGCTGCTTCGGTATTTACAAAACAGCGTGCAATGGGAAACTGTACCCCCTGATTCTGCGCAATCGGTCGATCAAATACCATGCGATTGCTGGAGTAATCTACCACCTTGTTCAGGAACCACCAGGCATCACCGATACACTCCGCGGCAATCAGTGTACGCTCTGCGTTCAAACCATCAAGAATGTATTTGAAGCCTTTGCCTTCCTCGCCGATCAGATTCTCTGCCGGAATTTCCAGTTCATCAAAAAACAGTTCGCTGGTCTCGTGATTGACCATATTGCGGATGGGTTTGGCGACCAGCCCATTGCCCAGCGCCTGATGCAGATCCACCAGAAAAATCGACATGCCTTCAGACTTGCGTTTGACCTGTGCCAACGGCGTGGTGCGCGCCAGCAGTATCATCAGATCGGAGTGCTGAATTCGCGATATCCATACTTTCTGGCCATTCACCAGATAACGATCGCCTCTGCGTACTGCAGTGGTTCTGATTTTTGTGGTGTCAGTGCCGGTTGTGGGTTCCGTCACGCCCATGGACTGCAGACGCAGTTCACCTGTGGCAATACGGGGCAGGTAACTTACTTTCTGTTGCAATGAACCGTGTCGTAATAAGGTGCCCATGTTGTACATCTGGCCATGACAGTGTCCGGCATTTCCGCCACTGCGATTGATCTCTTCCATGATCACTGATGCCTGCGTCAGACCCAGCCCGGAGCCCCCGTATTCGCGGGGGATCATGGCCGCCAGCCAGCCTGCCTGGGTCAGGGCATCGATAAACGCCTGGGGATAATCACCACTTTCGCCTATCGCGCGGTGATAAGACGCCGGAAAGCGTGCACACAGCTCGCGCAAGGCCTCGCGCAACTCCTGGTGCTGGTCGGGTCTGGGTTGCTTGTCGCTCATTGTTGCTCCTCTGTATGCAGGATGATGTCCACCTGCATGGTGACAGATCCATGTTCATCCAGACTCCAAAGCTGTGCCTTCTGTTTATCACGGGACAACTGTCCCTGGAGTCGGAAAGGCCTATTGCAAAACAAAGGCCGCACAGCGCGCATGTTCAGAGACTTGATACAAAGCTGTGGATGCTCCTGACACATGGCCTGAACCAATAAAGTAAACAGCAAGGGCCCATGAACGATCAGATCCGGATAGCCTTCCGCCTGCGTGGTATAGGGATAGTCGTAATGGATGCGATGGGCGTTGAATGTCAGTGCGGAATAACGAAACAACAGCACGCTGTCCGCTCTGTGCTCATGTGACCACTGGGGGTTGAGACTCTGCGCCGGTGCACTCACTGGCGTGTCGGGCACTGCGACTAATAAGGGTGCCTCGCGAAACACAATATCCTGCTGTTCGCGGATGGCAAGACCGTTGGTTCCGTGTACGTCATGCTGCACAGTGACGATAACCAGCGCGCCACTGCGACCTTTTTTCTCGACGATCTCGAGGATACGCGACTCGCGTCTAACCGCATCACCAATGCGCAAAGCCTGCAGGAATTGCAGACGACTGCCTGCCCACATGCGGCGCGGCAATGGAACCGGTGGCAGAAAATCATGTTGCGCACTATGCCCGTCTGCACCGAGTTGCGAGTGTTGCGTGAGTGGCAAAAAAAACAGCCAATGCCAAAGCGGCGGCAATCGGTCACCCATCGCCAGTGCAGGGCGATTGAGACTGGCTGCCAACGCATTGACCGGTGTCAGTGCCAAGGTATCCACTGCAGAGTTTTTTTTATCGATCCATTGCTGAAGCAACATCATGATTTATCTGAATCCAGCAGCCAGCGCGCCTGTTTGGCGACGGCGCCATCAATCATCTGATCGCCATCACGGACCACGCCTTTGCCCAAGCGCAGCCCCTCCTCATACAGATCAATGATGTCGCGTGCCCGTTGCAGTTCTGCCGGGGTGATATGGAATAACTGTCGGAGTAACTGTACCTGCGCGGGATGAATGGCCATCTTGGCTGTCATACCCAGAGATTTTGCCTGCAGCGCCTCGTTTTTGAGCAACTCATGGTCATCGAGCGCAGTCGTCGGGCCATCGATAATATGAGACAGACGCGCCGCACGCGCGGCATTAACCAGTCGTGACTGGGCATAATGCACAGCCTGCAGGCTGGGCCTGGTCTGAATATCAGCTAGATAATCCACACAGCCAAACGCCATGCCGATAACTCCCGGCGCACTGGCAATGGCATACGCCTGCTCCACGCCCAGGGCTGATTCGATGAGCGCAACCACTCTCAGACCGCAATCCGTCACAGAACGCAGCATGTCCGGGTGTTCGGTTCTGGCCAGCATCACTGCAGCGCAGCGCATATCACGCACGGCATCCAGATCCAAACGGTGATCCGGCGTGCCGGCAGCGTTGATACGAATAACACAGCGATTGCTGTCGTTTGCTGCCTGTTGCAGCGAAAGAGCTGTTGTGCGACGCGCACTGGCACGCTCGCCCGGCGCCACTGAATCTTCCCAGTCAATTATTATGCGATCAGCCTGGGTTACGACGGCTTTGGGGATGCGATCGGCCCGATTGCCAGGCACAAATAACCAAGTTTGCACGTCATCACTCCTTGCATTTTTTTTATTGACCAAGGGCAGTATAAACTGCATTGTGTGGCCTGCGGCTACCCCGATCCATGAATGATTGGTCAGGAAACAAAAAAAAACAAAGAGGATCGTCCCATGCATGACAAATCTGCGGTACGTTTCATCCCCCTGTTGTTGGCAATGTTGATGTGCAGTGTCGTTGTGATACCTGCCAGCGCTCAGGATACAGTCGAGTGGCTGACACTGGGCTCCGATTACGCACATACTCGCTCCACCCCGGCCAATCAGATCCAACGCAATAATTTTCAGCAGCTTGAAGTAGCCTGGACCTGGGATGGCGCCAGCTTTCAGGCCCTCAGCGGGCGTTCTACCCCAAGTTATGTCAACGGCAAACTGTACACTGTTGCTGGTGAGCGCCGGCATGTGGTTGCCATGGACGCCGACACCGGTGAAACACTGTGGTCCTGGCGCGAACCACATACTTTTCGCCATGAGTATTCCATGCGCAAGGACTATGGCAAAGGTGTGGCTTATGCGGAAGTGGATGGCAAGGGGGTCATTTATATTATCAGCCCGGGCTTTTTCCTGACCGCTCTCGATGCCGACACCGGAGCGCCTTTGGAAGGTTTTGGTGAGCAGGTTCCGCTGCCCGGTTTCCCGGAAACCGGCGTTGTTGATCTGCAAAAAAACATCGCCGAGCATATGGGCTACGATTTTGATCCCTACTATGGCATCCCGCTTTCCGAGGGCTACATCACTTCCTCAGCGCCGCCTATTGTTGTTAACGGTGTGGTGGTGGTCGGTAACTCGGCCGAGCAAGGTTATAACCAGACTCGCATCGAAAACATACCCGGCGACATACTGGCCTTTGATGCCCGCACAGGCGAGTTTCGCTGGCGCTTTCATGTCATACCCGAACCCGGTGAATTCGGCAGTGACACCTGGGATGTGCAAGGAAATCCACGCGATCTCACGGGAGAGGTGACACCCTGGGCGCCTTTGTCGGCGGATCCTGAAGCAGGCATTGTTTACTTCGTCACCAATCCGCCAACCATTGACTATTTTGGTGGCTTCACCCCCGGTGACAATTTGTTCGGTACCAGCATTGTCGCGCTGGATGTGCAGACGGGTGAGCGCGTCTGGCATTACCAGCTGGTCCATCATGATATCTGGAATTACGACATACCCACTGCGCCGGTGTTGCTGGATATTCAGCAGAATGGCCAAACTGTGCCAGCTGTTGCACAAATGACCAAACATGGTTTTGTTTTTGGTTTTAATCGTCTGACTGGCGAACCGCTGTGGCCAATCGAGGAGCGTCCGGTGCCCCAGTCACTGGTGCCCGGTGAGCAAACTTCACCGACACAGCCGTTCCCCAGCAAACCCGCAGCCTTTGATGTGCAGGGTATAACGCACGACGAGCTCATTGATTTCACCCCGGAGCTGCGGCAACAGGCAATAGATGCGTTGGCGGATTTTCAGCTGGGCCCCCTGTTCCTGCCGCCATTGCACAACGAAAATACGCTGGGAAAGATTGCGGCAATGTCCTGTCCGAGTGATGCCGGTGGTGCCAATATTTTTGCGCCACCGGTTGCTGATCCGGTAACTGGCGTGTTTTTTGTCACCTCACGCAAGGCCTGCAGCGCGCATGTACTGGCGCCTTCGCAGGAACGTGATGCCATGCTTGCCTTTGAACCCACCGGCACCACCTTGGCGGCCTTTTCCAATCTGCGCAATGCGACGGTACGCGGCCCCCAGGGTCTGCCCCTGTTCAAACCACCCTTCAGTCGCATAACCGCTATAGACATGAACACCGGTGAACACCTGTGGTGGATTCCTGTAGCCGAAACGCCGCGTCATGTGAGTGAACATCCGGCACTTGCAGGCATCGAGCTGGGTAACACCGGCAACGGAGACTGGGCTACCATGATGGTACTGCCCGATATGCTGGTATATGCGGCCACCGGCGGTGATGGCATTCCTTACCTTTACGCTGTTGACAAGGTCTCAGGTGAACAAGTGGGCAGACTAGAGGTGCCACTTGCCAGCCGTTACGGAATGATGAGTTATGTTCATCAGGGGCGCCAGTACATCGTGTTGCAAACCGGCAGCAGCCTGACGGCCATGGCCTTGCCAAATTGATCAGGTAGTACGATTACGTTAAGGTGCTGAATCTGCCCGGCATTGCTCTGGTGGATATTCAAGACCGGTTACAAGATCAAGGT
>CAMBPO010000051.1 GCA_945869725.1 Klebsiella pneumoniae
TTCTTTGCCGGCAATCAGTTCCGACATCAGGTGTGCACTGTTCCAGAAATAATCACGCAATCGCCCCAGCAACGTTGCATCTTCACCAAACTGTTCTATCAGAATATAACGCGCGCCTTCCAGTGCTGCCTTAACATCCGCAACGCCCAACTCACTATTAACAAAAGCAACAGCCTCCTGCTCCGGATCAAGTGCAGGATTTGCAAACAAAGCATCAGCAAGCGGCTGCAGACCGGCTTCGCGAGCAATCTGGGCGCGGGTGCGGCGTTTGGGTTTATAGGGCAGGTAGAGATCTTCAAGTGTTGTTTTTGTGGAAGCCGCGCGTAATTGTGCTTCCAATTCCGGTGTTAACTTTTGCTGCTCGGCAATGCTCTTGATAATGGCATCGCGTCTGTCATCCAGTTCACGCAGGTACAGCAAGCGTTCCTGAAGTTTACGAAGTTGAATATCGTCCAGCCCTCCGGTGACCTCTTTACGATAACGCGCGATAAAGGGCACAGTAGCGCCGTCATCGAGCATGGCAACAGTCGCAGCAACCTGTTCCGGGCGCGCAGCAATTTCTTCAGCAATCTGATCAAACATCAATGACATACGTTTTATCTAATCCTTTTTGTTGGCAATTTTGACGTGGTGATCCACATAGCTCAGCACACCGCGCAGAATATTGATCTCCATGGTATCAGGGCGTATTCGCATAAACAGCCTGCGCATGCGTTGCATCAGCAGACGCGGGTTATCCTGATTGTGAAAGGTCAGGTCGGTCAGCGTTTTTTCCAGGTGCTCGTAAAACAGCTCCATTTGCTGGGCGTCGGCTTTGGGCACATCCCAGAATTCCTGTTCATAGTCAGGGTTGTAAACACTGTCGTGGGCAAAGCGCTGATCGCTCTGCGCAACCTCACTGCCGTTAATTGCCAACCGTTCCAGCATGGCATTACGAATTTCGTAACAGATCACCATCACTGCAGCGGCCAGATTTAATGAACTGTATTCGGCGTTGGCCGGGATTTGTACATGATAGTGGCACAACTGTAACTCTTCGTTGGTAAGGCCTGTGTCTTCGCGACCAAACACCAATGCAACCTTGTTTTTGCCGGCATCCTGCACCACATGATTGGCACATTGACGGGGAGTCAGCACCGGCCACGGCATGCGACGCGAGCGAGCACTGGTGCCTATAATCAACCCGCAATCTGCCGCGGCGTCTTCCAGGGAGCCAAACACCTTGGTGTGATGCAATATGTCAGTCGCTGAGGCTGCACGCCGGGTGGCATCATCACTGGGAAACGGCGTTCTTGGTGCAACCAATCTGAGGTCTGACAGACCCATGTTCTTTAGAGATCTGGCGGCAGCACCGATATTGCCGGGGTGCGAAGTCTGCACCAGAACAACAGCGATGTTGCCAAAATCGGGTAACGCATCAGGATGCGCGTCTGACACCGGGGAACTGTTCAAAATCAAACTCCAGAGTCTGTCCGGTAGCGTTTGCCGGGAAGGTGGTTTGGGTGGCCGGGGATTATAACAACTAGTTAACGACTGACCGCCAGCATTTTGCTATCATCGCGCCGGTTTCGAAAACAAGCCTAGCAGCATTAACAGCCACCAGTTCACAAACAGCGGACACCATGCATCCTGTTATCAATATTGCTCTTCGGGCGGCGCGCGGCGCCGCTGAACAAATCATCCATGTCAGTGACCGCCTCGATCGGGTTAATGTAATCGAAGATAAAAACGGCACGCTGGTGACCAGCATGGATCTGGATGCCGAGCGCACCCTGCTCTACCATCTGCAAAAAGCCTATCCTGACTACAGCATCGACTCGCGCCTCAGTGGATATACAGAAGGCGCTGACAAAGACCACGTCTGGCTGATCGATCCGCTGGTCAGCAACCGCAACTTCTTTAAAGGGTATGGTTCGTTTTGTATTTCTCTGGCATTAAAGACCCCACGAGGTATCACCCACGGTGTGGTGCTGAACCCGGTCAACAATCAGGAATTCAGTGCCAGCCGCGGTGATGGGGCGCAGTTAAATGACAGTCGTGTGCGCATCGGCAAAATGAAAAATCTTGAAAACGCCTACGTGTCACTGGACCCGGAACAGTCTCTTGAGGATGATTTTTTACCGCAACTACAAGCTCATTTGCTGGCGCTGCCGGTGCATTTACGCATGAGTGGCTGCCCTGCGCTGGATATGGTCTACGTTGCGGCAGGACGTCTTGACGCGGGCTGGTGTCGTGAGCAGCACCACACATCGTTGGCGGCTGCGCAGCTGATCCTGCTGGAATCCGGTGCGCTGCTCAGTGACCCTCAGGGTAATCCGCAAACGCAGGGCAGCAAGGAAATGTTGTTTGGCAACCCCAAGTGTTTTAAACATCTGCTACAGATCCGGCAGACCTTAAAAGCCCAGGCCTGATCACCCTGATGAAACAGACAATAACGGCCTGATATGGCAGCAAACGCAGCGCTTGATAACAATAAACATAAAAAAGCCAGTGCTCGCCAGAAACTCACTGACGGCCCTATCACACCCATTCTGATCAACATGACTATCCCCATGATTGTGGGTATGGTCATGATGTTCAGTTTCAGCCTTGTTGATACTTTTTTTGTCAGCATGCTGGGCACCGAAGCCCTGTCTGCGATCAGTTTTACCTTTCCGGTCACCTTCACCATCATGAGCCTTGCCATAGGCCTGAGTATCGGCACCTCAGCGGTTGTCGCCAAATACATTGGCCGGGGTGAAGCCGAAAAGGCCAAACAAGCATCTACTGTGACCAACTATGTGGCGATTTTACTGTCGGGTTTTCTGGCAACCGCTGGCTATGTTTTTATGGATCAGATATTCCTGGCGCTGGGCGCATCTGCATCGCTGCTGCCGGTCATTCGCGAATACATGGATATCTGGATGCCCACCAGTGTATTGCTGGTTGCCATCATTTGCGCTAATTCGGTGTTGCGTGCCAATGGTGATACCCGCACGCCCAGTATCTTGATGGCGGGTTCGGGCCTTATCAATGCTGTACTGACACCTTTAATGGTCTTTGGTCTGGGCCCGGTTCCGGCGATGGGTATTGCTGGAGCCGCCTGGGCGACTATGATTTCATGGATCGCGGGTGTGGCATTCCTGTTTTACTACCTGGCCATCCGACATGAGTTGATTTACAAAGGACTGCCTTCGGGGCCGGTATTCAAAAGCTCTGCGATTGAGATGTTAAAAATAGGTATTCCGGCCTCCGGCTCCAATATGCTGACACCCATCGCCGCTGGCGTGATGACGGCTATTGTTGCCAGTTACGGTGAAACTGCTGTCGCCGCCTTTGGTGTTGGCACACGACTGGAGTCGATTGCGTGCCTGGTTATTCTGGCACTGTCCAGCACCCTGCCCCCGTTTGTCAGTCAGAACCTGGGAGCCGCACGCATTGATCGCATCGAGGAAGCCTGTCGCATCTCCATGCGCTTTGTCTTGGGATGGCAACTACTGATTTATGCATTGTTGGCATTAAGCGCCGGTCTGATTGCGTCAGTGTTTACGCGCGACGAATCGGTTGCTGAAATAATCAAACTGTACTTATGGATTATGCCACTAGGTTATGGCCTGCAGGGGGTCATCATTTTGTGTAACTCCGCGCTCAATGCCATGCATAAACCCATGATTGCGTTGTATCTGAGTATCGTGCGCTTTTTCCTGTTTATAGTGCCGCTGGCGTGGATAGGCAGTGAAATCGCCGGCCTGCAGGGTTTCTTTATCGGCGCCTTTACCGGCAATCTGCTGATGGCATTATTGTCGTGGATCACCTTCAGACGGGTGCTCAAATCCGAGCGGGCTTTGTACACTGAACAACCCGCTGCCTGAGTACGCTGATACATGATCCTCAGGGGCTGCGGAACAATCCCCTGAGGCTGCCCATCAATGACCGTTCTGATTTGCTGGCCAGCTGTTCCAGCACAACAGTATCAACCGGGGCTAACACCACAGGTTCATCGATCTTGATGATACGCGGTGCGTCTTGCCCATCTGCAAAACTCAAGCGGTTGTTTTTTTCCTGGAAATCGAGCATCTCAAAACAAATGGACTCAAACTCATCCTGCGGCAACAGCTCAGGGTTTTCTTTGAGATTCAGTAAAAATCTGCGGTTCAGCGCGCCAGACAGATAGTGCAAAGATTTTTTGTCATGCATCAGTAAACCTTCGCGCTCCGCAACCTCGTACAGGGGTGTTCCGCGCAAGGGAATGTAGTTGAAAAAGAAGAAAAACTCCGGAGCAATGATTCGATTAAGCTCCAGCGTCTGTCGCATGTTTTCTGCGGTTTCCAGCGGCATTCCGACAATATTGAATGTCAGCCGGTTGATACCGGCTTTTTTGCAGTTTTCAGCAGCTGCGATCACCTGGTCGTTGGTCATTTTTCGCCCCAACATCTTGCTGCGATAGGTTTCATCGCCACTCTCAATACCAAACCAGATAGTGTGACAACCGGCCGCTGCGGCCTTCTCGCAAAACTTCTCGTTCATCACCTCTACACGCGAGTTGATTGAAAAAGGCAATCCAACCTGTTCTTTGTAAAGCTCAAAAAACGCATTGACGAACTTCAGATTCGACAGGAACAGCTCATCCCAGAATTCAAAGTAACCCACACCATATTTATCACGCAGGCGAATGAGCTCATCCACCATGGCCTGTGGTTCATACTTTCTGAGAAACTCCTTTTTGTTCTTCCAGCCATCGAGCAAAGGCGTGTTGCAGCAGTAGGTGCAACGGTATGGGCAACCTCGTCCGGTCATCACTGGCAATACCAGCTTTTCCTTGGGACCAAAAATTGACGTGTTGACGTTGTTAAAACCATCAGCCTTTTCAAAAATGTCGTAATCCGGGAAGGGCAAGGCCGCAAGATCGCCGATCTGATGTGGTTCGGTTTCAAAGACGGTGTCATCTGTCATGCGTTCCCACATGCCATCGACCGGACCATCTTTGCTACCACGCATAAACTGCACCAGATTACCCATGGCATACTCGCCATCACCGGTACAGATAAAATCGATGTTGCGGTTGGCGATGGTCTGCTGCTGCGACAACATAGCCTGATAACCACCAATACAAATCGCGGCATCCGGCAGTAATTTTTTGATTTCTTTGAAGTATGGCTCCATGGGGAACCAATGCGGACTCATCACCGAAAATGCGATCAGATCAGGCTGCAGCGCCGCCACGGATTTAGCAAAATTCTCCGGTTGAAATGCTTGTTCATCACGCAGAATCAAGACCGGACATAAATGCAGCTCTACCCACGGGAAATCACGTTTCAGATACGCGGAAATGCTCGCCAGCGGCATCGCTACTTCGTTGCCATCTGGCGAATAAAAACTCATCACCAGCCGTAACGGACGGCCTGCAGTTTTGGCAAACCAGCGCGAAAGTGCTTGTGGATAGACGGGCCGTTCACGACTGACCGCAATGACGTTAGCTATTGAACTCATCAAATCCTCGATAACAAGTCAGATCCGCAAAATGGGCGTGGGAAATAATACCACTGACCATCCGACAAAGGAACTCAGCTTACACGGGCGATTCTATTAAACCAATATTTGATTTATGCTGATTACCTGCTCAATCGACACACAGGAAATACAACATGGACGCAATAACTGCGCTGCATACGCGCGTATCGGTTTCAAGAGTACGCGCACCGGGTCCTGATCCGCTGACTCTGGAGCAGATTATAAAAGCGGGTTTGCGCACCGCAGATCATGGCCTGCTCAGACCATGGCGATTTTTACTAATTCGGGATAAATCCCTTGAAAAGCTGGCCAATCTGTTTGCTGATGCCAGTCTCGCCGATACACCGGACATCAGTGCAAGTGAACTTGACAGCATCAGAAGTAAAGCCCTTCGCGCACCGTTAGTACTGGTTGGAATCACCTGCCCCCGACAGCACCCCAAGATACCCATAACAGAACAACATTTATCCACAGCCGGTGCGCTGCAGAATATGCTGACAGCAGCACACGCGTTGAATGTCGGCGCTATCTGGAGAACGGGCCCGATGGCTGAACATCCGATTGTACGTCAGGGCCTGGTAGTCAACGAGTCAGAAAGCATCATTGGCTACCTCTATATGGGCACTATCGACGGCCCGGTCAGGCAATTGCAGGAAGAACCCATCAACATGTTTGTTCAGGATTGGTAAATGTCTGAGAACACAAAAAGCACAATAAAAATAATGCACAGAACCGTCTTTAATACGCCAGTGCTGACACCGGTGTTACGGTTTATATCCTCGGTCATACTGCGCCTCATAGGATGGAAGGCACTCGGAAAACGTACGGATAATCAACGTTTTGTACTGATAGCCGCTCCGCACACCAGCAATTGGGACTTCCCCCTGATGCTGATGGTTGTGCTCAAACTTGAGTTAAAGCTGCACTGGATGGGCAAAAGCTCCCTGTTTATGTTTCCGTTTGGAGGCATCATGCGCTGGTTAGGCGGTATTGCGATTGATCGCAGCCAACACCATGGCGTCGTCGAGCAGGTGGTACAGCAATACCACGACAATCCACAGATGGTGGTTCTGGTTCCGCCGGAAGGCACACGTAGCAAAGTTAAAGAATGGAAAACCGGCTTTTACCACATCGCCAATAATGCCGGAGTTCCCATCCTGATGGGCTATGTGGATGTTGCAAAAAAAGAAGCCGGACTGGCTGATTTTTTTTATCCAACCGGCAATATTGAGCAGGACATTATCGCTATCAGACAATTTTACAAAGACAAACGCGGTGTCATCCCCGAGAATGCCGACTGAAAAACCAGTCGGCGAGAGATTGTGGCCTGAGCAGCAACGCAATTTATCGTTTGCAATCCAGGCTGTTTAACAAGGTCGTCAGGATAAACTCGGCATATTGTTCAATGCCGGTATGCAGATGTTGAAATTTCCAGCGCTTCAGGTACCACTGCTGCAGCATGGCTGTTGTGCTTGCCGCGAGTAACGCCAAGTCTCCGTCGTAGCGGAAGGCGCCGATTTTAATTCCTTCTGAGAAAATATCCTGTAAGCGTTGATCAAAGCGAAACTCCATCTGAATTGCCTCATCGCGCTGCGCTTTATCCAGACCCTTGGCTTCGAGAAAACAAAAGTAGTACCACTGATGCAGAATATCGTTCATATAAATATCTGCATAAATCAGCGCTTTCAGGCGCTCATTGGGATTCAGATTGTGACGTGTCAGGTCTGACAGAACATCATCAATGGTTTGGCGCACAACAGCCGCAATCGCTGATGCCAAATCATTTTTGCTGCCAATATAGGCGTAAAGCCCACCCATGCTGATCTCTGTTTCGCGACTCAAATCACGCAAACTCATGGAATGAAAGCCCTGGCTGTTTGCCAGACGAAATGTGCACGTGAATATCTTCTGAAGATTTTTCAGCGCTGTTTTAGCGTTTTTTATCTGCATGCGCTCGTGATGAACTGCAAACACGCGCTCCCACAACGGCTCACCTTCCAGCATCCATACACGTTTGAAAGCGTCCATATCTGTGTTATGTGGCCAGGCTAGCTGTTCACACTCCACCTTGACAGCGTTGTTACTCATCAATTGTATCTCCTTGCCAGGCAACAGAATCAGCGACCACACTTTGCAGTGATGAACTGTTACACCATCATGCTTGATTGTTGTTTTGCAGAACGATCAGGCGATATTTTTATTGCTGATAGTCGAAGGAGTGTAACCCAATACAGTGCCTAACAACAGGAAGCCCCGCACGCATCATCAATTGAGCAGCGCCGATATCACCGCATAAAGACCGGAACCTGCACACAAAGTGAGAGACCCCATACGTATTGCACGCGCCGAAATCCGATGCATGGACTTTCTGGCCAGCCAATAGCCGGCATAGGTTGCCGGCAGTAATGGCAGTGACAACAGCATCTGAGTGACCCCAAAATAACCGATGGGTGCCAGCACTATCAGTGATATCAGACTACTGACCACAAAAAATGCAGCCAAATTGGCGCGAATAAGTGCCAAATCCTGATGCTGCCACAACAGTGCCATCGGTGGGCCGCCAATCGATGTGCTGGTTCCCATAAATCCTGATAAAAATCCGGCAGCCATCATGCGCTTGTTGGTTGGCTGCCAGCGCAAAGAGGTCAGAGACACACCCACTGCAAAGAGTACGGAGATACCGATCCACAACGCGAGCATGTTTTTATCCATCCACAACAACAGCGCTGCGCCTGCAATCGAACCCGGGATACGACCTATTACCGCCGCTTTCAGTCCTTTGAGTGAAACACCCTCACGAAATACCCATGCGTTGATCAACGATAACACCAGCGCACACACAGTGACTGGCGCAGGAACCAGAGCAGGGTTTACAAAAAACAATACCGGCGCCGCAATAACCGCCAGACCAAAACCGGTGGCGGTTTGCACATAAGCGCCTACCGTTACCAGCGCTACGGCAATAAACATTTCCATAAAAAGACAACCAACACGCCAAAACGGCGTATTCTACGCTCTGTCTCCAGCGACTGCTATTTTCCCAGCCCATGTACCCAATCTCATATATAGAACCGATTTTTCGCCCTCCCAGTGAGTGGAAATCGCTGATCTTGCAGGTCACCAACGGCTGCTCGTGGAACAAATGCACGTTCTGCGATATGTACACGCAACCTCAAAAGCGCTTTCAAACCCAGGATCTTTTAGCAATAGAGACTCAGCTGAGGCAGATTGTCGAGGCCGGTTATCCGGTGTACCGGGTGTTTTTAGCTGATGGGGACGCAATGACGCTGTCTGTGCGCCGTCTGCATGAAATACTCGACCTGCTTAACCGCTGGTTGCCCCACAAACCGCGCGTCAGTGCCTACTGCCTGCCGCGTAATCTGCGCAATAAATCCGTTGATGAATTGCGCGAATTGCGTGAAAAAGGTCTCAGCCTTTTGTACGTTGGTTGTGAAACCGGTGACAACGAACTGCTGACACTGATCAGCAAAGGTGAAAGCTTTGATAGCTCACTCGACGCACTGCAGAAAATGCATGCAGCAGGCATCAAGAGCTCTGTGATGGTGCTCAATGGACTCGGCGGCCCCGAGCTCAGCGAGCGTCATGCACTGGAGAGCGCACGCCTGATGAATGCCGCTCAACCTCATTATCTGTCAACACTGGTGGTTGAATTTCCCAACGGTACACAGCGCTTCAACGACCCATTTGATGGCCGCTGGCGCAAACTCGGCAAGCTGGAACTGTTCCGTGAAATGGAGACGTTCCTCACTGCGCTGGAGCTGAAAAACACCATTTTCCGCAGTGATCACGCCTCCAACTACCTGGTCCTTAAGGGCGTCCTGGGCAAAGATAAAGAGTCACTGCTGAACATCATCCGCACGGCAATTCACCAGCCCGGACGCATCCCTTTACGAGAAGAATGGCAGCGCGGTCTCTGAACAGCTGCGCTTTCACCAATGATTAATCATGCTAGAATCCGGTCACTTCATTTACAGCCGCGGAGCAAAACATCATGTCCGAACATCAACAGCCTCAGGCCACCTTCAAAAGTTTTTCCGAGAGCACGCGTGAGGACTGGCAGATTATCGGCAAAGCGTTTAATGAATTTGCATCGGACCTGCCGGCGCGCATCCTCAAACACTTTGATCTGCTGAAAGGCGACTGCGGTGGTTTTCCGGTAGACCGTTTTGAGCACTGCCTGCAGACTGCGACCCGCGCGCTCGAGGGCGGCGAAGATGAAGAGTACGTTGTAGTTGCTCTGCTTCATGATATTGGCGACACCCTTGGCACCTATGACCACGGCGAAATTGCAGCAGCAATCCTTAAACCTTTTATCAGCGACGCAAACTATTGGTTACTGCGTCATCACCAAATTTTTCAAGGTTACGATTATTTTCATCATCTGGGAGGTGATCGTGACATGCGCGAAAAGTATGCCGATTCTCCTTATTACGACTACACAAAACGCTTTTGTGAACTCTATGACGGCAAGGCTTTTGATCCTGAATTCAAATCCAGACCCATTGAGTTTTTTGTACCCATGGTGCAGAACCTGCTCGCACGTCCGCGCAAGACTATTTTTAACGGCATAAAGGATCTCTGAAATCACTGACATATCCTTGGAACGCAGCCAAAAGAACACAAGGATTGAATCGATTGTGCTGCGCGGGGCGCGTCAGAACAATCTGAAAAATCTGTCACTCGAGTTGCCGGTAAACAAACTGATTGTCATTACCGGCGTGAGTGGTTCTGGCAAATCCACGCTGGCGTTTGACACCATTTATGCAGAAGGTCAGCGCCGTTACGTAGAGACATTCTCCGCGTATGCCCGCCAATTTCTCGATCGCATGGACAAACCTGCCATCGATAGCATTGAAGGCATACCGCCCTCGATAGCCATTGACCAAAGCAATCCGGTACGCACCTCGCGCTCTACTGTCGGCACCATGACAGAGCTTAACGACTACATAAAACTGGTGTATGCGCGACTGTCACATCTGCACTGCCCCGGTTGTCAGCGTGAAGTCAAACGTGACAACACGCAGTCCATCGTCACTGAACTGATGGCAAGTTTCCCGGCTGAAACGCGGATTCACGTGTGTTTGCCGGTGAGCGTTCCGCATAATTTTTCCGGCAATGAAATTCTGCAGTGGTTAAATCAACAGGGTTACACCCGCATTCAGGCGCAGAACGAGCACCACGTGCATGCCGTTCAGGACCGATTGCGCCTGAATCAGGGCAATAGGGAACGCCTGGGTGAAGCCATCGAAACAGCGCTGCATCATGGCAACGGCCATTTGCTTGTTTACTGTGAACCCGATACTGACCAGCAGCAGATCAAGGCCTACTCCAGCCACCTGCACTGCCCGGATTGCGACAAACAGTTCAGTGAACCCGGCCCCGGACTGTTCTCGTTTAACTCACCCCTTGGAGCTTGTGAAAGTTGCAAAGGGTTCGGGCGCATCATTGATGTAGATTTTGATCTGGTCATCCCTGATCACAACAAAACCTTACGCGATGGCGCGGTGAAGATTTTTCAGAGTGCCAGCTACAAAGAGTGTCAGGATGATCTGGAAAAATATGCACGCAAAGCCGGGATCCCCTTGGACACCCCGTGGAAAGAACTAACGGAAAAACACAAAACCTGGGTACAGGAAGGTGACGGTGGCTGGCAGGACGGCGTGTGGTATGGCATTCGCCGTTTTTTTGGCTGGCTGGAAAGCCGCGCCTATAAAATGCATATCCGCGTGCTGCTGTCGCGTTATCGCGCCTATACCGAATGTCATGCCTGTTATGGCGCACGCCTGAAGCCTGAAGCACTCTGGTGGCGTTTACATCAACAGCCATCGCTGGCCGGTGATCAGGGACTTCCTGCAGAGAGTTATTCAATAAACGAATTAATGTTGTTATCCCTGCAAGAGTGCGCTGCTTACTTTAAGGACCTGCGCTTGCCCGGCAAACTGGATGCTGCCACTGAACTGCTGATAGGGGAAATCCGCTCGCGCCTGAACTATTTGCTTGATGTTGGACTGGGATACCTGACGCTTGACCGACAATCACGCACCCTCAGCGGTGGCGAAGTGCAGCGCATCAATTTGACAACGGCGTTGGGAACCTCGCTGGTCAATACCCTGTTTGTGCTGGATGAACCCAGCATCGGACTGCACACGCGGGATATGCAGCGCATGGTCAGTATCCTGCACCGGCTGCGCGATGCAGGCAACTCGCTGATTGTGGTTGAGCATGACCCGCAGGTCATGCTGGCGGCTGATTTGATTATTGATATCGGACCCGGCCCGGGAAAACGCGGTGGTGAAGTTCGGTTTATGGGAACACCGGCCGAGCTTTTACGTGACGCGGATTCTCTGACCGCGCGTTATCTGCGCGGTGAATTGGTGGTGGCAGAGCCTTTTGCCAGCGAATCCAACTCCAGCGAATCCAACAACAGCGCAGCGATGAATGCGGTTGTTGCTATCCGCGGCGCGCGCGAAAACAATCTAAAAAATATTGATGTGGAAATCCCCTTACAGAAACTGGTGTGTATCACCGGCGTCAGCGGTTCAGGCAAATCAACTCTGATGCGTGATGTGTTGTACCGGGGACTTTGTCGCCACTTTGGTGTCTCCACAGAAGCACCCGGCGAACACAACAGCATCAAGGGCCAACAGCACCTGTCCAACATTGTGTTTGTCGATCAGAGCCCACTGGGCAAAACCACGCGCTCAATCCCCGCTACCTATGTCGGCGCTTTTGACGTCATTCGTAAACGTTTTGTTGATCAGCCACTGGCCAGAGAACGTGGGTATACTCCCGGCATTTTCAGTTTCAACTCCGGCAATGGCCGTTGCCCGCTGTGTTCCGGCAATGGATTTGAGCATGTGGAAATGCAGTTTCTCAGCGATGTGTATCTGCGCTGCAGCGAATGCAATGGCAAACGATATCGCCGCGAAATTCTCGACGTTACTCTGCTCGATCCAGCCAACAACGCTCGCGCGTTATCGATTGCCGATGTACTGGAACTGACGGTAGAAGAGGCCACCGAATTCTTCAAAGGCGATAAAGACATTCAACATTGCCTGCAGCCTCTGATCGATGTGGGCCTGCACTATCTGCAACTCGGGCAGGCTGTTCCTACCTTGAGCGGCGGCGAATCACAGCGTCTGAAACTGGCCGCTCATCTGGCTGAATTGCCTTCAGCAGCCAAGGCCAGCAAAAAAACGTCTACCGGTGGCAAAGGTATTTTATTCCTGTTCGACGAACCGACTACCGGGCTGCACTTTCATGACATTCATGTGCTGCTGAAGGCTTTTCGTAAACTTCTGGATGCGGGCCATTCGCTGCTGATTATTGAACACAATCTGGATGTCATCCGCGCTGCTGACTGGTTGATAGACATTGGCCCTGAAGGCGGCGCGGATGGGGGACAACTCATTGGCAGCGGCACACCAAGCTGGTTCAGCACCCACGGCAAAGGCCACACTGCTGATGCATTGCGTGAATATGAGCAGGCGCTTACGCGCAGCAAGGCCGGAAAACTGCCAGTGATGCAACAGCGCTCAGCCACCAGCACAAAACGCCAGGCTGCCATTCAGATTCATCATGCGCGTGAACACAATCTCAAAAACGTCGATGTCAGCATTCCCTGGAACAAGTTCACGGTTATCACCGGCGTCAGTGGCAGTGGCAAAAGCACATTGGCCTTTGATATCGTTTTTGCTGAGGGTCAGCGTCGTTATCTGGAATCACTGAATGCCTATGCGCGTCAGTTTGTGCAGCCCGCAACACGGCCGGATGTGGATGCCATTCATGGCATTCCGCCAACGGTAGCCATCGAGCAGCGCACCAGTCGCGGGGGACGCAAAAGTACCGTGGCCACGCTGACGGAGATTTATCACTTTTTACGATTGATCTTTGTAAAACTTGGGACGCAATACTGCCCTGGTTGCAAGGTACCTATTGAACCTCAAAGCCGGGAGATGATTCTGTCGCGTCTGCTCCGCGACTGGCAGGGACAAACGGTGAGCGTCCTTGCCCCTGTGGTTGTCGGACGAAAAGGCATTTATAAAGAACTGGCAGCGTGGGCCGCCGGCAAGGGTTATGAAAAACTGCGGGTGGATGGGCGTTATCTGGCCACTCAGGACTGGCCAGTGCTGGACAGATTTAAAGAACACAACATTGAAGTACTGATCAATCAGATCAGCATCAGCAAGAAGCACGAAAAAGCACTGACCGACTTGATTGATGAGGCGCTGGCGGTCGGCAACGGACTGTTGATGATCAGTCCAGTGGCATCTGACATGGAGGATGCGCTGTTTTCCACCCGCCGTGCCTGTCCATCGTGTGGCGACAGTTTTGACGACCTCGATCCGCGTCTTTTCTCCTTTAACTCCAGACACGGCTGGTGCCATGGCTGTTATGGCACCGGGGAAATTTTGCCGGAATTCAGTGAAGAACTGACTGGCGAAGAAGAGCACTGGCTGGATCCTGAGACCACAGATATCGGTAAACCCTGCAAAAAATGTAAGGGCACACGCCTGAATCAGGTGGCACTGGCGGTGCGATTTCAACAGTGGAATATCGCCGAACTCACACAACTGTCCGTTGACCACGCCGCCTCCACCATCAGCACTATCAAACTGGATAAAAAACAGAACACAATTGCCCGTGACATTCTGCCTGAACTCAGCGGACGATTAAGCTTTCTGCAAAAGGTGGGTCTGGGATATCTCAGTCTGGATCGTGCGGCGCCAACACTCAGTGGTGGCGAGGCGCAACGCATACGACTTGCTTCACAGCTGGGTTCCAATCTGCAGGGCGTCTGTTACATCCTTGACGAACCCACCATCGGTTTGCACGCACGTGATAACGCACTGCTGATCAAAACCCTGCGCGAACTGCAACAACATGGCAATACTGTGGTGGTTGTGGAGCATGACGATGCCACGATGGCAGAAGCAGATTTCCTGATTGATGTGGGACCTGGCGCCGGCGTCAAGGGTGGTGAAATTGTCGCCACCGGCACCTTGGCACAATTGAAGAAAAACAAACGTTCCCTGACCGGGCAATTTCTGGCCAACCCGATGCGTCATCCCCTAGCTGACGTGCGGGACAGCCAGAGTCGGGATCAGTTTGAGACAGAACAACTCACGATTACCGGCGCACGTCTGAATAACCTGCGCACGCTGGATATCAGCCTACCTCTGCGTCGACTGGTGGCAATCAGTGGCGTCAGTGGCAGCGGCAAAAGCACCCTGATTCGCGGAGTTTTGTTCAACAATGTTCAGGCGGCTGTGAGTGCCGCAGGCAGATTTACCAAAAAGGCCGCGCGCAAAGCCATCCCATGGCAAGGCTGTGAAAACCTTGACGGCTGGCAATCCATCGACAGTATTCTGCAGGTGGATCAGACCCCGATTGGCAAAACACCACGCTCCTGCCCCGCCAGTTATGTGGGTATCTGGGACACTATCCGCAAACTGTTTGCGGATACTGTTGATGCACGACTGCGTGGTTATTTGCCCGGCCGGTTTTCCTTTAATGTGTCCGGCGGCCGCTGCGAAACCTGTTCCGGTAACGGTATGCAGAAAATTGAAATGAATTTCCTGCCCGATGTACGGGTGGATTGTGAGGCCTGTGGTGGCTGGCGATTTAATCCGGAAACGCTGTCGGTACAATTCAAGGGCAAACATATCGGCGAAGTTCTGGCCATGGATATCGATGAAGCCGTCGTGTTTTTTGAGTCTGTACCATCGATTTTTCATGTACTCCGATTGATGCAGGATGTGGGTCTGGGTTATCTGACGCTGGGCCAGCAAAGTCCGACTCTGTCCGGAGGCGAGGCGCAGCGAATCAAACTGGTGGCGGAACTTGCCAAAGCCAAACCACATCTGAGTCTGCGCGGTAGCAAACCTCCGCATAAAGTTTATGTGCTCGACGAACCCACCGTGGGTCTGCATATGGCGGATGTTGAGAAATTATTGCGCGTGCTGCATCGACTGGTGGATGCAGGCAACTCCGTGCTGGTGATTGAGCATAATCTGGATGTGATTGCCGAAGCCGACTGGGTCATCGACCTTGGACCTGAAGGTGGTGATGGTGGTGGCCAAGTGGTCGCGCAGGGTTCACCGTTAACCGTGGCAAAAACAAAAAAATCGCATACAGGAAAATATCTGTTGCCGATGCTGACGGCCTCATGATGACTCGCCAATCCGCCTGCCGCTAGTTGATCGGCGTTGTTGGTTGTCTACCCTTATGTTTCTCAGGGATTGAGGTGATTTACTCACTGTCAGAAACGCGCTGCAATTTTCCGGCAGCACGTGTCAGACGATCATTCACGGCATCCCACTGCATCTGCGCCGGGGGAAGTTCGATCAAAATATAGTCACAAGCAGACTTGTCAATATCTCGCAGAAGCGCATAGAGGATTTGCCCATACTGAGCAGCATTGTCTGGCATCATCAGCCAGTGACAAGCGCTTTGAT
>CAMBPO010000052.1 GCA_945869725.1 Klebsiella pneumoniae
GGGTTATCAACCAGCAATTTTTTTTGTAGCGCTGCTGATGTTGCAATCATAGGAATAAAATCAACAAGCTTCCCATCATCAGGCATGTGAGTCTTCATATTTGGATGTGGCCAGTCGGTTCCCCACAATACCCGATCGGGGAACATTTCAACGACTCGTTTGGCGAATGGAATCACATCGCTGTAGCCATGTGGTCCGCTCACAGACAGCCGCTCAGGGCAACTGACTTTTGACCAGATCGTGGGGTTTTCCGTTAGAAGTTTGAGGACTAACGCGAACTCGGGCCCATCAACAGAACTTGTGACATCAGGTCTACCCATGTGATCCACAACGACAGTTGTAGGCAGCGCCGCAAAAAAATCGTAGTGCTCCGGTAATTCCTGACCCTCGAAATAAATCACGATATGCCAGCCAAATGGCGCTATTTTGTGCGCAACTTCCAATAGGCCTTCTTTTGGTAGTGCATCAACCAGGCGTTTGACAAAATTGAAGCGAACCCCCCGCACGCCAGCATCATGCAGTAGTTTCAGATCCTGTGTCTTGATATCCGGCTTTACTGTCGCTACACCCCGGGCTTTGCCACTCGAGCGTTGCAAGGCATCAACCAAGGCACGATTATCTGATCCGTGGCAGGTCGCTTGTACAATCACGTTGCGATCAAAGCCTAAATAGTCTCTAAGCGCAAAAAGTTGCTGCCAGGAGGCATCACAAGGTGTGTATTTTCGCTCTGGAGCAAAAGGGAAAATGTCACCAGGTCCGAAAACGTGGCAGTGAGCATCAACAGCCCCCGCAGGTAGCTTAAAGGCAGGTTTGCTTGGGGCAGGAGCCCAGTTCAGCCAGTCAGCGTCCATCACAAATTTACCCACAATTACAAACCCCTCTTTTTAAGCGACGCGTCAAGTCGGGGATAAACACGACGGGCGTTTAACTCGAAGACTTTGCGCTTATCGTCGGCAGAAATATCAAGGGCGTCGATGTAGCGCTTTGTATCGTCAAAGTGAAATCCGGTTTCTGGATCAATACCTCTGACTGCACCGACCATTTCCGATCCAAATAGAATATTTTTGATATCAATCACTTCGAACAGGAGATCAATGCCCGGTTGATGATAAACACAAGTATCAAAATAAACGTTTTTCATCACGTGTTCAGGCAGGGGCGGCCGCTTAAGCATATCTGCAAGCCCTCTGTAACGTCCCCAATGATAGGGCACAGCACCACCACCATGAGGAATGATGAATCTGAGGTCAGGGAAATCCCTGAACAGATCGCCTTCTATGAATTGCATAAAAGCCGTGGTATCGGCGTTGATGTAGTGTGCACCTGTCGCATGGAAATTCGGATTGCACGAACCCGACACATGGATCATGGCTGGCACGTCAAGCTCAACCATTTTTTCGTAAAATGGATACCAACTTCGATCAGTCAGTGGAGCGGATGTCCAATGACCGCCGGACGGGTCCGGATTAAGGTTACAGCCGATAAATCCCAGTTCAGCAATGCAGCGCTCTAGTTCTGAGATTGAGTCTGCAATAGGCACTCCCGGAGATTGTGGCAATTGACACACGCCGATAAAGTATTCCGGGAACAGTGTTACCACTCTGTGTATCAGATCATTACAAGCCTTTGTCCATTGCTGTGATACTTTGCCGTCACCAATGTGATGCGCCATTGCAGAGGCGCGTGGCGAAAAAATTGTCATGTCCGCACCGCGATCACGCAGCAATTTGAGTTGGTTATTCTCGATGCTTTCCCTGATCATGTCATCGCTTATGTTTGGCAGCTTTGCTTGCTGGGTAGGGCTGCTATTGAATAACGAGATCTGCTGCTCGCGGAAAGCCTGGTGTGGCTCAGGCGCGGTGGTGTAGTGTCCGTGGCAGTCGATGATCATTAAATGTTCTCCATTTTGTTTTTTTGTCTTCACTACGATGTTATTGCTTGTTAGGCGTCCATATCTTTGAAGGAATAAACACTGATCCCTGCATAATCTTCCGAGCGGTGCGAAGCAGTGCACTGCGGATAATTCGGGTATTGCCGTCTGCGCCAGTCTCCGCGGTAATCTCGACAGTAAAAAAGCCTGTGGGGTGTTCCACATCTATCGATTGTGTTCCTGATTTGAGGTTGACTTGTGAAACACTGTTCGCTACTGATCCTGCAATAATACAGGCCGAGGCAACACTAACCGCGCCGAGAACACCAATCGCATCATGAACCCTGTGCGGAATAAAATTTCGCGTGCTGATCAGTCCACCATGTATGGCTGCCGCCACCAGACACATTTTTGGGACAGTCTTTTGGCTCACATCTCCAAGATTCATGAGTAAGCCTGCTTTAAGGCGTATTGCTTCAATAGCAGTTTTGAGTGTGGGATCAGCTTCAAGTTCATCAGGTCGTTCATAACCTGACTTTCCAAATGCCAGCGCGTCAAGAATGACAACTGGCATACCGTTATCAATACATGTGGCGCGATACCCGTCTATCAGGTCGACAGGGTTACCTGTTGGCAGCAGTGCGCCACACGACGAGCCAGCTATGTCCTGGAAATAAAGGTTAACGGGTGCCGCTGTCCCTGGAACCCCGTCGATTTTAGCAATGCCCTCGTAAACAACATTGCCTGAGTGCGTAATCACATTGGAAATTGTCATGCTTCCAGTATTGAGCATGCGGATACGCACATCAGTGGAGCCTTCCTTCGCTGCCACCAGGCCTTTCTCTATGGCAAAGGCGCCCACGCCTGCAAGAAGATTGCCGCAGTTTTGTGAAGCACTGACTTCAGGTTTATCCACCGAAACCTGCATAAAGAGGTAATCAACATCAGCGTCTGGTGACGTGGATTTACTCACAATAGCTACTTTACTGGTGAGTGGGTGGGCGCCACCTACACCATCGATCTGTCTTTCATCAGGGGAGCCCATCGCAGCGAGCAAAACATCATGGATTTTATTTGTGTCAGTTGGCAAATCCGAGGCGAGAAAATAAAGACCTTTCGAGGTTCCTCCGCGCATTAACATACAAGGGATTTCAGTTTGCATTGCCTGGTCTGTCCTTTTTTATTCTTCTTGGATTTTTTTTACGTACTTAAGGCCTTTCTCCGCCAATAAACTTCTCATGTTGTAGATATCCAGGCCCAGCTCGCCAGCAGCAAGCCTTGCCCGCGTAGCTGTTTCCCTGGACTCTCGTTCTTGGGATTTTATAAGCGTTTCTTCTGCCTGCAAACGAGGAACAACAACAACGCCGTCCCGATCAGCTACGATCAGATCTCCGGGGTATATTAAAGCACCGCCACAGATAACGGGCACGTTGACGTTGGCGGTGGTTGCTTTAACAGTGCCTTGAGCGTAAACGGTTTTTGACCACACTGGAAAGTTCATCTCTTCAAGAGTCGATATGTCTCTCACGCCGGCATCGATAATCAGTGCTCGCACACCACGAACTTGCAGTGATGTTGCTAGCAGGTCGCCAAAGTAACCATCGTCACAAGGGCTGGTAGGCGTAACAACCAATATGTCACCTTCCTGGCACTGCTCCACAGCAACATGAATCATCCAGTTATCACCAGGCGCCACCTCGCAAGTCACTGCGCTGCCAGCGACAGCTTGTGTTCGGAATATCGGCTTCATGTAAGGCAACATAAGTCCCTTGCGGCCCAAGGCTTCGTGCACTGTAGCAACACCAAAATGACGAATGCTCTCAGCTATAGTTTTGTTTGCCCTTTGTATCTCTGTAACCACAATCGCCATTTTTTAGAGCCTCTGGAATTAGGTTGCTCCAATTATTCCACAATAATTGAGATGCTCAGATTCGAATGCTGCGTAATGTCATTAGAATTAGCTATATTGGATTAGTATCAAGACTAGTTGCCGGTGGTGGTTCCTCATTAGATATAGCAAATACTTATGGAAGCCTTCTAGATTCGAATCAGCTTTTAATCCGCGTTTATGAAATACTGCTGCGGCTATAACTCGATTGTTGCTGAGGTTATAAGCATCACATTCCGATTCGCTTTTTTGACAGCCGCATTCATAACAATTACAGCGTGCCTAACAAGCATGAATTAGAGGGAACCAATAGTGAATACAAATTCCGGAGCTGCTTTGAGTGAACAGCGCACGCATGTCCGCTGGTTTCCAATACTGTTTATGGTGCTGATAGGTACCACCATTAATTACCTGGATAGAGCTGTATTTGGTATCGCCCGTGTTGGCGGCATGCAGGAGGATCTCGGGCTGAATGCGGTACAGATAGGTTATCTTGGAGCAGCTTTTAGTCTCACATACGCATTTGCACAGATACCAGGTGGTATTTTCCTGGACAGATTTGGTACGCGTGTCACTTATGGACTTTCGCTGCTCAGTTGGTCGTTTTTTACGGCGGCACAAGGTTTGGCTGGAAGTTTTGCTGCGATGTTCGGATACCGGCTAGGTATGGGTTTGTGTGAGGCTCCTTGCTTTCCGGCGAACAGCCGGATTCTGGCAACCTGGTTTCCTCAGGGTGAAAGGGCGAGGGCTAACAGTGTCTATGCCGTGGGCCAATATGCTGGACTGGCATTTCTCAGTGTGCCGTTAGTTTGGATTACGTCTGAATTTGGCTGGAGAGCACTGTTTATTATTGCCGGTCTGGGGGGGATGCTCTTCGCCTTCTATTTTTATGGAAAGTATCATGAGCCTAACGATAGCAAGGCCGCCAATCAGGCAGAACTTAACTATATTGAAGCCGGTGGTGGTTTGGCGCCAAAGACGGAAAGGGTGAAGTTCAGCTGGAAGAATCTCGGTAAGGTTTTTAAAAAGCGTCAGATTCTTGTGGCGTCGGCTGCTATGTTCTGTGGAAATACTGTGTTGGTATTTTTCCTGATTGATTTTATCAATTACCTTGGAAGCGAACGTGATATGCAGTTTCTGCAGGCTGGCATCTGGGGTGCTCTACCCTATATCGCCGCTGCACTGGGTGTGCTTTGTGGCGGCCAGTTGTCTGACTACCTCCTTCGGCGCACCGGCTCAGCTAATATTGGGCGTAAAGTCCCGATCATCATGGGTTTCATGATGGCCTCTGTTATTGTGTTTGCGGCCGTGGTGCCTAAGGGCGACGAAGGAAACATGATTGTAATTGCCATTATGTGTGTCGCATTTTTTGGTCAGGGCATTACCAATCTCGGTTGGACAGTCATTTCTGATGTGGCACCAAAAGAACTGATCGGGATGAGCGGCGGTGTCTTTAATTTTGTGACAAATCTCGCGGGTATACTGACACCGATATTAATCGGCTACATATTATTTTATACAGCAAGTTACGCAGCGGCACTGGTATATGTTGGTTCGATGCCATTGATCGGCGCGTTACTGTATATCTTTGTGCTGGGTGATATTAAACGTCTGTCAGTTTGAAAAAATTATACAAGTTCGGATTGCAGGAGTGTCATGTATGAAACTGGCTGGAGATGGTGCGCTTGGCGTTTGGCATTGTGTTGAGGCTGGCAGTGAAGCGGAAGTAGAGCGCTGGTATATCAATGAGCATTATCACGACAGAGTTGTTATTGACGGATTTTTGCGCGCAAGAAACTACAAAAATATGGTCAGCGAAGGATCATTGTATTTCAGTCGATACGATACGATATCGGTTGATGATTTGTCTTGCGATGCCTATCTGCACTCTTTGCGTAATCCAAGTCCCTGGTCTCAAAAAATATTTCCGCGCTACCACAATACCGTTCGCGGTGCGTTTGCTGTAAGTGAGCGTTGGGGAGTTGGGATCGGCGGCTATTTGCTTTCTTTTCGTCTGGATGATGGCGTAAACGGTATTCGTCCAGAGGTGCAGCAGGAGCTTGCTGACAATCTACACAAGCTTTATGGGCTGGCAGGTGTGGTTGCTGTCGAAAGTTGGATAGTGAATGCCGGCACGTCGACAATCAAAACGAAAGAGCAGGAGATTCGTGGTCAACAAGACCAATATCCGTCTGCGGCGGTGTTGGTTGATCTGATGGATCCGGATGTGGCACAGGATGTTGCCAGACTTTTGCCCGTACTAGCGGGGATAGCAAAAAAGGATCTGATGAAATTGACCTACCAACTGACAAAAAACGAATTGATTCTGCCCCGTCCGCATTGATTGCCAAAAGCCCTCTCGGCTGCGTCTAGTCATCAGGAGCAGCCATCTTGAGAAAACCTTTCTTACCTGAAACGCCTCAATAGCTGTTGGTAGTTTGTTACAGCTACTCACGGACTTTTATTTAAGTGATAAAAAAATGCCCGGGTGGAAGCCCGGGCATGTGATCGAACATCTCAGCTTAGCGTTATTGGAAGCGCTTGCTGATCTCAAGTCGCCATATACGACCGAACGGGTTGTGAACGTTAGGGTCAATTGCCAATGAGCCATTCAACACAATGGGAGGTTGTTTGTCAGTCAGGTTCTGTACGCCCAATGTTGCATTAAAACCAGCCATCCATGAACCGTCATCAGGTGCTGTGTACGCGATCGTGGCATCCAGCGTCGCCCACGAACCTACTTCTTGTGTTGGAACTTTAACGCCAGCTACAGTAGGGGTTGCGTTGTTTGTATAGCCACCCTCCAGTTTACTGATAAGCGCTGCATTCCAGTTATTGCCTGACCAGGACAGACGCGCGTTAGAGCGTAGCGAGGTCTGCCAGCCGATGATATCGAGAACATCAAACCAGGCACCACCAGCGATCAATGTGCGCTCCAGATCAAGTATTTTTGCAACATTGCCACTAACGCGCCACAATCCGAGATCATTCATCCAGTTATAAGACGCTTGAACATCCAACCCGGACTGATTAACAGACCCTATGTTCTGTAAACCTTGGTCGTAAATAGCAACCACATCACAGTCACCCGGTCCTCCGGCAAAACGTGTTCCCTCCATGTTCAGGAATTTTTGGAAAAGCGGGTGATAAGTATTCAGCACGCCATCGGTACAGCCAGTTGGTTGCTTGATTGGCGTAATAAAAGGCGCATAAAGCTGCCTGTTTGCCGGAGAGTTAAGCGCTGATGATGCGTTAGGGACTGTTTCAATACGATCTTGGTATTTGACGTTGTAGTAGGTAATGCTGGATCGGAAGCCATCTAACATCTGAGGAGTAAGGTCGATGCCCGCGGACCACATATCAGCTTCTTCTGGCCCAAGATCCGGATTTCTACCGCCGCGAACAAAAATGTCAGTGGTGCTTGTTGCTGGAATAGTGAGTGGGAACTCTCCAACCAAGGCTGAGTTGACCTGAATTGTGCCACGGGTAAGCGTGCTGTTTACGCCGGGATTGATCTGATCAAGAGAGGGTGCCCTGAATGCAGTGCCTGCACTTGCCCGTAAACTAACAGAGTCATTAATATCCCAGCTCATACCAATACGCGGGTTAGTGGTTTTGCCAAAATCTGAATAATTGTCATGACGAGCGGAGATATTTAGAACGAGCTTCTGAACACCTGGCATTGAATGAGCTGTGTCAACAAGTGGCACATAAACTTCGCCATATACAGATTTGACTTCGCGATTAATGCGCGTGTCACGCAGTACAAAATTGGTTTTGTCGTAGAAACGTACATCCTGGTTAAGCTTGTTCCAGTGGGTACTCCACACGTACTCCGCGCCAACGTTTAATCGGGCTGTACCGCCCGGCAGTTCCCAGATAGGCCCTTCAAGACCTGCTCGGGTTCCACGTTGTTTCTGTTCTCCCATTCGGACGGTGGTGCCTATCAAATGATCTGCGAGGCCAGCTTGTGGTGTTGCCAGATAAGGGTTAAACCACTCCGGATTATTGCCAAACTCTGCATAGTTTTTGTATCCAGCAGGTGTTCCTGCAGGATCGGTAGTCAGTGCGGCATTGTTAGCTTCCGGGCGATTGATATCGTCTCCTTCGGTATATCCGGAGAAAAACGATCCGCGCAGCAACCATTCACCAATGTCCTGCTCAGCATCCACAAATTGGTTAATAGTCGTTTCTGCGGTTGTAATGGGCCATGGCACTCCTGCATTAGCCACATTGTATCTGACCGTGTAGGCTTGGCCCGCAGTAGCAAGACCAGGAATATAGTAGGGACTGTTCGGAGTAACGTTTATTGCGAGCGAGGTATTGCCCTCGTTTCTTGTGGTTCTGACGCCAAGCATGCCTGTATATGTCAGTCGCAATGTGTCATTTAGGTCAACCCGTACCCGGGCAAAGGCCTTGGTATTGTCTTCTTCCCCGCGGTAGGTGGTGTAATCACCCGAATCAGCGAGATTTGGTTGATTGCGCAGCGCGGTGACTTCAGCCAGCGTTGGCCTGCGTACTCCTGTTGTTGGGTCTGTAACACCGGTGAAGCTTGTAGGAATTCCAAACATAACCCGATTTCGAAGAACGATCGTTCCTGGTGTTCCGGCATAGGGCGTAGTCAGTCTGTTGTCAGCGCCGCCATAATTTCGCAGGTCTTGCATCAGATAACCACGCTCATTGGTTTTCATAGCGTCCGTGCGTTCTTCGGTGAAGCCGAACATAACGTTGGCGCTAGCAAAATTTTTGCCGGCAACAATGTCTATCTGACGTCCATCTTGCAGGCCCGACTGGCCGCTCAGCTTGACATCGACGCCCTCGAAATCATTGCGCAGAATGAAATTTACCACGCCTGCTACCGCATCAGAACCGTAAATCGAAGACACACCGTCCATAACGGCTTCTACCCGTTCGATTGCTGCAAATGGGATGGCTCCCGGGTCTGGGGCAACGGTAGAAATGCCTTGACCAACCGGTCTGTGACCATTAATCAGCAGCAGCGATGCGTTTGTTCCAAGACCTCTCAGGTTAAGGCCGCGGGACCCGCCGCCATTGCCACCGGATGCATTCGCAATCCCGGAGTCCAACTGAGAGCCTTGCGGCAATTCGGTTACAATCTGAGCAGCATTTCGCACCGGTGACTCAAGCAGCTCCTCTCGGGAGATGCTAATAGATGGCGAACCAACGGGCGCGATACCGCGTATGCCGGTACCGGTAGCTGTAGAACGCACAACGATTTCTTCAATTGCAGGTTGGGTCTGCGCGTACAAGGAAGGGGCGCAGGTTGCAAGAATAATTGCATACGTCAGTGGGTGAGCGCGAATGATTCTTCGTTTTTGCTGCCCCTTATTTTTTCCTGACGGGTTTAACGATTCAGTTATCGACTGACTCATGACGTGACTCCGCTATTATTTTCATTTGTATAAAGTCTCAAGGTATACAACTTGAGTAATTTGAGTATGTCATGCCTTGGTTGCATTGCCTGATTCAAATACTGTCAAGGGGTATAAAGTTTTTCTATAGCAACTAAATTATTTGGGAGGTTTAAAGACTATATCTTTATGAAATAAATGATAATTATGAATGCATCATTATGTCTTCATGAGGTTTTTGTGTTTGTCACATAGCAGGTAGGTGTTCAAAAACTGATAGCAGTAGAAACTGTGTCTTTAGTAATGACAATGTTTTGAAAAAAAATCAGGAAGCTTTCGAAAGACCCGTCAGAATTTTTAAGTAGTGATTCTGGACAGCTGTTGCTTTCCAGCCTTTCCGCAAAGTAATGCCTATTGGTCTGCTGGCTTTGAGGTCAACTGGTAAAGCGGCAAGTAGTTTCGCATCGATTTCAGGTTGCATTTGTGTGGTGGACAACAAAGCTGCGCGGTCGCTCACAAACAGTAATCCTCTGACGGCAACCGTTGAACTACATTCTATTACGTGTTTCGGAGGCTCAAGCCCCTGACTTAAAAATATACGTGTAAAACGTTCGCGCGCGGGGGTACCTTCTTTAGGAGCAATCCAGTCAAGCGTTGTAAGATCTTCGATGTTAAGTTGCTTGCGCCGAAGCAAAGGGTGTCCGGAACGGACAATAACAGATAGAGGGGCATCAAAGAGATGATCCTGCGTGACCTCCTTCACAGGTGGCGGGTTTCGAAGCGCCCCAACTATCATGTCGATCCGGCTATGAAGCAGAGAGTGTAATAATTCATCATAAGGGCCGTCGACGATGCTTACCTGGACTTGAGGATAGAACCCCAGTAGTTCCGACACCGACTCTGGAATAAGCTTTGTTCTGGCCAGGGGTAGGCTGCCAATAATAAGTTTGCCAGTCATTTCTCCTACTAACTCTTGTACTTCGATGATGCCTTGTTCGAGCTCTGAGAAGGCAAGACTCGACATCAGCGCCATACGCCGGGCAATCGGAGTAGAGTCAACTCCTGACGGAGAGCGGATAAAAAGTTGTTGGTTACATAAACCTTCGACATCCCGGACAGCCCTGTGAACAGTGGGTTGAGCAATACCCATAGATGTAGCTGCATGACTGAAACTGCCATGCTCTACCGTTGCAATGACAGCTCGCAATTGACAAACACTGACACGTTTATGAAACCGGCTTAGGCTTTTGCCCCTTTGTCGTTTTTGCAGCTCTGAGTCAAAGTACCTTAGATGTTCCAGCGCTCTCTCGAGTCGGGCAATGAATACTTCTCCGGATTTTGTAAGAAACATCCCGCGGGCGGTGCGTTCAAACAATGAAGCTTTTAAAGTGTCTTCAATTTTATTCAGGCCTTGGGTAAGTGCGGACTGCGAAAGGTTGGCTGCTTCTGCTGCCTTGGTGATGCTGCCTAGCTGTGCAATATCCAGGAGGCTATACAAATGTCTCAGGTTCCTAAGCTCTCTCATAAGCCCTCAATGTTTATCGCTGTTATAGCTAATCCTAATAATGTGGCGCATGAATCGAAGGTCCTGCGCAGCCTGCACTGTGTGATACTTTTTCCTAACTAAACCATAACAATAGCGTTTTTACTACATTAATTATCATAAATCTAATAGGGTCGACATCAAATGCAATATCTCTCAATTATGCGAAAGTATTGCGGTGCTTCTGTTGCTTCGGTCTGAAGTCAATCATCTGCAGCGACATAGCAAAACCTTATGGTATTGAACATCTTTTGAGGTGGCTCTGTTGATTTTTAATGTGAAATAGTCAGGCGTTGTTGCCTGAAAGCAGTCCTTATCTCGTTTTGTAGCTCGTGATAGGTCCGGATTCGGCAAACAACCCTTCCAAACAAGGAGACGAGAACTATGAACAGACGTGAATTTGTCAGCGCAAGCGTGATTGCCGGATTGATGGGCAGCGTACTGTCAAAACGCTCTGTCGCCCAGACAACGGCTTCAACTAACAATCTAACGCAGCTCCCCCAGGTGCCGGGTCTCGACGCCTATTCGCGGTATTTGCATTGGTTGCGTGATCCGGTAGAGATCGCGCATGCCTGCCGGGAGCTGACATGCAACAGTTTGTTGCTTTCAGTTGGAGAGGGCAGTGCGCATGTTTCGATCGCTGATGTTTCTACTGAGCTGCCGCTTTTCGTGAATGCCCTGCGTAGTGAAGGTATTGAAGTCCGACAGATTCGTGGCGGTAATCAAACGGATGTTGACGCGGATGTCGAACGACTGGTTGGGACAATGAGTGATTTGGGTATCGGTACCTACTGGTTGGGCACCGACCGCTACGATTTTTCCAAGCCTATTATGCCTCAGTTGGATGACATCAAGCGCAAGGTTGAAAGGTTTGTGTCTATAAATGAGAGACATGGCACTAAAATTCAATACCACACGCGTTCCGGTGCCTCTTCTGTTGGCAGTGTTGTGTGGGATTTACTTTATATCATGGGTGATTTTGATCCGCGTTATGTTGGTATTCATTGGGATACGGGGCATATGTCTAACCACGGAGCTATGTGGGAAACGCTGTTCAGAACGGCAGTTCCATACATTGCTACCATCAGCTGGAAAGATAGAAGGCCTGTTCAGGATTCCCGGATTATTGCTGATCAAGTCACTCACTCGGTTCGCGGTTTGGGGTGGAGTTTTGAGGATGTGGCGCTTGGTACCGGGTGGGTGGATTTTTTCAGGTATGGAGAAGTTCTTCGTGAGATCGGCTACTCAGGTTTGATGGATCTGCAGGCGGAGTACGACAATTCATTAGGCGGTGCCAATCATGGCAACACAGAACTGACGCTACCCAGGGATGTTGTGCTCGGGGCAATAAAGCGCGATGTGCTGACTGTGCGCACAGCTCTTATTGAGTCCGGTAGTGGCATCATTGTTTAGATTGGGAAGACCAACATAACAGACCCTGGTCTGCATAAAAAATAAATGAGGAGACTCAAATGAGATTACGAAATTCCGTGGTGCCGGTGTTATTCGTTGTCACTGCCTTGGGAGCGCTGGCTGCTGCAATCAGAAGTACTGGTGCAACTGAAGACTGTTGCACACCTGCCAGCAGAGATTGGCCCGTCACAACTGGTAGTCACGCCGGGCAGGGCTATTCTGCTTTGACCCAGATTAACAAATCAAATCTTGGTGACCTGGGGCTTGCCTGGGTCACACAACTTTCTGCAGAGCCCGTCACAGCACCCGTTGCAGGGCCTGGCAGTGATATTACAGCTCAACAGACTACGCCGATTGTGATCGACGGCATTATGTACCTGAATGTGCCGGGTGGCGGAGTGGCGGCTCTTGACGGCGCAACTGGTGCTGTCAAGTGGAAGTGGGTACCGTCCGAAGATGTCAATGGTTTTGGTCCAAGTTTTCAACAGCGAGGTGTCGCTGTAGGCGAGGGCAAAGTCTTCACATCCGCGGCAGGCGACCGCATGGTTGCGCTTGATATGGATACCGGTCAGATTGTCTGGGCGGTGCAGCCCGTTGCGCCGGATGGTAGCGAGTTCGGTAATATCGCCAAAGTCAGGCCTACCTACCATGATGGCTTGGTGTACATGGGGACAAATGACGGTGATCGCGGCACACTTTTTGCGCTGAATGCGAATGATGGAGCATTGGTGTGGAATTTCTACAGCACTTATCCGGCCGGCACCTCGTTCACCGATGTCAACGGCAACACCTTTGATGCAGGCCATACCTTCACCACGCGAGAGACTGCGAACGATACCCCGAATGACTGTTATCTGACAGCCGGCGCTACTCCATGGATGCACCCGACCATTGATGTTGAACTGGGACTTTTGTACCAGACCTTTGGCAATGTCCGCAGTTGTAATGGGTCGCAGAATGGGGAAGGTCGACCCGGAGATAACCTTTTTGGTAGTTCACTGGTCGCGATCGACGTTAAGACTGGAGAATACAGATGGCATTTTCAGATGGTTCGTCATGACATCTGGGATATGGATAACGTGTTGCCGCCAACACTAGCTAACGTGATGATAGAAGGTCAAAGCAGGAAAGTACTCTTTTATGGTAGTAAATCAGGGTTTCAGTTCACTTTGGATCGCACCAATGGTGAGCCGGCATTACCAATCGAATTCCGGGAGGTTCCGGCGGATATTCGACAGGCGCCAGCGCTGACGCAACCGTTTCCTTTGCAGGGAATCTTTTATCCACAGTGTGTTTCTTTGCAAAACCTCGGGTCAGATGTGCCAGGGGACCAGAATCGCATGGTGCCGAACTGGAATGGTTATCAGGCTGAGCCTGATCCGGAGAGACCGGGGCAGCTCCGACTTGTGCTCAATCCAGTTAACTACCTGTCAGCTTCAAAGTCATTTCTGATTGGCCCGCTGCCGTACAAGGGTTGTATGTATGATGGTTCCTATGATGGCTTTGTGACCATGTCGATGACCAGCCAGAATGGCGGTAATGACATGACCAATACCTCAATGAGTCCAAAACTGAACATGCGCTATCTGGGCATCTCATTCAGTCCTGTTGGTCACCCACTGCAGCAAGGTGGGAACGGTTTCCGACAGATTGGCGGATACCAAACCGGAGGATTGGCAGCACTTAACAATTCGACTGGCGAAATGCTTTGGTACATACCGCTGGAGCTTGATCTGTCCCGTCAACACAACCCTTTGGTGACGGCCACTGACCTCATGTTCCACACGCAGATGGATGGTTTTCTGATCGGGCGTGACGCTCTGACAGGTGACGAGTTATGGCGTTATCAGATGGGTGCTTCAAGTCAGGCAGGCACAATTTCCTACGAAATCAAAGGAGAGCAATATATTGCCACGACCAACATGGCCGGCAGGCAACCTTACTCTCAGGAGTTTAACGGTCAGGCGGTGTTTGCATTTAAAGTTGGAGGTGATGCGCTTTATCACACAGGCCCTCGAGAAAACCCTGTTTATGTAACGGGTAGTCAGGAGGCTCCAAGCCCCCCTCCGATTGAGAGTTGGCGACGCCCGGTTGGCAGGACAGAAGCAGGATTGGTTCCGCCTAATGAGATTTGGATAGCAAGGTCAAATGGAAACGCCGATTCTTCGCCGGACAGCACAGCGACAGGCTCTATGATTCCGTCTGTCAGGACGGTTCAGGTCGGTACGACGGTGATTTTCCGTAATCCGGGCATTGAGACATTCCCGGATAATCCAAATGTTTTAGAACACTGTGCGACTCAGTTCTTTGAAGGTGAATTTAACTTCAGGTTGCAACCAGGCGAAATTGCCGCGCATACCTTCGACAGAGAGGGCGAGTACTTTTTCAACGATTGCACGGATCCTCGGCCTGTTGGCAAAGTAGTTGTGGTCTTGGAGGCAGAAGACCAGCCAGGCGCTCTGACCTTCACTCCGGCTGAGCTTGATTTTCAGCCTTCCACTAGTATCTTTACCAGCGTTCAGGGTGAGGTCGCGGCTAGCTTCGAATTGCCGGCCGGGTACGTTCTCGATGATGTTGAAAGTGTGAAGTTGAAAACGCCACTAACCCCGCAACTGTTCAGCGCTGCGACTGCTACTACATCAGCTGATGGCAGTACAATGCTTCTGACCTTTGATAAGGGGCTGATAGACAATAACATCCCTTCAGGTAATGAAGTGCTGCTGACGGTCAGTGCGAACTTCTTGCACAATGGAGTTCAAAAGAAGTTAATCTCGAGTACAACCGTTCGTGTCTTAAAATGATATGAGCGTTGGTAAGGGGAGCCTCATTGCCTGACACTGAGGCTCCTTTAACCTCAAAACGTCCCCCGCACCTTCAGCGCAAACTGACTGCCAGTAACTGAACAATTGCGCTCGATTTCCTTGATGACACCATCGCGGATGTATCCATCATAACGGCGGCGCAAGGCACAGGCTTCGAAGTCGGCCAGATTGCTGCCTTCAAGGCGGTAGGTCAGTCCCGCAAAACCCACCATCTCCACAAACGCGCTGAGGTTGGTGGGGATGATCCAGGTCAGGCGGCTGTCGTTTTCATAAATGTAGCGGCCATCATGAGCCCGTGCATTGTAGGTGACGCCGTAACTCATGTTGTACTCCGGCAGATCGTGCCGATAGCCCACGCGCAGACTGCCGCGATCATAGGGTGGAAAGCGCATGTCGACGGGGGCGAAGGTATTATTCTCGTAACTGGCATTTTGCATGGTCAGTGCGGCGGTCAGTAGTCCGCGCGGCAAGCCGATAAAACCCAGGCGTATACTGGCATTGCTGATCAGGCCGTACGCCACCGCCGGGCCCACATTGCCGTTGGTGGATTGTAGGTTATTGATCGATTGGGAAATATCAATACGGCCTATCTTGTTGTCAAAGTCGTAATGAAACAAGCGCGTATTGAGGGTGCCTGCATCACCGGGCAAGCGGTAATCCAGCGTGATTTCGGTGCGGATACTTTCTTCCGGACTCAGTTCAGGGTTGCCGGCCATGGTGTCCTGATCATCATC